>JBBJMS010000057.1:0-18907 GCA_037720315.1 Variovorax sp. | reverse complement strand
CGGCGTGTTGCGCGTCGAATCCCTGCAGGAACAGCCGCAGGAGGTTTTCGAACGCTCCGGCTTTGCGGCCGAACTGGCGGCGGCAGAGCGCGGCCGCAGCGCCTAGTTGGAATTCGCTTCGGTGCTCCGGTCCGGCGATGAGCCCGAGCGCACCACGCGCTGGTCGTCATTGAGCGTGGCAGTAAAGACCATCGGCGAGTTCGGCGGCTGGACCCAGCGCCATTCCCATGCGGTTTCCTTCTTCAGCGCATAAGGCGTTCGCCGAGCCGGCTTGCCGAGCAGCTTGCGCAGGTCTTCCATGGCCATGCCGGGCTGCACCCGGGCGAAGTTCTCGGGCGTGAGCACCTGGCGCAGCGCGTTCATCTTGCCGTCGGCGCCGACGGTGATCATGTAGTTCTTCTGCCCCTGCGGCTGGCGGTTGTATTCGAGGACGCGGCCGCTGGGCGAATCCCAGATGTTCTCGGGCTCGCCGAAGCGCGCCCGTACGTCGGCTTCTGTAGAGACGCCCTCCTCCAGTTGGTCGATGCGTTGCGGATCGCAGGCGGCGAGGCAGAGTATCAACGCCAGAAAGCTCGACCCACGAACACCGCGGAACCGGCCGCGCCGGGACGCTGGTTTTGCCCCCGGAAGGGGGTTGGCCAAAGCGACACGAAGTGCGCTAAGTGCGCTAAGCGCGGGGGAGAGCCCCATCACTGTGCGAAGCAGTAGACAAGGCCGCCGCCACCGGTTCTTTTCAGCGCATCGATGCTGCATCCTTGCGTGGCGTGCGAGGAGTTCCAAGACTTGGACGGCGCGTCGTCGCGCAGCCCGATCCGGTCGTGGTGGCCGACGATGGCCGAACCGTCGCCGCTCTTGGTCCAGTTGCCGCAGGTGTTGTCCTTGGCATCGCTGACCGCTCGGCCTTCCGGCGAAGAGCCGGTCAGGATGTCGTGCAGGTTGACCGGATCGCCGCGGCCGCTGATGGGCTCTCCTTTTTCGGTCAGCGCCGTCTGCTTGCTGAGCTTGTTGGCGCCATGCAGCTCGTCGACATTGCTGGCGATCAGATCGCCTTTCACATTGAGCCACGGGCCGCTGCCGATGCGGTCGCGGGCGTTCACTGCAGCGCTGCCGGCCATGGCACTGCTGCTCAAATAGGCGCGCCAAGTCCGGCTGCCGGCGCCTGCGCTCGCGGCCAGGCTCTGGCAGTAGCGATCGGCGCCTGCGAGTCCACCGAAATCGGCGCCCTTGCCAGCATTTGCACTGGTCACGAAGAAGCCCATGCGGCTCTTGGGCGCAGCGGGCCCGCCGGTACTGCAAGCGGCCAGCAGGAGCGCCGTTGCGGCGATGGAGGCGAGGTACAGCGAATAGCGGCGCATGAATATCTCCTTGTTTGAATGGGCCCCGCAACGCTATCGCATGGCGGGCGCGGGTTCAAGGCGGATTCCACCGGTGCGGGCGATGGCAGCGGCCGGATGAACGGGCCGCCGGTAAAATCCGCGCCAAAGGTCCAAAGTCCATGTCCATCTTCGCCCGCCCCCACTACACATCCGAGATCACCAGCTTCATCGAGGAAATGAAGGAAAAGAAGCCGACGCTGGAGGCCGAACAGCGCGCCGGCCGTGCACTGCTGTGGGACAAGCACCTCGATCGCGATGCGCTCGACGAATACGGCCAGGCCCAGGTACCGCAGCAAGCGTACGTCTACCAGAACCGCACCAAGTAAGTCAGCAAGTGGCGATCCGGCCCGTAGCGAGATCACGCAGCCGCGATACGCAGGGTGCTGCAGCAGGCGACGCGAGTTCCGAGGGGCGGGACATGCTCGTGGACGAGGATGCAAGGCCGATCGTCGCAATGCCCGACGTGATCGATCAGGTCGCGCTCGCACGGCTATACGGTGAGCCGCTCTTCGCCCTTCCGAACGACCTCTATATTCCTCCCGAGGCGCTGCAGGTTTTTCTGGAGGCTTTCGAAGGGCCGCTGGACCTGCTGCTCTATCTGATCCGCAAGCAGAACTTCAACATCCTCGACATCCCGATGGCCGGGCTGACGCGCCAGTACCTGACCTATGTCGACCAGGTCCGCCGGACCAATCTCGAACTCGCGGCCGAATACCTTCTGATGGCGGCGATGCTGATCGAGATCAAGTCGCGCATGCTGCTGCCGCCGAAGAAGACGGCCGAAGGCGAAGAAGTCGAGGACCCTCGCGCCGAGCTGGTACGCCGTCTAATGGAATACGAACAGGCCAAGCTGCAGGCCGCTTCGGTTGGCGCCATGCCGCAGGCGGGGCGCGATTTCTGGAAGGCGCAGGTCCATATCGAGCAGTCGCTCAAGCCGCGCTTTCCCGACGTGAACGTGGTCGACCTGCGCGAAGCCTGGGCCGACATACTGAAGCGCGCGAGGCTGATTCAGCATCACAAGATTTCGCGCGAGGAGCTGAGCGTGCGCGAGCACATGAGCATCGTGCTGCGGCATCTTCAAGGCCGGCAGTTCGTCGAGTTCGAGAAGCTCTTCGACGTGACGCGCGGCGTGCCAGTGCTGATCGTGACCTTCATCGCGATGCTCGAACTCGCGAAAGAAACCCTGATCGACATCACGCAGGCCGAAGCCTTTGCACCGATCTACGTTCGGCTGGCCTACACCCCTTCGTGACCCCGGAGACGCCCGCCGAGGCTCAGGCGGACTCCACCCCGGGATCGCGCCCCATCAGTTCAGCCACCGCTGCCGCGGGCTCGATGCGGCCGTCCAGCAGCGCCACCATGCTGTCGGTGATCGGCATCTCGACGCCCAGATGGCGTGCGCGTTGCGCTACCGTTCGCGCGCAGCAGACACCTTCGGCTACGTGGCCCAGAGAGTGCACCGCATGCGCCAGCGTGCGGCCCTCGGCCAGCAGGAGCCCGACCTTGCGGTTACGCGACAGATCGCCGGTGGCGGTCAACACCAGATCGCCGAGTCCGGACAGCCCCATGACCGTTTCGGCACGCGCGCCGAGAGCGACGCCGAAGCGCGTCATCTCGGCCAGCCCGCGGGTGATGAGCGCGGCGCGCGCATTGAGCCCGAGCGCAAGACCGTCGGCCAGGCCGGTTGCGATCGCGAGCACGTTCTTCACGGCACCGCCGACCTCGACGCCGACGATGTCCTCGTTCGCGTAGACGCGCAGCGCCGGTCCGTGAAAGGCAGACACGAGCGCGTCGCGCACCTGCGGATGTGCACTGGCCGCCACCAGTGCTGCGGGCCGGCCCTGCGCTACCTCCTGGGCGAAGCTCGGACCGCTCAACACGCCCGCGCGCAATGCCGGCGCCACGCGCGCCTGTATTTCATGGGCGAGCAAACCGACGGCGCCCAGTTGCGCGAGCGCCGGTTCGACGCCCTTGCACAACCATGCCACCGGAACGTCGACATCGCGCAAGGCGCAGAGCCGCTCGCGCAGGGCGGCCATCGGTGTCGCCACGATCACGAGATCGGCGCCTTGCAGCGCAGCAGCGGCTGTACCGGCGCGCAAGACCAGCGATGCGGGAAGCGCAATGCCCGGCAGGTAGCGCGCGTTCTCGCGCGCCCGCACATCGCTTGAACCTGGGCTTCGTCGCGCGCCCACAGCGTGACCTGATGCCGGGCCGCCGCGTTGACCGCCAGCGCGGTGCCCCAGCGCCGGCGCCGAGTATGCAGATCTTCATCGGCAGCGGCGGGGCTGGGTGCTGCTATTGGGTGACGATTGGCGAGGCTGGCCGGCGGCCTGTGCTGCTGCTGCTCGAACATCGCCTGGAAGTTGATCTCGGCCAGGTGCACGGGCGGAAAGCCGCCGCGCTGGATGACGTCGGCGACATGCCGCGCAGGTACGGGTAGACGATCTGCGGGCAGGCAATGCCGAGGATCGGGCCCATCTGGTCTTCCGGCAGGTTGCGGATCTCGAAGATGCCAGCCTGCTTGGCCTCGACGAGGAACACCGTCTTGTCCTGAATCTTGGTCTGCACGGTGGCGGAAACGGTGATCTCGAAGATGCCGTCGGACACCGGTTGGGCGTCGACACCGAGCTGAATGTCGACCGTGGGTTGTTCCTGCTCCAGCAGGATGGCCGGCGAGTTGGGCTGTTCGAGCGACAAGTCCTTCAGGTAGACGCGCTGGATCTGAAACACGGGATCTTGGGATTGCTGGTCGGCCATGCTGGACTTTCAAGATTCAAAAAACATTTGGCCCGCTGGGAGAACCCGCAGCGGGCCGATGGAAGTAGCTGGCGATTATCGCCGGGCGCTTCAGGCGCCCTGCAGCAGTGGAACCAGGCCGCCGCGCCCGTCGAGTGCGATCAATTCGTCGCAGCCGCCGACATGGGTGTCTCCGATGAAGATCTGAGGCACTGTGCGGCGCTTCGTGATTTCCATCATGGCGGCGCGTGCCTGGGGGTCGATGTCGATGCGGATCTCATCGATCTGCTCGACGCCCTTGGACTTGAGAATTTGCTTCGCGCGAATGCAGTAAGGGCAAACGGCGGTGGTGTACATCTTGACGGCTTGCATGGTGCGTGAGAAAGAGAGAAGTTCAAGCCTTTTCCAGCGGCAGGTTAGCCTCTTTCCAGGACTTGAGCCCACCCGCAACCGCTTGGGCCTGCTCGTAGCCGAGTTTCTTGGCCGTGGCCACGGCGCTTCGCGCACGCGCGCCGGTGGCGCACACCAGAAGCACGGGCACCGACTTGTTCTTGACCGTGGCAGTGAGCTTCTGTTCGAGCTGGTCGAGCGGCACGTTCTTGGCGCCGGTCATATGGCCCGCCGCAAACTCGCTCGGCTCGCGCACGTCGATCACCACCGCGCGCTCGCGGTTGATGAGCTGCACGGCGCCTTGCGCCGTCAGCGATCCTGCATTGGCCCCACGCACCAGCGGCCAGGCGAGCATGCCGCCCGAGCTGAGCGCCAGCAAGATCAGCATCCAGTTGTCGACGATGAATTTCACGATGTTCTTTCTGTGGCAAACCCCGGATTTTAGAATGTCGGCTTTCGCAAGCGTTGCCAAAGGCCTCCCCATGCATAAATTGGTACTGATTCGTCACGGCGAATCGACCTGGAATCTCGAAAACCGCTTCACCGGCTGGACTGACGTCGACCTGACCGCAACCGGCATAGAACAGGCCAAGCAGGCAGGCCGGCTGCTGAAGGCCGAGGGCTACGACTTCGATGTCGCCTATACGAGCGTGCTGAAGCGCGCCACCCGCACGCTGTGGCATACCCTGGATGAACTCGACCGCACCTGGCTGCCGGTGGTGCACTCGTGGCGCCTCAACGAGCGCCACTACGGCGGGTTGCAGGGCCTCAACAAGGCCGAAACCGCCAAGAAGTACGGCGACGAGCAGGTCCTCGTCTGGCGCCGCAGCTACAACGTGCCGCCGCCGCCGCTGGAAGCAAACGATCCGCGCAGCGAGCGGGGCGACCTTCGCTATGCCAAGCTGACGCCCGAGCAGGTTCCCCTCACCGAATGCCTGAAGGACACCGTGGCGCGCGTGCTCCCGTTCTGGAACGAATCGATGGCGCCGGCCATTCGCACCGGGCGCCGGCTGGTCGTTGCGGCGCATGGAAATTCGATCCGGGCGCTGGTCAAATACCTAGATGGCATTTCCGAAGACGACATCGTCGGCCTCAACATTCCGAACGGCATTCCGCTGGTCTACGAGCTGAATGACGAACTGAAGCCCCTGCGGCACTACTACCTGGGCGATGCCGCGGCTGCTGAAAAAGCCGCTGCGGCAGTCGCCGCGCAAGGCAAGCATTGACGAAAACCAGGTTTTCATTCGTGGGTTCACGGAACCACGGCAGGCAACTTGCTTCCAAGCTGTGTATATTGGTTTGACAGCCGACAAGGACACTCATACATGGGCCAGAAACTCAAGATCACCGGCTGGGTCGCCGCTGGCGCATTCGCCGGCGCATTGACCACCGTCTCCCTCCAGACCGTCGCACGCGGCTCGCTGGCACCTCTGCCGCTAGAGGAACTTCAGCAGCTTGCTGCGGTGTTCGGCATGGTCAAGAGCGACTATGTCGAATCGGTCGACGAGAAAAAGCTCATCTCGGATGCGATCTCGGGCATGGTGGCCGGGCTCGATCCGCACTCGCAGTATTTCGACAAGAAGTCGTTCAAGGAATTTCGCGAAGGCACCTCCGGACGTTTCGTCGGTGTCGGCATCGAGATTTCGCAGGAAGACGGCCTGATCAAGGTCGTGTCTCCGATCGAAGGCTCGCCCGCGTACCGTGCCGGACTGAAGCCGAGCGACCTCATCACCCGAATCGACGATACCGCGGTGCGCGGCCTGTCGCTGAACGAGGCGGTCAAGCGGATGCGCGGCGAAGCCAACACCAAGGTGCTGCTGACGATCTTCCGCAAGGACGAGAACCGCACTTTCCCGGTCACCATCACTCGCGAAGAAATCCGCACGCAGTCGGTGCGCGGCAAGGTCATGGAGCCGGGCTATGGCTGGATCCGCTTGTCGCAATTCCAGGAACGCACCGTCGACGACTTCGTCAGGAAGGTCAACGAGATCTACAAGCAGGAGCCGAACCTGAAGGGCTTGGTGCTCGACCTGCGCAACGACCCGGGCGGCCTGCTCGATGCGGCGGTGGCCATCTCGGCGGCTTTTCTGCCCGAGAACGTCACCGTGGTTTCCACCGACGGGCAGCTGGCCGAGAGCAAGTCGGTCTACAAGGCGGCGCCAGAGTTCTACCAGCGCCGTGCGGGCAGCGACCCGCTACGCAACCTTCCTGCCGCGCTCAAGACGGTGCCGTTGGTGGTGCTCGTCAACGAGGGCTCGGCATCTGCGAGCGAAATCGTCGCCGGCGCGCTGCGGACCACAGCGCGCCGTCGTGATGGGCGCCCAGACCTTCGGCAAGGGCTCGGTGCAGACGGTTCGTCCGCTCGGCCCGGACACCGGCCTCAAGATCTCGACTGCGCGCTACTACACACCGAGCGGCACGTCGATCCAGGCAAAAGGCATCGTGCCGAACGTGCTGGTAGATGAGAGCGCCGAAGGCAGCCCGTTCGCCGCCCTGCGCATGCGCGAGGCCGACCTGGAAAAGCACCTCGCCAGCGGACAGGGCCCGGAAAATAAAGATCCCGAACGCGAAAAAGCGCGCGACGATGCCCGTAAGCGCCTCGAAGAAGAGGCAAAGAAGCCGCCTCAGGACCGCAAGGTGCCCGAGCTGGGCTCCGACAAAGACTTCACACTGACGCAGGCGCTCAACCGTCTCAAGGGTCAGCCGGTGCTGGTGAGCAAGACGCAGGTCATCGTCGACAACAAGGAAGAGAAGAAGGAAAACTGATCGCGGGCGCATGGAAGACCAACAGCTGCTGCGCTATTCGCGTCACATCCTTCTCGAAGAGTTCGGCATCGACGGCCAGGAGCGGGTCAGCGCAGGCCATGCAGTAGTGATCGGTGCCGGCGGACTGGGTTCTCCGGTTGTGCTGTACCTCGCGGCAGCCGGGGTCGGCCAGATCACACTGGTCGATGACGACGAGGTCGATCTCACCAATCTACAGCGGCAGATCGCTCACACGACGGCGCGGGTGGGCATGCCGAAGGTCGAGTCCGCACGGGAGGCGATGTGGGGCATCAATCCGGGTATACGCATCGAGACGCATCGGCTGCTCGCCACTCCCGACATCCTTGCGCGCATCGTCGAAGCCGCTGACGTGGTCGTCGACTGCAGTGACAACTTTGCGACGCGGCACGCGGTGAACCGGGCCTGTGTGGACCACGCAAAACCTCTTGTTGCCGGCGCGGCAATCCGCTTCGATGGCCAGCTCAGCGTGTACGACACGCGCGATCCGGCCTCCCCGTGTTATGCGTGCGTGTTTCCGCCAGAGGCAGAGTTCGAAGAAACTCGCTGCGCGGTGTTGGGTGTCTTTGCACCGGTCGTGGGGGCGATCGGCACGCTGCAGGCCAGCGAGGCTTTGAAACTGCTCGCCGGGATCAGCCCGTCGCTGGCCGGCAGTCTGCTCATGTTCGACGGTCGCAGGACGGTTTTCGACACCCTTCATGTTGCTCGCGATCCCGCATGCGGCGTCTGCGGACATCGGCCTCGCCGCTAAATCCCCTCGTCGCGCGACTACTGTTTCTTGGCTTTTTCCGCACCGGCCCTTGCCGCTCCAGTTGCAGGCTGCTTGGCCCGATCGAGTACGGCTCGGCAGTCCGCATCTTCACCTGGGCCGGTCTCGATGGTTGCCGCGAGCGCGAGCAACGGATTGATAGCGGCCAACGCGATCGCGGCGATGCCGCGCGTGACCAACGGCCCAACCTCCACACCCCCGCTCGGCGAAGCGAAGGTGCCGCCGATGACCAGCGGCGTGCGCAGCGACAGGATGCTGACGTCCTTCGGCTGGGCACGCACGACCAGGTCCATCGTCTCCTTGCCGAGGTTGATGTTGCCCGTGCCATTGAACACAGTGTCGGTCGTGTCAAAGACAAGGCTGCGCCCGACCATGACGCCCTTGCTGACGTCGAAGGCGACCGCCGCGCAGCGCAGCGTGACGTTGTTGTCCCCGCCCAGCAGAAACTTGATGACCTCGCCGCCGTCGAGCCCCGCAAACTCAAGCAACAGATTGCTGAACTGTCCGCGGCCGGTGAGCGCGGCGACGTCCCCGGAGGCGCCGCCCAGCCAGCTCGCGACCGAATTTCCTCGGCCAGAAAGATTGATCCGACCTTCCAGTTTTCCAAAACTGGTCTTGAGGCTTTCGACTTTCGGAATCAGGCGATTGATCTGAATCCCGCGCATGTCCAGCCGCGCCCGAATCTCTGCCGGGTTCTGCGTCGCGTCGATGCGTATCGCCCCCGCAACCCTTCCGTTTGCAATACCCAGATCGAGGGGCTCCAGCGAGAGCACGCCGTCCTTCAGCTTGACCTGCACGCTGCCTTTGTCGAGCGGCAGATCACGCACGTTGCGGATGCGGTCTGCCGAGTACTTCACATCGGCGTTCATGGCGCGCAGGCGCTCGAAGTCGAGAGTAGCGTCGGGAAACACCTTGTCTGCGGAATTGCGCTTTGCACGCTGCACCTGGGTGATCGTTGGCGGCGCCTTCACGCCTTCCACGGCTTTTGCGGAGCGGTCGGTGGGTGGCAGGCCGATCAGCGGGCCAAGATCGTCCATGTCCATCACACTCGACCGCAAACTGCCGGCCAAGTAGGGCAGCTTCTGCGATTGGTCGAAGCGCATGTCGCCGCCGATGTCGGACAGGCCGAGCTTGCCTTTCAGGCCTTGCACCTCCCACAGCTTTGCGCGTTTGCGGAGTTCTCCGCTCAACGCGTAGGGGGACGTCTCCGGCAGTGCGATGCCGAGCAACCCGAACAGTGCGCCAAGGCTTTGCCCCTTCAGATCGAAGCGGGCATCGATGCCCTCGAGCGTGGCGAGTTCGGCCACTGTGCCTTGGGCCTTCAGCCGCGTCTCGCCTGCAGCTGCGTCGATCTCAAGAGGGAACGGGGCCTGCCCGGGGGCATTGAGCTGAAGCAAGTTGCCGGTCCGGCCTTCGGCCGTGAGCGGTTGTCCCTGATAGCGACCCTTGATGCGGTAGCTGAGCGGCATGTCGCCGCGGCTGGTATCGAAGCTGAAATCGGTGTGCAGATCCACGCCCAGATGGTCGGCAAGAAAGTCGACCGAGCCACCGTCGACCTGCAGAAGACCGATCGTCGGTGCAGTTCCTTCTTGGTTGGAATCGTCGTCCCCGAAGGCCCAGGTTCGGCGTCCGTCCTTTTCCATCTGCAGACCGGCCGAAGGCGATGCAAGCGAGACGCGCGGGAGATGGATTTCTCCCCTTAGAAGCGGCCATAGCCGGAGGTCGAACTCGGCCCGCTCGGCCCGACTCAGGTAAGGGTCGCGTGCCCACGTGGGGTTTGCAAATTCGATCCCGTCGAACTTGACTGTGGCAACTCGCAAGCCCAAGTCGACGTCGAGGCGTCGCGTGATTTCGAACTTACGGCCGGTTTTCTCGCTCACGTAGCGGTTGAGCGGCTCCCGAAGCGTGTCCCAGGGAAAAAATGCAAGCACGACCCGCAGGACAACGAACAGCCCGAGCAGCACTGCCGCGATCTTGAGCCAGATCGACCGGCGTGACGATTGAACTGACTGCCCGTTCACAACTCAATCGGGAGTTGCCGCAAGCGCAGCCGCAGCCGGGGCGGCCAGAAAGAACACTGCAATGGCACCAACCGCCGCAACCGCGGACGCGGCTTCGGCAAGCTTGAGTTCGGCACTGGCAGGCTCGCCGAAGACAACCAGCGCCGCAGCAGCCACCGCCAGTAAGCCGACCATCGCGAAGTTCCACATGCTGCTCATCTCGTCGCCCCTCTATGCGCTTGTTTGCTGCGAAAGGATATTGAGGGAGCGACAGTCGCCAAGTCGGCGCGCAACAGCAGGCCCTGTGAGGCGGAACCTACGGCGCTACGCCAAAGCTCGTAAGAACGAACCTACAGCCGCAGGGCGCAAGAGGCTGCATGATGCGGTCATTGATCAACATCACTTGTTGATGGCACTTGCCGGCGCAAACCCCGGTCGACTACAGGGACTCGCGGTTCTCCATGAACCCAAGATTGAAAACCTACATCGTCGAAGACAACGTCACGATCCGCGAGAACCTCGTCGGTACGCTTGAAGAGCTCACCTGCATTTCGGCAATCGGTTTCGCAGAGACAGAGTTGGACGCAGTCCAATGGCTAACGGAAAATGCCGGTCAATGGCAACTGGCGATCGTCGATCTGTTTCTGAAGCAAGGAAGTGGGCTGGGTGTGCTGCAGGCGTGCATGTCCCGCCGTCCAGGGCAAAAAGTGGTGGTTTTAAGCAACTACGCAACGCCGGACATACGTAAGCGCTGTGCGCAGTTCGGCGTGGATGCAGTGTTCGACAAGTCGAACGAGATCGACGCGCTCATCGATTTTTGCATCGCGCAGGCCTCGCCACTTCGGCAATCGCCGAGCGAAGCCTGACGCCTTTTCAGGTGCCGGGCTTACGCCCCCCGCCGGTCCTCAGTCGATCAGCTTGTTCTTCAGCGCGTAGTACGTCAGGTCGCTGTTGGACGAGAGATTCATCTTTTCCATCAAGCGGGTGCGGTAGGTGCTGACGGTCTTGACCGAAAGCGAGAGCGTCTTGGCGATGTCGCCTGCAGTTTCTCCCTTGGCCAGCTTCAGGAATACCTGGAACTCGCGCTCCGACAGCTGCTCATGCGGCGCAGCGTCGTCCTTTCGGTCGAGCTGCCGTGCAAGCAACTCGGCCACCGCGGGCGTGATGTAGCGGCGGCCCAGCGAGATGGTGCGGATCGCGTTCACGATCTCCATCGGATCGCACTCCTTGTTGAGGTACCCGCTTGCCCCCTGACGGATCAGGTTCATGGCGTAGTGCTCCTCCGGATAGCCGCTCAAGATCAGAATGCCGACATCGGGTGCCTTGGCGCGAATCATCGCCAATGCATCGATGCCGCTTTGTCCGGGCATTGAAAGGTCCATGACGAGCACGTCAAGCTCCGTCGTTCTCACCAGCTCTATCGCTTCTCTGCCGCTTGCCGCTTCGCCCGCCACGCGCAAGTCGACGTGCTCCGAGAAAAACTGGCGCAGGCCGGAGCGCACGATAGCGTGGTCGTCCACAATTCCGATCTTGATCATCTGTTACCTTCTTCGTTGTATCGCGGCTTTTTCTTGCGTTGCACCATGCCGGACCCTGGTCGGCTTCGATTATTCCCGAATTTAAGTTGCTCGCATCTCGCGGAGACCCCATGCGCTGGTTAGCTTTCCCGAAGATGGCCCTTGGCCTTACGCTTGCAGCCCTTGCGGCGTTTGCGCTCGTGGGCATCAACGAGGCCGGATATCGCCAATCCAGCGGCGCGCTGATGGATGTGGGCGAGGCGCAACGGGTTCGACACGCAGTCAACCTGCTGCTGCAGAACATCCTGGACGCCGAAACCGGGCAACGCGGTTATCTGCTCACGGGCGAGGCGCGTTATCGTGAACCGTACGACGACGCCGTCGCAAAGGTGGACACCCACCTGTCCGCCCTGCGTGAACTATACGCACGAAAGCCGGATGAGGCCGCTCGGCTCGCAGAGCTTGCGAAGCACGTCTCCCGCAAGCTCGCCGAGATGGAGATGAGCGTGCGGCTGCGACGGGAGGGCAATGACGATACCTGGAAGTTCGTGATGACAACCGACGTCGGGCGAGAAGAGATGGAAGCCATCCGACGGCAATCGCAAGAGCTGATAGCGCTCAGCAACGATGCGCTGCAGCGGGGGCAGACGCAGATCGCGAGATCGCTGCGATTTGCCCGCATCGGCATTGCGCTGGTTACGTTGGCGGGTCTCGCTGCTTTTTACTTGTACATCCGGCAAGCGCATGCGTTGCGTTCGGTCGGCGAGCGCCAGCAGGAGGCACTGCAGCGTGAACGGAACGCGCTCGAAGACGAAGTGCGCGAACGCACGGCCAGCTTGGCTGAGCTTGCCACCCACCTGCAAGAGGTCCGCGAAACCGAACGCGGCTACCTGGCGCGCGAGTTGCATGACGAACTCGGTTCTTTGCTGACCGCTGCCAAGCTCGACGTCGCCCGGCTCAAGTCGAGGCTAGCCGAAGCACCTGACGCCATTGCGCGACTGCAGCATCTGAACGAACTTCTCAACAGCGGAATCGCTCTCAAGCGCCGCATCATTGAAGACCTCCGTCCGTCGTCGCTGTCCAATCTTGGGCTTGTGGCCTCGCTCGAGATACTGGGCCGCGAGTTTGCCGAACACTCCGGCATGGAAATCGAAATGGTGCTTGAACCGGTGGCGCTCGACGAAGCCAATCAGCTCACCGTATACCGCATGGTCCAGGAAAGCCTGACCAACATCGGCAAGTACGCGCAAGCAAGCGAAGCAAGCATCGTGATGAAGAATTACGGCAACCACGCGATCGTCGAGGTGGCAGACAACGGTCAGGGATTCGACACGCAGAGCAACCGGTCTTCTTCGCACGGACTCGCCGGGATGCGGCATCGTGTCGAGGCAGCCAAAGGCAAGCTCACGGTCATGTCCTCGCTGGGCAAAGGAACCCGATTGAGCGCAATGCTCCCCTCGCCGCTAAAGACTGCCTGAGCGCCGCTGTTTATCGCGCGCAATGGTGATTCGACCCTCTCCTACGCCCCCAGACCGCTGCTGCTGACAGGGTATTCTGGGCGGCGCACATAACGTTGAAATCGCGCGGCGCACCTAAGCATCGGGGCTGTCGGAATCGGCTTGACTCGGATTCCTTCGCTACGATGAGCAGGGTTGCCGAACAAATTTACCTGGAAGGAACTTTCATGAATACAACGAACAAGACCCCCTCGCAATTGGCCGACGAAGCTCGCCAGACCGCGAACGATGCCATCGACAGCACGCGCGCATATGCGCAGAACGCCGTCAATGCGGCCGGCGAAAAGGTGCGCGACTTTCGCCGGGAGGCGGAACCTTCGGTGGAGCAGCTTGCCGCACGCGTGCAGCAAGCGGTTCAGCGCGGGCTCGATGCCGCATCGACAACCAGCGCACGCGCACAGCGCCGATTTGAAGAGGCCGCCGATGTAACCGGCAGGTATATAGCCGATCAGCCGGTGCGTTCCGTGCTTGTGGCTGCAGCGGCTGGCGCCGCAATCACCGCGCTCATCGTGCTCGCGGCTCGCCGCCGGAACGACTACTAAAAATTAGCAGTCTGTCCGGCGCACCGCACAATGCTTCATCCCATTTTTTCTACGGTGCTCGGGCATCCGGAGCTGATCGCCGATCACGTCGTCAACTACACGGCCCTGGTCAAGCAAGAGACGGCACAAGCCGGTCGCGGGCTTGTATCACGCATCATCGCGGGTCTGCTCGCTGCGGTGAGTGCGGTGCTGGCGCTCGGACTGATCGGTGTCGCGGTGATGCTGGGAATGGTAGACGGCAGTTTCCATTGGGTGCTCGTCGTCGTGCCCGTCTTCGCTCTGTTGATTGCGATCGTCGCTGGCTATTTCGCAGTGCGACCGGTCGAGTTCCATGGCTTTGCCGACCTCCGCGCTCAGATCGATGCCGACGTTCAAGCCCTCAGGACAGCAGGAGCACACCGTGGCCGCTGAACATGAAAACCTCACGCCGCAGCAGCGACTCGCACTCTCGCGCAAAGCGCTGGTGTATCAGTTGCAAGGCGGCCGGCCAGCTCCCCGAGCATCAGACGCTGCATCTGCATCGCCGTCAGATCGACCCGCAGGCTTGCTGGACCATTTTGCGTGGACCTCGGTCGCGCGCAGCATGACCCAGCGCTGGTGGCGCCGCCATCCGGCCAACGCCGTGGGCCAGTTAGCGCGCCCGCTGTTGGACCGGTACGCGCGTGACCAGCCAGTAAAACTCGTTACGGCCGCAGCGACCATCGGCGTGCTGGTGGTGCTGGTTAAACCGTGGCGCTTGCTGTCGGTCACGGCGTTGCTCGCGGCGCTGCTCAAGACCTCGGATATCGCCGATATCGTCACCGCGTTGATGCACAAGCGGTCCAACTGATTGCATTGACGTTCCGCCAAGCCAAAAAAGAAGCCCGGTCACCCGGGCTTCTTTTTTGCAGTCGAACTCGAAACTACAGCTTGTCGGCGCCGCGCTTGATCGCATCTTTCGCGTCTTCCTTCGTGTCACCGTAGGTGCTCTGGACTTTTCCGCTGGCCTGGTCCACTTGGCCTTCGGCCTCGAGTTTTTCGCTGCCCGTCAACTTGCCTGCCGCCTCCTTGAGCTTGCCCTTGCCTTGGTCGACACGGCCTGACACTTGATCCTTGTTCATGCTGTTTCCTTCGCAGTTGAAATGGTTGCTGTGGTGCCTGTCGGCTGACCCACTTATATCAATCTAGCGACGGCGCCGGCGCCCATCACGACGAGCCCGGCGCGATCGGCTGTAGGACGTCATGCGGTGGCGATCCAGCCCTCCACCGGATCCATCTGCCCCGGAAGGCCGTAGCCCGGCCCGGGACTTCCGCAGCGGGCAGCGCACCACGCCGCCTGCAGAAGGCAAAGTACCGCGTCCAGGCAATCGCCTTTGGCATCGGCAATCAGTTGCTCACGCAGTAGATCGTCGATGAAGAGGCGCAGGCCCAGTCGCGAAGACCCCGCTTCCAACGCAGCGAGCAGATCGGATCTGGCATCGCGCCGAGCAGCATTCTGGGCGGCGGCTTTGTCGCTCTTGTAGCTGCGCCGGCCGATCAACTCCCGCGCAAGAAGGCCGGGATAACCTTCGAGCGCGACGCGCGGCGAGCCGGTCGCGGGACCGTGCAGGCCCGGCAATGCCGCGCCGGCCGCCAGCAAACGCGGCACCCCTGCGTGCAGCATGAAGGCGACAGGCGGATTGACCCATTTCATCGAAGGACTGGAGCCGGACGGCCCATCGGTCGCACGGTGGGCGAACTTTGCGCCGACCGGCCTGGCTGCGCAAAACGCGGAAAAGGCATTGCGGATTTCGGCGCGTGTGAGACCTCCGTAATGCTGGATCAACGCCTCCCATTGCAGCGGCCAACGCAACTCGACCACCAGCTCCCTTGGCAGGCCGAAGGGAAAGTCGAACGCGCCGATCCATGCCGGTTCATCCTTCAGTGCTTGACACCAGGCGTCGAGCGAAGAAAAGCGATCGAGCCGGAGCAGCCTGACGCCAGCGGCATGTGCATCGCCCACGGCATGCACGATGGACTTGCGCGCGGTCGGCGCGCTCGAGAAATCGCAACCCAGCAGCAGCGCTGGCGAGTCTGACCTCAACGTCAGTGTCGACCGACGATGGCCGCGGTGGCGATCAGCTCTTCGAGGAGCGCAAGCGAAACCTTGCCCGAGACCGAATACGGGTCGAGTTCCGGCTTTTCCGAGTACTTGAGCAGCGTCGAGATGTTCAGCTTCGACAGGTTGACTTGCCCCATGGTCCAGCCGCCGAAGCGGCGCTCCGAAATCTCTTCGTAATGCAGCAGCACCACGTCCTTGTGGCGCACATCTTTCTGGATGTGGCCGTACAACTCGCTGATCGGCATCCGCCCGCCCTCGATCGCCTGCAGGAACGTCCCGGCGCCATAGCAAAGGATGCCGGTGATGCCGCATGCGGTGTTGTGCAGGCGCGATTGAGTGAGGATCGCTTCGATCGCGCTGGCGCTGGTGTCGACCGCGCGGCTGGCATAGAGAAGTCGTACAAGCATGGCGTTCAGCTCTTCCGGGGAAGAAGGGAAAGAAACTCGCGGCGGAGGTTGGAGTCCTTCAGGAACACGCCGCGCATCACGGAGTTGATCATCTTGCTCTCCATTTCCTTGACGCCGCGCCACTGCATGCAAAAGTGCTCGGCTTCGACCACGAGGGCAAGGCCGTCTGGCTGCGTGCGCTCCTGAATGAGGTCGGCCAGCTGCACCACCGCTTCTTCCTGGATCTGCGGCCGGCTCATCACCCATTCGGCCAAGCGCGCGTATTTGGACAGGCCGATCACGTTGGTCTGCTCGTTGGGCATGACGCCGATCCAGAGTTTTCCGATGATCGGGCAGAAGTGGTGCGAGCAGGCGCTGCGTACGGTGATCGGCCCGACGATCATCAATTCGTTCAGATGCTCGGCGTTCGGGAACTCGGTGAGCGAGGGTTGCGCCACGTATCGGCCCTTGAACACCTCATTGACGTACATCTTCGCGACGCGGCGGGCCGTGTTGTCCGTGTTGTGATCGTTGTCGATGTCGATCACCAGACTCTTGAGCACCTGCTTCATGCCGACTTCGACCTCGTCGAGCAGACCCTCGAGTTCACCGGGCTCGATGAATTCGGCAATGTTGTCGTTGGCGTTGAAGCGTTTGCGGGCAGCGAGCAGCCGCTCGCGGATCTTGACGGAAACGGGCGTGCCCTCGTCCTCTGGTTCGTCTTTTTCGGAGCGCGGTTTGGCGTCGGTTGTCCTTAGCATGCGAGCATCGTAACAGTGAATGCTTTATGGATGAATGCCCCTGCAGCGCGCTCGGCGCCTGACTTTGAAGCTATTGTTTTGATAGCACAAAGTCGGTGACGAGGGGCAAATGATCCGACATGCGGGCCCAGATGGGCCCGCGCGGCACCGTGGTCGCAATCGGCTCCACCATCCGCCCGTAGATGAAGTCGAGCTGCGCCACCGGCAGCCGGGACGGATAGGTGAGCGTGCGGGGTCCGCGCAGGTCGCCCATGTCGCGCAACCCCATGGCGTTCATCGCGTAGCGCATGCGCGCACCCCAGTCGTTGAAGTCGCCCGCCACGATCAGCGCCTCGTCGGCAGGAATTTCACGCTCGATGAATTCGCGCAGCGACGCGATCTGGCGCACGCGGCTGCCCTTGATCAAGCCCAGGTGCACGACGATGGCATGCACCGGTCGCCCTTCGATTTCGATCGCCACATGCAGCAGCCCACGCTGCTCGAAGCGATGGTCGGAAATGTCCTGATGGGTCTTGCGCAGTACCGGCCAGCGCGTGAGCAATGCATTGCCGTGTTCGCCATGCCGGGTGACGGCATTGGTTTCGTAGACCGCCGTATAGCCTTCCGGCGCGAGATAGTCGGCTTGCGGCAGTTCGGGCCAGCGATTGAAATGGACCGCAGCCTGGCGGTTCATCTTGCGCACTTCCTGCAGGCACACGATGTCCGCATCGAGTTGCTCGATGGCGTGTCCGAGATTGTGGATTTCAAGCCGCCGTGCGGGGCCGATGCCCTGCACGCCCTTGTGGATGTTGTACGTCGCCACCCGGAAGCTGCTGGTTGGCGGATTCATCGCGCAAATTGTGGCAGCAACAGAATCGCTTCTGCATTGGAAGGGGAAAAGCAGGTGTCGGCGGCCTCGCGGTACGGCAGCCAGGCCCAGGCCGTGTGCTCGCGTGGCTCGAGCCTGGGGGCGAGCTGCTGCGGCAAGCAGAGGCCGAACAGATGCTCGGTGTTGTGGCTAATGGCCGCCTCGTAGCGGCTGCGCCATTGCGGATAGATCTCGTAGACGTTTTGCAACTGCCAGTCGCGCAGTTGCATCGCAAGTGCACTGCCTTCGCCACACAGGATTCCGGTTTCTTCGGCAACCTCGCGCGCCGCAGTGACTGCCAGCGGCTCGTCGGCGAAGTCCTTGCTGCCAGTGACCGACTGCCAGAAGTCGTCGACATCTGCACGGCGAATCAGCAGGACGTCGAGTGCAGGGGTATGGATAACGACCAGCACCGACTCGGGAATCTTCCAGGCCCGCTCGCTCATGACGGGATCGTTGCCGCTCAGGCCGTCTGGGACGTGTTGCGCAGCTTGATGTGCAGCTCGCGCAACTGCTTCTCGTCGACCGGGCTGGGGGCCTGCGTCAGCAGGTCCTGCGCGCGCTGGGTCTTGGGGAACGCGATCACGTCGCGGATCGACTCTGCGCCGGTCAGCAGCATCACCAGGCGGTCGAGGCCGATCGCGATGCCGCCGTGTGGCGGTGCGCCGTACTGCAGGGCATCGAGCAGAAAGCCGAACTTGGCCTGCGCGTCCTCGGCATTGATCTTGAGCGCCCGGAACACCTTGCTCTGCACTTCTTCGCGGTGGATACGCACCGATCCGCCACCCATCTCGATCCCGTTGAGCACCATGTCGTAGGCCTTGGCAATGCACTTCTCGGGCGCCGTGTCCATCAGGTCCTCATGGCCGTCCTTGGGCGCCGTGAAGGGATGGTGCACGGCGGACCAGCGCTGGCCTTCCTCGTCGAACTCGAACATCGGGAAGTCGACCACCCACAACGGCGCCCAACGGTCCTCGAACAGGCCGCTCTTGCGACCGAAGGGGCTGTGGCCGATCTTCACCCGCAGCGCGCCGATGGCATCGTTGACGATCTTTTCCTTGTCGGCGCCGAAGAAGAGGATGTCGCCGTTGCGGGCGCCGGTGCGTGCGACGATCTCTGCCAGCGACGCATCGTTCAGGTTCTTGACGATCGGGCTTTGCAGGCCGTCGCGCCCCTGCGCCGCATCGTTGACCTTGATG
>JBBJMS010000205.1:0-5808 GCA_037720315.1 Variovorax sp. | reverse complement strand
GGAGGCCGACCTCGCCCGCGTGGCGCGCGAGGTCCACTCCACGGCGGGCGTGACTGCCGCCAGCTTCGACATCCAGCTGCGCGTCTGGCCGCACTGCGAAGTGCTCGCCATCCTCAAGCCCTACCAGGCGCGCAACCACGAGGGTCGGCATGGCCTGCGGATTGCAGCCGCAACGGCGCAGAACGGCCGGCTGCGCGAAGGCGACGGCGTGCGGGTACAGGTCACGAACGGCGACCAAGCGGGCCACCTGCGGGTCGACTACTACACCGCCGACGGCGCCGTGATGCATCTCAGTGCAAAAGGAGCACGCCTGCGCGCAGGCGAAACCATCGAGTTCGGGCGCGACATCCCGTCGAGCTGGCTCGTCAGTCCGCCCTTCGGCACCGTGCTGATGACCGCCTTGTCCTCGCCATTGGCTTTCGAGAATACCGCCGACCGGGCGCCCTTCGAGTTGGCATCCGACTACCTGCAGCGGCTGCGCGAACTGCTTGCCGCCAACGAAGCGGGTGGACGGCTCGTTGCCGATTTCATGTTTCTCGAGACGGTGGCCCGTTGAGGCAACACAGTCATCTCGGCATCGTTCTCGTCGCAGACATCAAGTGCTCAAGGTGCGCCATTGCGCAGGGTCGCCACCTGCTCGGCGTAGTTGCTCTCGATGCGTGCAAGCCGGGCCTGGCGCGCCGCTTCGTTCACCCACTGCGCGGTCATGGCACTCTGGCGGGCAAGCTGGTAGGCCAGCTTGGCCGCCGGCAGCAGCGAGCTGTTGTCGGCGGCAACGAAACCGGCCAGGTCGTGCAGCGACTTGAGCACCGCGCGCTCGGCGTCGCCGCGCGGCCCCTTCGCGCGCGCGTAGTCGACCAGAAAGCCCTGCAACTTCTTCTGGAGCGCGGGGCCGTAATCGCGCCGCGCCACCAGTTGCGCATGCGGGATCAGCTCCGACTCCCAGATCACCTGCAGCCGCTCGGCCTCGGCCGGAAACTGCAGCCTGAAGCGCTCGAAGTCTGCCGTGTTGTTGGTGGCCACGTCGGCCTCGCCGTTCGCTACGGCCAGCGCCGTCGCCTGGTGGGTGCCCACCAGTTCGCTGCGAAACCGGGTTTCCATCGCGATGTGGTTCGGCAGGAAGAGTTGAAGCTGCGGCACGATGAAACCCGACACGGAACGGCTTTCTCCGCGCGCCAGGCGCCAGCGTTCGGGTTCGGCGAGCAGCCCCTGCAAGCTGGCGTTCGGCCCTGTCTTGCGCACCAGCAGCAGCGCCCGGTAGCCCGGCAGGCCGTCGTGCCGCGTGACCTGCGCCACCACGTTCATGCGGCGCAGGGTAACGGCGTCGAGCGCCATCTTGCCGGACAGGAATGCCATGTCGACCTGGTCGCGCTGGATCGCCTGTTCGAGCGCTTCGTAAGAGGTGACGGACAGCATGCTGACCGGCCGGCCGATCGCTCGGGCCAGATCGCCAAGCAGCGGCTCCCAGTCGTTGCGCGATTCGAAAGCGCCGCCCAGCGGGAGGATGCCGAAGCGCAGCGGCGCGTTGTCGCCGGCTTGCGCCGCCGCGGAGAGCGGCCCGATCGACAACAGCGTCAGCGCGCAGCGCACCAGCAGCATGCGGGCGAGGCGGCCGATGGTGCCTGCAAGGGGAGCGCCGGCGGCGCAGGGAGCGAAGGCCTGCATCTTCTTCTGAACGCCTGGCTGGTAGGACCTTGGCAACGACTGTCAAAGTCGGGCTGACGAGAACACAATTAGAAACCAACTTCGGCAGAATTCGTGACATTTTTCTCTGGACATGAACTGCAGCCGGTGCCGCGACCTGCTCCGGCCGCGCCGCGCTTTCGCCGCCCATGAACTGGACCCTGCGCACCCTGCGCCTGCTGATGCGCTTTACGCTGGCGCAGCAACTGGTCCTGCTGGCGCTGCTGCCCGCCACGGTGGCGACCCTGGGCGCGATCGGGGTGCTGACGCGCCAGCACCTCGACAGCGTGACCGAGCTGATGCGCGCCAACGCGCAGACCGTCGCGCTTCAGGTGGCCACCCTGGCGCAGGTGCAGTTGCAGAACATGGACCGCCGCGCACTGCAGCGCACGGCGCAGTCCGGCAGCCAGCAGCCGCATGTGCAGCAGGTGCAGATCTGGTCCGACGAAGGAGAGATCGTCGCCAACTCGGAAACCTCCGACCTCCAGCGCAGCGACGGCTTGCAGGTTGTGTCGCCGGTCGTCGCCGAAGATGGGCGGCACATCGGCCAGGTGATGGTGGAGATCAGCCTCGAGGCGGTCGAACGCGCCAAGCGATCGGTATGGCTCAACGTGGTGCTGGTGCTTGCGGCCAGCCTCTTCGGCGTCGGGCTGGCCGGCTGGTGGGCGGCGCGCCGCATCAGTGCGCCGATCCGCGCGCTGGGTGGGGCGGTCGATCGTCTCGGCGCCGGCGAAGACGCGCAGGTGGCGGTCGAGGGCACGACCGAAGTGCGCCGCTTGCAGCAGGGTTTCAACCAGGCCGCACGCGCGCTGGCCGAGAGCCGCGGCCTGCTCGAAAGCCGCATCGCCGACGCCACGGCCGAGCTGGCCAGCAAGAACCGGCAGCTGGAGGTGGCGAGCCAGGCCAAGACGCGGCTGCTGGCTGCGGCCAGCCACGACCTGCGCCAGCCGCTGCATGCGCTGACGCTTTTTTCCGACGGGCTGGCCAACGGCGAGACCGATCCGGTGCGCCTGCAGCGCATCGGCCACGTTCGCGAGTGCGTCGATTCGCTCGACCGGCTTTTTTCCGAGCTTCTTAATCTCTCGCAGCTCGATGCCGGCGTGCTGCAGCCGCAGTGGGGGGACTTCGCGCTGGACCACCTGTTCGATGAAATCAGCCGCAACTTCCGGCCCGTGGCCGAGCAGCAGAACCTGCGGCTGGTGGTGCGCAAGACCGATGCCTGGGTGCGCTGCGACTACGTGATGCTCTCGCGCATCCTGAGCAACCTGGTGTCGAATTCGCTGCGCCACACCACCGAGGGCGGCGTGCTCATCGGTGCCCGCCGGCGCGGCAACGGCATCCGCATCGAAGTGCTGGACACCGGCGCCGGCATCCCCGCCCAGCATCAGTCGCGCGTTTTCGAGGAGTTCTACCAAGTCGATCCGCAGGCCCGCCAAGGCCGCAACGAGCGCGGCATGGGTCTCGGCCTTGCCACGGTGCAGCGGCTTGCGCTGCTGCTCAACACGCGCGTCGACCTGAGTTCCGAGCCTCGCAGGGGCACCTGCATGCGGATGCTCGTGCGCGGCGCTCAGCCTCAGGCCGTGCCTGCCGCCGCGCTGTCGATGGCTGCCGGCCCGGCCGTGGACGAGGAAGTGAGCCTGCGCGGCGTGCGGGTGCTGGTGATCGACGACGAGCGCGCCATCCTCGAAGGGCTGCAGGTGGTGTTGTCGAACTGGGGCGCCGAAGTGATGGCCGCGCAAACGCGCAGCGAGGCGCTCGCCCTGGCCGGCACCTGGGACCGACCGCCGGACGTGGTGGTGAGCGACCTGCTGCTGCAGGCCGGCGACAACGGCCTCGACGTGCTCGCCGCGCTGGAGCGCCATCCGAACGGCATCGGCCCGGCGACGGCGCGGCTCCTGGTGACCGGCGAAACCAAGCCCGACCGCCTGCGCGAGGTGGCGAGTGCGGGCATTTCCGTGCTCTACAAGCCGGTGTCGCCGAAGCTGCTGCGCCAGGCCATCGGCGCCGAGTTGACGGCCATGCGCCGGGTCCTACCACCTCGGGCATAGACCGCCGGAAACCGCCGGAGACTATCGACATAAGCCCTCAGCCTTATCGCGCTGGAACAGTGCCGTCCGTACATTGGGTATTCACCCTTGCGGATGAAGTCTGATGCCTGCGAATCGTTTTCCGTCGTCCTTGCTTGTTGTGCTCGCGCTGCGCGCGATGCCGGCTTTCGTCTGCACGGCCTTGTTGCTGTGCGGCGCAGCAAGCGCGACGGCGCTCACGGTGCTGTCGGCGGACGAAAGCGAGGCGCACGCGGAGTTCATCCGGCTGCTGCGCGCGCCGCAAGACCCGGCCGGGAGCTCGGTGCGGGTGGACGCGCTCACCCTCGCCGTGGGCGTGGGCGCCGCGCGCACCGCGATCGAACGGCCCGGCCGCGACCCGCTGCTGCTCGCGATGCTGAGCAGGCTCGATTTCGAGAGCCTGCGCGCCAGCCCGGCGCTGCGGCGCGGCGATCGGCCGGTCGGCGTGCTGCTGCGCGAGCCGGCCATGGCCGACCAGCTCGCACTCATCGACGCAATCCTTCCCAACAAGCGCCGGCTCGGCGTTGTCGCCACCGCTGCATCGGCGCCGATCGTGCGCGAACTCCAGCGCGCGGCGGAGGACTGGAACCTGCAGATCGAGTACGCGCCGGATGCACAGTCGATCTCATCGGCGCTGCGGCTCCTGATGCCGCGCTGCGATGCGCTCATGGTGTTGCCCGACCTGATCGGCGACAGCCAGGCCGCCACGCTCGCGGTGCTGCGCGCCGCAGCCGGCGCCGGCCTGCCGGTGTTCGGCACCAGCGAAGGCGTGGTCCGCTCCGGCGGACTGGCCGCCGCAGTCTCTACCCCCGCCCAGCTCGCGACGCAGGCCCGCACGCTCGGGCAAAAGCTCGCTGCAGCACCGCCCGTAAGCCGCCTGCTGGTGGAGGCGGCAGCGCCGGCCGCGGTGCGCGTCAACACCACCGTGGCGCGCGGCCTGGGCCTGCGGCTGCCAGGGGAGCAGGAACTGGCGCAGCGGATCGCAGCCGTTCGATGACGGCGCCGAGCCGCCGTCTCGCCATGTCTCCTCAGGCGGCACCGGCGGCGCAACAGCCTACCGCGGGCAACGAGCAGCTGGAGGTCGGCGCCAGCCTCCGGCGCGACTTGTTCCGGCTCGGCGTGATCCCCTGCGCCGCAGTGGCGCTGGCCCTCACCGGCTGGTTTACCCAGAGCCGGCTCGACGCGCTCGAATCGGCGTTCGACACCGAAGGCCAGGCCGTCGCGCGCCAAGTGGCGGCGATGTCCGATCTCAGCCTCTATGCCGGCGATCTTCCAGCGCTTCAGAACGTGGCCAACGCGGCATTGCGCGGCGGGCAGGTGACGCGGGTCGAAATCAGCAACAGCGCCGGCGTCTACGTGACGGCCGGGCCGCAGACCGCGTCTTTGGCCCGGCTGCGCATCTTCACCGCGCCAGTCACGCTGCGCGAAGCCTCGCGCGCCAGCGCCTTCGCGCCCGCGGGATCGACTGCCGCCGGCGAAAGGCCGATCGGCCTGGTGCAGGCCTTTCGCGACACCACCCCGCATGCCCAAGAACGCACCCGCTCGCTGATGGCCGGCATCGGCATGGCCGCCATTGCGCTGCTCGCGGCCTGGGCCTGGGTGCGGCACACGGCGCGCGCGGTCGCGCAGCCGCTGCGCCTTATCTCCCGGACCGTGGCGGCACTCGAAGCGGGGCGCTTCGACGCCCGCTGCAACCTGGTCAGCCGGCCTGCAGGCGGGCGCGGCAGGCAGCGCCCGGCGCACGAGCTCGCCAGTCTCGCCGACGACATCAACCGGCTCGCCGAGCGTTTGCAGCGCAACCGGGAGCGCACCGACGAACAGGTGCGCGAGGCTACCGCGGTCGAGGTCCAGCGCATGACCGAATCCGAGCAGGCCGCGTTGTCGCGCACCCGCTTTCTGGCCGCGGCCAGCCACGACCTGCGCCAACCCCTGCATGCGATGGGCCTCTTCATCGATGGCCTGCTGCCGACGGCGACCGCGGCGCAGCGGCCCGCGGTGCTGCGCCTGCAGGAAGGCACCGAATTCATGGGCGTGCTGCTGGACGACCTGCTGGAGATTT
>JBBJMS010000204.1:0-5838 GCA_037720315.1 Variovorax sp. | reverse complement strand
AGACGGCGACCGCTACATCGAGATCTGGAACAACGTGTTCATGCAGTTCGACATGCAGCCCGACGGCAGCGTGAAGCCGCTGCCTGCCCCCTGCGTCGACACCGGCATGGGGCTGGAGCGGCTGGCCGCGATCCTGCAGCATGTGCACAGCAACTACGAGATCGACATCTTCACCGCACTCGTCAAGGCCGCCTCGCGCGAGACCGGCGAGAAAGACCTGGACAACAAGAGCCTGAGAGTCATCGCCGACCACATCCGCGCCACCGCCTTCCTGGTGGCCGACGGCGTGATCCCGTCCAACGAGGGCCGCGGCTACGTGCAGCGGCGCATCGTGCGCCGGGCCATCCGGCATGGCTACAAGCTCGGTCAGAAGAAGCCGTTCTTTCACAAGCTGGTGGCCGATCTGGTGGCGCTGATGGGCACCGCCTATCCCAAGCTGGTGGCCGACGAGAAGCGCATCACCGACACGTTGAAGGCAGAAGAAGAGCGCTTTTTCGAGACGCTCGCCAACGGCATGGAAATTCTCGACACGGCGTTGGCCGGCGGCGCGAAGGTGCTGCCCGGCGACGTCGCCTTCAAGCTGCACGACACCTTCGGTTTTCCGCTCGACCTGTCGGCTGACGTCTGCCGCGAGCGCGGCGTCGAGGTCGATGCCGCCGGCTTCGATGCGGCAATGCAGAAGCAGAAGGCCGCCGGCCGTGCGGCGGGCAAGTTCAAGATGGACCGCGCGGTCGACTACGGCGGCGAGGGCAACACCTTCACCGGCTACGAAAGCCTCGAAGAAACGTCGCAGGTCGCTGCGCTGTACTTCGAAGGCTCGCCAGTCGAGCAGCTGCACGAGGGCCAGTCGGGCATCGTGGTCTTGAGCACCACGCCTTTCTATGCGGAGAGCGGCGGCCAGGTCGGCGACCAGGGCGTGCTCGCGGCCGAAGGCGTGCAGTTCGGCGTGGAAGACACGCAAAAAATCAAGGCCGACGTGTTCGGCCAACACGGCACGCAAACGCAGGGCGCGCTGAAGGTGGGCGACACCGTCGTCGCCCGCGTCGACACCGCGCGCCGCGCGGCCACCATGCGCAACCACAGCGTTACCCACCTGATGCACAAGGCGCTGCGCGAGGTGCTGGGCGAGCATGTGCAACAGAAGGGTTCGCTGGTCGACGCCGACAAGACCCGGTTCGACTTTGCCCACAACGCCGCCATCACCGGCGACCAGCTGCTTGAGATCGAGAAGCGGGTCAACGCCGAGATCCTCGCCAATCTGCCGACGCAGGCGCGCGTGATGGACATGGATTCGGCGCAGCAGACCGGCGCCGTCATGCTGTTCGGCGAGAAGTACGGCGAAACGGTGCGCGTGCTCGACATCGGCGGCAGCCGCGAGCTGTGCGGCGGCACGCATGTGCAGCGCACCGGCGACATCGGCCTGTTCAAGATCGTGAGCGAGGGCGGTGTGGCCGCCGGCGTGCGCCGCGTCGAGGCGGTAACCGGCGCCAATGCGCTGGCCTATCTGCAGCAGCTCGAGGCGACCGTTCAAAGCGTTGCCGCGACCTTGAAGGCGCCCGCCGCCGAACTGCAGGGCCGGCTCACGCAGGTGCTCGACCAGGTGCGCGCGCTGGAGCGCGAGGTGGGTTCGCTCAAGGGCCGGCTCGCATCGTCCAAGGGCGACGAGCTGCTGGCGCAGGCGGTTGACGTCAATGGCATCAAGGTGCTGGCGGCCAAGCTCGACGGCGCGGACGCAAAGACGCTGCGCGACACCATGGACAAGCTGAAGGACAAGCTCAAGACCGCGGCCATCGTGCTGGCAGCGGTCGATGGCGACAAGGTGCAGATTGCCGCCGGCGTTACCGCCGACACGGTGGGCAGGCTCAAGGCCGGCGAGCTGGTCAACTTCGTTGCGCAGCAGGTCGGCGGCAAAGGCGGCGGCAAGGCCGACATGGCCATGGCCGGCGGCACCGATGCCAAGGGCCTGCCTGCCGCGCTCGCTTCCGTGCAGGGCTGGGTCGCAGAGCGCGCTTAAGCCCGATGCCATGACCGACGCCCCACCCGTCGATGTGCTCGTGATGGGTGCGGGCAGCGTCGGCTGCTTCGTCGGCGGCAGCCTTGCGGCCGAGGGCGTGCGCGTGATGTTCGTCGGCCGGTCGCGCGTTCTGCATGTGCTCGCACGGCGCGGGCTGACGCTCTCCGACCTGGACGGCAACGAACGCCATGTGCCAGCCGCCCACTTGCAGCTGGCCGAGCAGGTGCCCGTTGGCGTGCATCCGGCATTGGTGCTGCTGACGGTGAAGAGTGGGGCCACGGCCGACGCCGCAGCCGAGCTTGCGGCGGTGTTGCCTCCAGGCACGCCGGTGCTGTCGCTGCAGAACGGCATATCGAATGCAGCGACGGCGGCGCAGGTGGCTCCCACGCTGCGCGTGCTGCCGGGCATGGTGCCGTACAACATCGCGGAACTCGAGGACGGCGCCTTCCACCGCGGCACCGAAGGCCGGCTGGCTGCGCAGGACGATCCGGCGCTGCGACCGTGGCGGTCGGTGTTCGAACGCGCCAGCGTGCCGCTCGACCTGCACGCCGACCTGGCACCGGTGCAATGGGGCAAGCTTTTGCTCAACCTCAACAATCCGGTCAACGCGCTCTCGGGCCTGCCGTTGCGCGAGCAGCTGCTGCAGCGCGGCTACCGCCGCTGCCTCGCGGCGCTCATGGACGAGGCGTTGGAGGCGCTGTCGTGGGCCGGCATCGCGCCGGCGCAGCTTGCGGCCGTACCGGCGCGCCGCCTGCCGGCCATCCTGCGGCTGCCGACGCCGCTGTTCCGACTGGTCGCGGCACGCATGCTGCGCATCGATGCCAAGGCGCGATCGAGCATGGCCGACGACCTGGCGTTGAGCCGGCGTACCGAGATCGGCGCGCTTTGCGGCGAGGTAGTGCGCCTGGCCGCAAGCAACGGCGCGCGCGCCCCGCGCAATGCCACGATGGTCGAGTTGCTCGAAGCCTGGCCCGAGCGGCCGCAGCACATGCCCCCCGAGCAGCTGCTGGCCGCACTGGGTCTTTCGTAGCCAGGCGCTTTCACTTCAAAAGGACCGCATGCAAGTCTTGATCCTGGGCAGCGGGGTGATCGGCACCACGATCGCCTACTACCTCGCCAAGTCCGGCCATGAAGTCACGGTGCTCGACCGCCAGGCAGGCCCGGCGCTGGAAACCAGCTTTGCCAATGCAGGCGAGGTGTCGCCCGGCTATTCGGCACCGTGGGCCGGCCCGGGCGTGCCGCGGAAGGCCATCAAGTGGATGCTGATGCGGCACAGCCCCCTGGTCATCCGGCCGATGCTCGACCCCGCCATGTGGCGCTGGGGGCTGGCGACGCTGCGCAACTGCACGGCCGCGCGCTACGAGATCAACAAGGGGCGGATGGTGCGTCTCGCCGAATACAGCCGCGACTGCCTGCGCGAGTTGCGTGCGGACACCGGCATCCGCTACGACGAGCGGGCGCTCGGCACGCTGCAGCTGTTTCGCACGCACAAGCAGCTCGATGCGACGGCCGGCGACGTCGGCATCCTGCAGGCCCTCAGCGTGCCTTATCAACTGCTCGACCGCGAAGGCTGCGTGCAGTACGAACCCGCCTTGGCGGCCGTCAGGCACAAGTTCGTCGGCGGCCTGCGGCTGCCGGACGACGAGACCGGCGACTGCTTCATGTTCACGCAGGCGCTGGCGCGCATGGCCGAGGCCGAGGGCGTGCGCTTCAGGTTCGGCATCGGCATCACCGACATCGCGCGCGATGCTGCAGGCGTGACCGCCGTGCACACCGCCGACGGACCGTTTCGCGCCGAGCGCTACGTGGTGGCGCTCGGCAGCCACTCTGCCGGGCTGGTGAAGCCGCTGGGACTTCGGCTGCCGGTGTATCCGGTCAAGGGCTTTTCGATCACGGTGCCGATCGCCGATGCGGCGATGGCGCCGATGTCGACGGTGATGGACGAGACCTTCAAGGTCGCGGTAACGAGGCTGGGCGACCGCGTCCGCGTCGGCGGCACGGCGCAGCTGTCGGGCTACGACCTGCGGTTGGACGACCGCAGGCGCGACACGCTGGAGCATGTGCTGACCGATCTGTTTCCGCAAAGCGGCAGCGTCATCGGCGCCGCGTTCTGGACCGGCCTGCGCCCGATGACGCCCGACGGCACGCCGATCCTGGGTGGCACTTCGATCTCGAACCTGCTGCTCGCCACCGGCCACGGCACGCTCGGCTGGACCATGGCCGCCGGCACCGGCCGCGTGATGGCCGACCTGATCGGCGGGCGCGCGCCCGAGATCGACCTGGAAGGCCTGGGGCTGGCCCGCTACGCCTGAGCGCAGCTCAGGCCGTTGGCGCGACGATGGCGCCCTGGATGCGATGCCGCGCCAGCGCCTCGGCCACGAAGCCGCTGGTCTTCATGTCTTCGACGAAGGCTGCCAGCACGGCGCCGGCCTGTGCGCCGCGGGAGGTCGGCATGCCCATCGCCTGCTGGATCACCATGAAGCGCCCGGGCAGCAGGCGCAGGCCGCCGAGTCGCGCGGCGTCGGCTTCGAGCTGCTGCTTGACGCCTGCCGCGACATCGGCCTTCTCGGCCAGGAAGGCATCCACCACCGCCGGCGAGGTCGGTGCACGCAATAGCTGCGCCGACTTGATCTCGCGCGTGAGATAGAGGTCGTAGGCGCTGCCCTTGCCGACCATCACGCGGCGCCCGGGCCGGTCGACTTCTGCGTTGTCGGCGAGCGGCGAATCGTTGCCCACCAGATACGCACCCTCGATCAGCACGTAGGGCGCCGTGAAGCGGATGCCTTCGCCGCGCAGCGGATCGATGGCGAAGAAGCCGATGTCGGCCTGCTCGGCTTTCACCGCGTCCACCGACTTGCCGGCCGAATCGAACACGACCAGCTCGATGCCGACGCCAAGCCGCTCGGCGAACGCACGCGCCAGGTCGATCGACACGCCCGTGGGTTGGCCGGTCGACGCGTCCCTGCAGGCGAGGATTGGATTGCCGAGGTTGATCGACGCGCGCAGCTTGCCGGTGGGCGCGAAGGCGGAAACGACGGAAGCGGGGAGGGTTGGCGTCATGGTGCAGGCCGTGATCAGGCGGTGGGCCGCCAGTTTATGCGCGGTGCGATTGTTTCCCTGGCGGGAACACCGTGGTTCCGATTGCCGTGGTTCAGGCGGGGGCGTTCGACGCAAACTTCATCTCACGGACCGCCACTCACGACAAGACGGTTCGATCCATACCAACCTCGAAGGAAACCATCATGAACACCGCTACCAAGATCTTTACCGCCGCCGCTCTCGCTATCCTCGCCGCCGGCGGTGCGCAAGCAGAAACGTACCAGGGCGTGCAAGCGCCCGTATCGGCCAACAGCCGTGCCGACATTGGCGCACAGGCAGCCATCGCAGCACGCAGCGGCAACCCCTACGCAGAAGGCGCGAATGCCGGAGTCGCTCGGGCCGTTGTCAGCGTTGCGGACCGCTCGGCCGTGCGCTCTGAGGCCGTCGCTGCCGCACGCAGTGCCAACCCCTATTCCGAAGGTGCTTCGGCCGGCGTCGTCTCGATCCAGGCCAGCCCGCTGGACCGCGCGAGCGTGCGCAACGAGGCACGTGCAGCATCGCGCGGCGATGCCCTGGCGCTCTAAGCCGAGCCTGGGTTGAACGGCGGGCCCAAGCGGCACCGCGATCGCGACTTCCTTCCTGGCCTGCCGGGCGCTGCTGCTGCATGATCGGCTGTTGGCTGCGCGCCGCGCGGCCAGGGCACAGGGATTCGCCTTTGCGGTGCAGCCTGCGGCCACGTCAATCAACCGAGGCAGCAGTGAAGAACAATATTCTCCGTGCGTGGA
>JBBJMS010000005.1:0-55490 GCA_037720315.1 Variovorax sp. | reverse complement strand
ATGGTCGGCGCGATCGCCGACTGGTTCGCGGTGACGGCGCTGTTCCGGCACCCGCGCGGCCTGCCCATTCCGCACACCGCGATCATCCCGGCCAACAAGGACCGCATCGGCGCCAAGCTGGCCGGCTTCATCTGCAACAACTTCCTGAGCACGCCGCAGGTGCTGGCCAAGCTGGCGCAGCTCGACCCCGCGGCGCGTCTGGCCGACTGGCTGTCGCAGCCTGCGCATGCCGCCAAGCTGGGCGATCACCTGGTCGGCGCCGCGCGCTATGGCCTGGCCGCTTTCGACGACCAGCGCGCGCGAGACTTCCTCGGCCGCATCGCCGCCGCGGGGCTGGCGCAGGTCGACGTGGCGCGCCTTGCCGGTCAGGCGCTCGACGCGCTCACGGCCAACGGCCGGCACCAGGCGCTGCTCGACGACGTGCTGCGGCAGGTGGCCGGCGTGGTAGAGGGCAACGAAATGCAGGACCGCATCACCGAGGCCATCGCGCGCGAGATCAAGACGCTGCGCTACGTGGGCCTCGACCAGGTCGCCGCCAAGCTGGCGATGCGCAAGATCGTGGCTGCGGTGGCGCGAACCATCTCGGACATGGCGACCGAGCCGGCGCATCCGCTGCGGCTGCGCTTCGACGTGGTCACGCACGAGTTCGTCGAGCGGCTGAAGACCGATGCCGAGTTCCAGCGGCGCGGCGAGCAGATCCGCGCCGAGCTGCAGGCGCATCCGGCGCTCGGCAACTATCTGAATGGCCTGTGGAGCGAACTCCTCGGCTGGCTGCACGACGACCTGGCCAAGACCGATTCGAGCATCCGACAGCGCATCGTGTCGATGGCCGGCGCCATGGGTGCGCGGCTGGCAGCAGACGACGCGATGCGGCGCTGGATCAACGAGCAGATCGTCGATGCGGCGCCGCGGGCGATCGAGCGTTACCGCGAGGACATCCGTCGCTACATCGTCGAGCGGGTGGGCGAATGGAACGCCGGTGAAATGACGATCGAGCTGGAGCGCCACATCGGGCGCGACCTGCAGTTCATTCGCGTGAACGGCACGCTCGTCGGCGGCCTGGTGGGGCTCGCCATCCACGCCGCCACGCAGGCCTGGAAAACCTAAGTGCGGACCCGGCCGTCGGCAGTGATCATCGACAGCTCGACGAACTTCGATGCCACATGGTTGCGCGGCGAGAACGACACCTCGAAACCGCCGAACTGCTGGCGGTCGATGGATTCGAGTCCGGCGATAAGCCCGTCGCGGGTGAGCTTGCCCGGCGCACGGCGCAGTCCCTCGGTCAGCACCTTGGCCGCCAGATAGCCTTCCATGCTTGAAAAGTTCGCCTTGGTGGCGCCGCCGGCCTTGCGCAGCGCATCGTTGAACTCGCGCGTGATGCCGTTGGCCGCGTAGTAGGGCGAAGGCACGACCTGCGTCACGACCACGCCGGCGCCGTCCTTGCCGAGCTCGTCGGCCAGCGCCTGCGTGCCGACGAAGGACACGTTGTAGAAGGTGCCGCCGTAGCCGGCCTTGCGCGCTTCGCGGATGAAGGCGGCGCACGACTTGTACGCGCTTACCTGAACCACCGCATCGGGGCGCTCCGCGACGATCGTCTTGACCGCCGCCGCCACGTCGACCGAGTTGCGCTCGACCGTGGCCAGCGCGGTGGGCTTCAGGTTGAGTTGCGACAGCGCCAGGGTCGTGCCGTCGAGGCCGGCCTTGCCGTAGGCATCGTTCTGATAGAAGACCGCGATCTTCTTCAGCCCGAGGTGCGTGAGCTGCTTCACGATCAGCGCCGTCTCGTCGTTGTACGAAGCGCGCAGGTGGAACACGTTCTTATGGAACGGTTCGCGCAGTGCCATGGCGCCGGTGAACGGTGCAATGAATGGAATGCGCGCGTTCACCGCCAGCGGCAGTGCCGCCAGGCTGGTGGGCGTGCCGATGTAGCCGAACAGCGCGAAGGCGTCTTCGTCGATGAGCTTCTTGGTGTTGGCCGCGCACCGGTCGGGCTCGTAGCCGTCATCGAGGAACTTGATCTGCACGTCGCGGTGGCCGGGCTGTGCGTTGTACTGGTCCAGGAACAGCTTCGCGCCCTGGTAGAACTGGATGCCGAGCTGCGCCGCCGGCCCGGTGAATGCCGCCGACTGGCCGAGCACGATCGGGGCCTCGTTCTGCGCCTGCGCAATGCCGAAGCCGGCCAGCGCCGAGGCGCCCGCCGCGACCGAAAAATGCCTGCGATTGATCATCGTGAAAACCCCTCCGCGCATCGTGAGCGCACAAACTAGACTCGGCCGACCCATGACTTCTTCCATCCAGGTGCTTGGCGCCTGCCCCCACGATTGCCCCGATACCTGCGCGTTCGTGACCACCGTGCAGGACGGCATTGCCGTCAAGCTGCAAGGCAACCCCGCGCATCCGCACACCGCCGGGGTTCTCTGCACCAAGGTGTCGCGCTACATCGAACGCAACGACCATGCCGAGCGGCTGGTCCAGCCCCTGAAGCGGGCCGGCCCCAAGGGCAGCGGCCGTTTCGAGCCCGTGAGTTGGGACGCCGCCCTTTCCGACATCGCCACCCGCCTGGAACGGATAAAACGCATAAACAGTAACAATTCGCAAGCGATTGTGCCTTACAGCTACGCCGGAACGATGGGTCTTGTGCAGGGCGAATCGATGGATCGTCGTTTTTTCCACAAGCTCGGTGCGTCGCTGCTGGACCGCACGATCTGCTCGACAGCGGGGGGTGAGGCCTTAAGTTTTACCTTGGGTGGCAAGGTCGGCATGCGCGTCGAATTTTTCGCCGAGGCGAAGCTGATCCTCATCTGGGGCAGCAACTCGATCGCGAGCAACCTTCATTTCTGGCGTCATGCACAAGCGGCCAGGCGCGCCGGCGCCCGGCTGGTGTGCATCGATCCGCGCAAAACCGAAACCGCGGACAAGTGCGACGAGCACATCGCGCTGCTGCCGGGCACCGATGCTGCGCTGGCCTTGGCGCTGATGCACGAGCTGATCGTCAACGACTGGCTCGACCACGACTACATCGCGCGCCACACCCTCGGCTGGGAACAGCTGCGCGAACGCGCGTTGCTGTGGCCACCCGCGCGGGCTGCGCAAGTGTGCGGCGTGCCGGAGGCGCAGATCGCCGCATTGGCACGCGACTACGGCAGCACGCGCCCGGCAGCGATCCGCCTCAACTACGGCATGCAGCGCGTGCGCGGCGGTGGCAATGCGGCGCGCGCCATCGCCTGCCTGCCTGCGCTGGTGGGCGCATGGCGGCATCGCGCCGGCGGGCTGCTCCTGAGCAGCTCGGGCCAGTTCCCGGTCGACCGGGCCGCATTGCAGCGGCCCGACCTGCTGGCGGGGCGGCGCCCGCGCACCATCAACATGAGCACCATCGGCGATGCGCTGCTCGACGACGCGAATCCGATCGAGGCGCTGGTTGTCTACAACAGCAATCCGGTGGCGGTCGCGCCGGATTCGGGCAAGGTCGTGGCTGGCTTTGCGCGCGAAGATCTCTTCACCGTCGTGCTCGAACAGTTCCATACCGACACTGCCGACTACGCCGATTACCTGCTGCCGGCCACCACGCAGCTGGAGCACTGGGACATTCATTTCAGCTACGGCCACACCGACGTGCTGCTCAATCGCCCGGCGGTGGCGCCGCGCGGCGAGGCCCGCAGCAACACCTGGGTGTTCCGCGAACTCGCCGCTCGCATGGGCTTCGACGAGCCATGTTTCAAGGACGATGACGAGACGCTGTGCCGGGCCGCGTTCGCGCCCGGTGCGATCGATTTCGAGCAGCTGCAGCAACAGGGCTTCACCAGCCTGCGGCTGCCCGAGGCGCCGTTCGCCGAAGGCACCTTTCCCACGCCCTCGGGCCGCTGCGAATTCTTCAGCGCCGCGCTGGCGGCCACCGGCCGCGACGGCCTGCCCGACCACGTTCCCAACTACGAGCAAGCCGGCAGCAGCGCCGAATATCCGCTCGCCATGATCTCGCCGCCGGCGCGCAACTTCCTCAACTCCACCTTCGTCAACGTGCGCAGCCTGCGAGCCATCGAGGGCGAGCCGCTGCTCGAGATCAACGAGGCCGACGCCGCGGCGCGCGGTATTGCCGACGGCGCCACAGTGCGTGTGTTCAACCAGCGCGGCGAGCACCACTGCCGCGCCCAGATCTCGCGCCGGGCGCGGCCGGGCGTGGTGCACGGCCTTGGCATCTGGTGGCGCAAGCTCGGCATGGACGGCACCAACGTCAACCAGTTGACCAGCCAGCGGCTGACCGACATCGGCCGCGGACCCACGTACTACGACTGTCTGGTTCAAGTGCTCCCCCAGGCTTGCCCACTTCGTGTGGCCTCCATCCCCCTCGCCGGGGGCGACGCCAGCGGCCCGGCAAAGCCGGTTCCGCGGCATCCTCCGGAAGAGGCATGACAGCCTGCGGTGCCGCAGGTCGCGCAACCTGCCTCGGAATCGCGCTGCTCGGCCTCGCCGGCTGTGCCGACCTCGGCTATACTGGCAGTCGGCGAGCGGCCATCTGGCGCTGATGCGCGCGGCGCGACCGGTGCCCGAGTGGCTGCAGGACGCCGGCGCGCCCGCGGCGCTGAAGGCCAAGCTCGAACTGGCGCAGCGCATCCGCAGCTTTGCCGTGGCCGAACTCGGCTTGCCCGACAACGCGAGCTATACCGCGTATGCCGACCTGCACCGCCCGGCCGCCGTGTGGAATGTGGTGGCCGCGCCGACCTACTCGCTCACGCTCAAGACCTGGTGCTTTGCGGTGGCGGGCTGCGTCGGCTACCGTGGCTACTACGACAACGCAGCCGCAACGGCCGAAGCGCAGGCCCAGCGCGCGCTGGGGCTGGAGGCGGTGGTCTATCCGGTGCCGGCCTATTCCACGCTCGGCTGGTTGAACTGGGCCGGCGGCGATCCGCTCTTGTCCACCTTCATCGGATATACCGAAGGCGAACTGGCGCGCATCGTGTTCCACGAACTGGCGCACCAGGTGGTGTACGTGCAGGGCGACACGATGTTCAACGAGTCTTTCGCGACCGCGGTGGAACGCATCGGCGGCGCGCGCTGGCTGCAGACGCACGCGGGCGACGCGGCGCGCAGCGACTACGCGCAGTTCGATGCGCGTCGCCGGCAGTTCCGCGCGCTCACCCTGGAAACGCGCCGTGCGCTGTCGGCGGCCTATGCATCGAAAGAAGCACAGGCCGCAGACTGGCAGGCGGTCGAAGCAATGAAGACGGCCGCCATGGACGACTTTCGCCAGCGCTACGCCCAGCTACGTGCCGGCTGGAGCGGACCGCGGCAGGGCGCCTACGACGGCTGGGTGGCGCGTGCCAACAACGCGTTGTTCGGCGCGCAGGCCGCATACGACGAACTCGTGCCCGGCTTCGAGGCACTGTTCGAGCGCGAGGGCCGGGACTGGCCGCGTTTCTATGCGGCGGTAAAAAGAATCGCGGCCATGCCCAAACCCGCGCGCGACAAGGCCCTGCAAAGCGCAGACGCCGTGTCCGAGACGCGCGTGCAGCCGCATGAACCGCGCAAACACAACCAACAAGACCACGGAGGCACCGGTGCCTGACATCCACATCGAACGCAAGCACACCCTTGGCATCGCCGCCGCACGCGATGTCGCGCGCCAATGGATGCAGCAGGCCGAGCAGGAGTACGGAATGGAATGCGCCTACGTCGAAGGCACGACCTGCGACGTCGCCCAGTTCACCCGTGCCGGCATCGACGGCAGCGTGGAGGTGAGCGCCGATACCTTCAAGCTGCACGCGACGCTCGGGTTCCTTTACGGCAGCTTCAGCGAGCAGATCGAGCAGCGGCTCGAGCAGAACCTCGATGCGCTGCTGGGCACGAGCGCGCCGGCAGGCGACGCCTACAACGACAAGGACTGGCTGTAGCGGCCCAACGCTTGCAGCGTTAGCGCAGGGACTCGATAAGGTCGACGTATTGCTGCTTCGCCTCGTCGGCGTCGAGCCCCTTGCGGACAGTCCAGGCGTCCCACTTGGCCCGCGCGACGGTGTCGCTGAAGCTCGGTCTCTTCTCGGTGTTGTCGCCGGCGGTGGCCTGCTTGTAGAGGCCGTAGATCTTGAGCAGCGTCGGGTTGTCCGGCCGTTCGGCGAGCAGTTTGGAATTGGCTTGGGCAGTTTCGAACGGGGCGTTCTTATCGGACATCGGTGCGAGCGTGTTGGCAAAAACGGGAATGTTAAGGCTCAGTCCAAAAGCCCCGCTCGCGCCAACTCCACATCGAGCCGCTCCCGCGCATCGGCGGGAACGATGGCCGCCGCCCGCTCGTAGAGTCGCGTGGCCTCGCCCATGTGCGAATCGCCATGCAGCATCAGCAGCCCGCGCGCATATTCCATGAGAGCGCTGGCCGAATGCGGATTGAGCTGCAGGCCGCGCTCGAAAAGTTCGATGACAGCCTCGGCCCGCGCGCCGTAGGTCATGCGGCCCACCAGCGGCCCTACCTTGTCGATCACTTCGGCGTGGAAGGCGGCCAATGCGATATGGCCGTCGGCATGGCCGGGTTGCAGCGCAACCACCCGCTCCAGCGCGGCTTTGACCTTGCCGCCCAGACCCTGCGCCAGCGCACGCGCCACGCTGATGCCCTGGCTATAGCGCCCCAACGCGTAGGCCTGCCAGTAGAGCGCCTGGCAGTTGTCGGGTTCGCCTGCGCACTGCGCGGTGGCACGCTCGATCACCTGCCTGAACAATGCGAGCCGCACCGCCTCGCGCGGCTCGAGGTAGTTGGCATAGATGGCGGTGGCCTGGTTGGCGAGCGCCAGGCCGCCTCCACCCTGCCGCAGCCCCAGCACCGCCGCGCGCTCGAACTCTCCGCTGTGATAGAGCGCCCAGCCCTCGGCGAGCGCGCCGGGCGCGGGTGGCTGGAGCCCCTGGCCTGCATGCAGCCGCGACCAGCTCGCAAGCAGGTTGGAAGTGTCGAAAACGGGCCCGTCCCGATAGGGCGATCGCGTCCACGGCTGCGTCGCCGGCACCAGGCCGGCCGACAGCGACGAGACGGGTTGGAGGTCGATTTGTGACATGGGCAGCACGCGGTAGAAGTGTGATGAGTCAGGCCGTCGCTGCTTGGTCTTCGCCCGCATAGGCGGTGCCCAGTGTCAGCAGATGCCGCCGTTGTTCGCTCGCAAGGTAGGGCGCCAGGAGGTGCAGCGTGTGATGCGCGCCGCGCAGCAGTGCGCCTTGCGCATGGGCCGGCTCGAGCGCCTGGCGTGGATTGCGCACGTACTCGTAGCTGAGCCAATAGGTCAGCACCACCACCATGCTCTGCGCAAGCGGATCGACCTCGCCTTTGTCGATGTCGAGGTGCCCGGCGCGGCGCATGCCGGCGAGCAGGGTGCAGATGGCAATCGCCTTGTTCTTGAGGACGAGCTGGAACTGCGTTTCGATATGCCGGTTCTTGCTGAGCAGGTCGTTCAGGTCGCGGTAGAGAAAGCGGTAGCGCCAGATCAGCTCGAACAGGCTGTGCATGAAGAACCAAGCGTCTTCGACGTCGTGCACGCCTTCGCTCGCGTGCAGCAGCTCACCGAGCTCTGCTTCGTAGTCCTGGTAGAGCCGGTTGATCAGCTCGTCCTTGGCGGGGTAGTGGTAGTAGAGGTTGCCGGGGCTGATGCCGAGTTCGCCGGCGACGAGTGTGGTCGAGACGTTCGGCTCCCCGAAGCGGTTGAACAGTTCAAGCGCGGCTTCGAGGATGCGTTGCGCAGTGCGGCGTGGCGCCTTCTTGGCCATGTTGTAGCCCCGGTTTTTGTCTCCGGGACCACTCTAGCGCAACTCGGTGGCACCGGGGCTGCGAATGCCCTGGCGCGCTACTGCGGCTTGCGCCGCTGCGACGGCTTGGGCCCGGCATCGGCCGGCTTGCGCGCGGCAGTCCTGCGCGCTGCGGTCTTCGGCGCATTGCTCGCGTCTTTGCTTCGCAACTGGGCTTCGAGCGCCTCGACACGCGCCTGCAGCGCGGCCACTTCGGCGGCCGAGGGCATGCCGAGTTTTTCGAGTGCGCGCGCGACACGTTCTTCGAAGATGTTCTCGAGCTTGCCCCAGCCGCCGGCGGCCTTGGTGCCGAACTCATTGGCGAAGCCGCTCATGCGAGCCTGCGCCTGTGCGAGCGTTTCTTCGGCCGCCTGCTGCGTCTTCTTCTGAACGCCGGCGCCGTCCTTCACCAGCGCTTCGAAAGCCTTGCTGCCTTCCTGCTGCATCTTGGCAAATGCGCCCAGCCCGGCAAGCCAGATCTGCTGGGCGGAATCCTTGATGCGGTCGGCCTTGGCTTCGTCGTTGTCGGTTGCCATGCGGGTTCCTTGGAGTGGAAAGACCCCAAACTCTATTCGCTTGCGGAAGCCTTGCCCGAGGCTCAGTCTTCCTTGGTCACGGAGACCGGATAGCCGTGGGTCTTCAGGAAGGCGTGCTGGCGGGATGCATCGAGGTCGCTCTCGATCATCGAATGCACCAGTTCGTCGAGCGTGATCTCGGGAATCCAGCCGAGTTCGGTGCGGGCGAGCGTCGCGTCGCCGAGCAGCGTCTCGACCTCGGCCGGCCTGAAGTAACGCGGGTCGACCGACACCACTTCGTCGCCCACCTTCACGGCGGGCGCCTTGTTGCCGGTGACGGCGGCCACGATGCCGCGCTCTTCGACGCCCTTGCCGACGAATTCGAGTTCGATGCCGAGTTCGGCCGCCGACTTGCGGATGAAGTCGCGCACGCTGTATTGAACGCCGGTCGCGATCACGTAGTCCTTGGCCTCGTCCTGCTGCAGCATCATCCACTGCATGCGCACATAGTCCTTGGCATGGCCCCAGTCGCGCAACGCGTCGAGGTTGCCCATGTATAGCCGGCTTTCGAGCCCCTGGGCGATGTTGCACATGCCGCGCGTGATCTTGCGCGTCACGAAGGTTTCGCCGCGACGCGGGCTCTCGTGGTTGAAGAGCACGCCGTTGCAGGCGTACATGCCGTAGGCCTCGCGGTAGTTCTTGGTGATCCAGTAGGCGTAGAGCTTTGCCACGCCGTAGGGGCTGCGCGGATAGAAAGGCGTCTTCTCGCTCTGCGGCGATTCCTGCACCAGGCCATAAAGCTCGCTGGTGCTGGCCTGGTAGAAGCGCGTCTTTGCCTGCAACCCGAGCAGGCGGATCGCTTCGAGCAGGCGCAGCGTGCCCAGCCCGTCGACGTTGGCCGTGTATTCGGGCGAGTCGAAGCTCACCGCCACGTGGCTTTGCGCGCCGAGGTTGTAGATCTCGTCAGGCTGCACCTGCTGCACGATGCGCGTCAGGTTGCTGCCGTCGGCCAGGTCGCCGTAGTGGAGGTAGAGCTTGCGGCCGGTTTCGTGCGGGTCTTGATAGAGGTGGTCGATGCGTTCGGTATTGAACGACGACGCCCTGCGCTTGACGCCATGGACCTCATAACCTTTTTCGAGCAGCAGCTCGGCGAGGTAGGAACCGTCTTGGCCGGTGATGCCGGTGATGAGTGCGATTTTCTTGGACATGTAGCTTGCAGTGTCGTCGGCCGGCTTCAGCGCGGCTTTTTCTGGACGTTGATGGGCGTCACGCGGCCATAGGTGTCGTCGAAGCGCACGATGTCGTCTTCGCCGAGGTAGCTGCCCGACTGCACCTCGATCACTTCGAGCATGGTCTTGCCCGGGTTTTCGAGCCGGTGCGTGACACCGAGCGGAATGTAGACCGACTCGTTCTCGCGCAGGAGGATGGTTTCGTCGTCGCGCGTGACGCGGGCCGTGCCGCGCACTACGACCCAGTGCTCGGCGCGGTGGTAATGCATCTGCAGCGAGAGCTTGGCGCCTGGCTTGACGGTGAGCCGCTTGACCTGGAAGCGCTCGCCGGAATCGACACTGTCGTAGGCGCCCCACGGGCGCGCCACGCGGCGATGCTCGGTGGCCTCGCTGCGGCCTTCCTGGGTCATCATGCCGACCACGTCCTTAACCTGCTCCGCGCAATCTGCGCTGGCGATCAGGATGGCATCCTGGGTATCAACCACGATCAGGTTCTCGGTGCCCAGCACGACCACCGGACGAAGCGAGGCGTGGACGAAGGTGTTTTTGGCGTTGAGCGAAACGACTTTTCCGCTCAGGCGATTGCCGTCGCCGTCCGCTGGATGCAGGGCCGCCACTGCCCCCCAGCTACCGACATCGCTCCAGGCGCCCTTGAACGGCACGACGGCGACCTTCGCGTGCTTCTCGAGCACGGCGTAGTCGATGCTTTCGCTGCGGCAGCGCTCGAATGCGGCACTGGCGAGTCGGATGAAGCTGCCGTCGGTCACGCTTTCAGCCGTGGCTTCGCGAACCGCTTCGAGAATGTCGGGCGCGTGTGCTTCGAGCGCATCGATGAGCGTGCGGCTCTTCACCAGGAAGATGCCGGCGTTCCACAGCGTGCGGCCTTCGAGCAGCAGGCGCTGGGCGACTTCGGCAGCCGGTTTTTCGAGAAAACGAACGACCGGGGTGACGCCAGCCGGAAGTTCGCCGCCGGCTGGCACAGGGGCGCCGGGCTCGATGTAGCCGTAGGCGGTGCTCGGCGCGGTCGGCACGACGCCGAATGTCACGATGAATCCTGCTTCTGCAGCGGCGACGCCGTCCGCACGGTTTGCTCGAAGAGCGCTGCGTCGGGAATGTGATGGTCTGCGGGCGCGAAGAGAAGCAGGTCTTCGGGATCGGCGAGCAGGGCGGCCGTCGCCATGGCCGCAGCGGTGTTGCGCCCCATCGGCTCGAGGATCTGCACGCCCTGGACCTTCGCGGCGTCCATGGCTTCCTGCAAGAAGAAACGGTGCGCTTCGGCTCCGACGCACGTAATGGTGCCGCCCAGGTTGCGAAGCCGTTCGAGCGTGAGTTGAAGCAGGCTCTTGCCGTCGATCAGCGGTACGAACTGCTTCGGAAGCGCCTTGCGGGAGAGTGGCCAAAGGCGCGTGCCATTGCCACCGCAAAGCACGACCGGATGTACTGGGGCTGCCATTGAGGCTCCTTAGAACTGAGTACGAAAGATAACAAGTGGAATATACCCCAGCAGTTGTGTCTGAAAGTGACAGAAGGGTGTATTGCCTACAGCGGATGCAAACGAAATGCTCAAAATGGCAAGTGGGATAATCGCGCCTCGGCCGCCAGGGGAGCGGCTTTCCTTATACGACAACAGTACTTCCATGATCCTGGTAACCGGCGGCGCCGGCTTCATCGGCGCCAACTTCGTTCTCGACTGGATCGCGCAGGCTGAAGAGCCGGTCGTCAACCTCGACAAGCTCACCTATGCCGGCAACCTCGAAACGCTGGCATCGCTTAAGGCGGATGCCAAGCACCTCTTTATGCACGGCGACATCGGCGACAGCGCGCTGGTCGACAAACTGCTCGCCGAGCACCGGCCGCGCGCGGTGGTCAACTTTGCGGCCGAGTCGCATGTGGACCGCTCCATTCACGGGCCTGAAGACTTCGTGCAGACCAACGTGCTGGGCACCTTTCGGCTGCTCGAATCGGTGCGGGGCTACTGGAATGCGCTGCCGCCGGACGTCAAGGGCGGCTTCCGCTTTCTACACGTATCTACCGACGAGGTATACGGCTCGCTCGCCGCCACGGACCCGGCATTCACGGAAGAACACAAGTACGAGCCGAACAGTCCGTACTCGGCCAGCAAGGCGGCCAGCGACCACCTGGTTCGCGCCTGGCACCACACCTACGGGCTGCCGGTGGTGACAACCAACTGCTCCAACAATTACGGGCCCTTTCACTTTCCCGAAAAGCTGATCCCGCTGATGATCGTGAACGCCCTCGCCGGCAAATCGCTGCCGGTCTATGGCGACGGCATGCAGGTGCGCGACTGGCTCTACGTCAAGGACCACTGCAGCGCGATCCGCCGCGTGCTCGAAGCCGGCAGGCTCGGAGAAACCTACAACGTCGGCGGCTGGAACGAGAAGCCCAACATCGAGATCGTCGACACCGTGTGCGCCTTGCTCGACGAGCTGCGCCCGCGCGCGGACGGCACGAGCTATCGCGAACAGATCACCTACGTCACCGACCGGCCGGGTCACGACCGCCGCTACGCCATCGACGCGCGCAAGCTCGAGCGCGAACTGGGCTGGAAGCCGGCCGAAACCTTCGACACCGGCATCCGCAAGACGGTCGAGTGGTACCTGGCCAATGCTGAATGGGTGCGCAACGTGCAAAGCGGCGCGTACCGCGAATGGGTGCAGAAGCAGTACGACGCAGAGCCCGCGGGGGCAAGCGCATGAAGCTGCTGCTGCTCGGCAAAGGCGGGCAGGTCGGCTGGGAGTTGCAGCGCAGCCTGGCGCCGCTCGGCGAACTGATGGCGCTGGGCCGTGCGGAGGCGGACCTTTCACGGCCCGACGAGGTGGCCGAGACGGTGCTGAAGCTGCGACCCCAGGTCATCGTCAATGCCGCCGCCCACACCGCCGTCGACAAGGCCGAAAGCGAGCCCGAGCTGGCCCGCACGCTGAACGCGACCGCCCCCGCTGCGATCGCCCAGGCCGCGCAGCAGATCGGCGCATTGCTGGTGCACTACTCGACCGACTACGTCTTCGACGGCAGCGGCAGCGAGCCATGGAACGAAGACGATGCCACCGGGCCGTTGAGCGTCTACGGCCGCACCAAGCTCGAAGGCGAGCAATTGATTGCGCGGCACTGCGCCAGGCACCTGATCTTTCGCACCAGCTGGGTCTATGCGGCGCGCGGCGGCAACTTCGCCAAGACCATGCTGCGGCTCGCGAAGGAGCGCGAGCGGCTCACCGTGATCGACGACCAGTTCGGCGCGCCCACCGGCGCCGAGCTTCTGGCCGACGTGACGGCGCATGCGATTCGCGCCACCGTGCGCGAGCCGGCCAAGTCCGGGATCTATCACCTGGCGGCCGGCGGCGAAACGACGTGGCACGGCTACGCGCGCTTCGTGCTCGAACAGGCGCTTGCGGCGGGCGTGGAACTGAAAGCGACGCCGGCCACCGTCGACCCGGTGCCGACCAGCGCCTTCCCGACCCCCGCAGCACGGCCGCACAACTCTCGCCTTGCCACGACGAGGCTTCAAAAGGCGTTCGACCTGCGCCTGCCCCACTGGCAGGCCGGCGTCGCGCGCATGTTGAGCGAAACGCTCTGAACACCGAAGACAAGAAATGACCCAACGCAAAGGCATCATCCTCGCCGGCGGCTCCGGCACCCGGCTGCACCCGGCCACGCTGGCCATGAGCAAGCAACTGCTGCCCGTGTACGACAAGCCGATGATCTATTACCCCCTGAGCACGCTGATGCTCGGCGGCATCCGCGACATCCTGATCATCAGCACGCCGCAGGACACGCCGCGCTTCCAGCAACTGCTCGGCGACGGCAGCCAGTGGGGGATCAACCTCGAATACGCGGTGCAGCCAAGTCCCGACGGACTGGCGCAGGCCTTCATCATTGGTGAGAAGTTCCTGGGCAATGCGCCCAGTGCACTGGTGTTGGGGGACAACATCTTCTACGGGCATGACCTCGTCAATCTGCTGGCGGATGCCGATGCGAAGAATGCCGGCGCCACGGTTTTCGCCTATCACGTACAAGATCCGGAACGCTACGGCGTGGTGGCTTTCGATGCGGCTGGCAAGGCAAGCAGCATCGAGGAAAAGCCTGCCAAGCCGAAGAGCAGCTATGCGGTGACCGGCTTGTACTTCTATGACAACCAGGTCGTGGAAATTGCCAAGGCGGTGAAACCTAGTGCGCGCGGCGAACTCGAGATCACGGCCGTGAACCAGGCCTACCTGGACAACGGGCAACTGAACGTGCAGATCATGCAGCGCGGCTACGCCTGGCTTGACACCGGCACCCATGAGAGCCTGCTGGAGGCGGGGCAGTTCATCGCGACGCTGGAGCATCGGCAGGGGCTGAAGATCGCATGTCCGGAGGAGATCGCCTGGCGGCAAGGGTTCATCGACACGGAGCAGCTGGTCCGCTTGGCTCAACCTCTGCAAAAGAATGCCTACGGCAAGTATCTCAGCCGCTTGTTGAGCGATGGCATCGCTTCCTGAACACGATTCGCGTTCGTTTTGTTGACCTTCAATGACTTCCATATCCAGCTCCACTTTTGCCGGTCAAAAATACCTTGTCACCGGTGCTGGTGGCTTTATCGGCAGCCACCTGGTCGAGGCGCTGGTCACGGCCGGGGCCGACGTTACTGCCATGGTGCGCTACGGATCTTCGTCCAGCTGGGGCAACCTTGAGCTCGTTGACGACAAGGTGAAAGGACACTTCCGTGTCGTGGCCGGGAATATCGACGACGGAGACTTCGTCATGCATGCCATGCAAGGCATCGACGTGGTCTGCCATCTCGCGGCGCTCATAGCGATCCCGTACTCCTACGTGGCACCCAGAAGCTATGTGCGCACGAACGTGGAAGGCACGTTGAACGTCGTAGAGGCAGCCCGCCGGCTCTCCGTGCGTCGCGTAGTGCACACGAGCACTTCGGAGGTGTACGGCACCGCCATTCGGGTGCCCATCGACGAAACTCATCCTCTGCAGGGGCAGTCTCCATACTCCGCATCGAAGATCGGAGCCGACAAGATCGCCGAAAGCTACTTTCGCTCCTTCGACACGGGCGTCGTGACCCTTCGGCCTTTCAATACCTTTGGCCCGCGGCAATCGGCTCGGGCTTTCATCCCGACCATCATTTCGCAAGCCTTAACGCAGGATGAGATCCGGCTTGGATCGCTGACACCGGAGCGCGACATGACCTTTGTTACCGACACCGTCGCAGGCTTTGTCGCGGCGTCTATAACCCCGGGGATCGAAGGCGAGACGATCAACCTCGGCACCGGTTCAACTTATACGATCGGGCACTTCGCCGAGAGCATTCTCAAGTTGATGGGCGTTGACAAGAAGATCGTGACCGACGCCGCCCGGCTGCGTCCCGAGAAGAGCGAAGTGCTGAAGCTCGTCTCCGACAACTCCCTTGCGGCGAAGACGATGGGATGGACACCCAAGGTCGATCTTGACGACGGACTGTCGCAAAGCATCGAGTTCATTCGCCGGAACATCCATCTCTATCGTCCGACGGTCTATACCGTCTGAAGCCGGCATCAGGAGCATTAATGAAAGCAGTCATCATGGCCGGCGGCAAGGGAACACGCCTGCAGCCGTTCACGGCCTCGTTCCCCAAACCGCTGATGCCTTTGGGAGACATGCCGGTCCTGGAGTTGCTACTGCATCAGCTCCGCCGCGCGGGAGTCGAGGACGTGTACCTGGCCGTCAATCATCTGCATCATTTGATCCGCGCGTTTTGTGGGGACGGGTCACGCTTCGGACTGAACATCCAGTACAGCCTGGAGGACAGCCCGCTCGGTACTGCAGGGCCGCTCGGCGGCTTGCTGGACCAGGTCGGCGACAACTTCATCGTCACCAACGGCGATCTGCTGACGACCTTCGACTTCGCCCGGCTTCTCCGGTCCCACCACGAGCGGGGATCGGATGCAACGCTCTGCGTCTACGAGCGCGAGGTCAAGATCGACTTCGGACTGATCCAGGTAGGCGAGGACATGAGCCTCCAGGGCTACTTGGAAAAGCCGGTCAACAAGCACCTGGTGAGCATGGGCCTGTACGTCTTGAACCGCGATGCGGCCGCCGTGCATCTGAAACCAAACGTACATCTCGACATGCCGGATCTGCTCATGAACCTGCTCAACTCGGGCAAGAAGGTTCAATGCCACCACCAGCCCGAGAGCTTTTGGCTCGACATCGGCCGGCCGGACGACTACGCAACGGCACAGAAGATGTTCGATGAGAATCGCGAGCTTTTTCTGCCCACTTAGGCGATGCGCGTACTCGTTACAGGCGCCAGCGGCTTCCTCGGACGATCCGTCCTGGCAGAACTGAGAAAACGCGGGCTGAGCCCGACCCTCGTCAGCAGGCGTTCACAGGCCGAACACGAGCGCGGCTGGCATGTCCTGTCTCCCGGCGAAGCGGCCGCGGTTCATGAGTTGCTGCTGTCGGTCGATCCGGAAATCATCATTCATCTTGCCGGCGTTTCGTCGGCGGCGAGCTATGGCGATCTCTATGCGGCAAATGTCGTGTTCGCCGCCAACCTCCTGGATGCATCGCTTGCAATGCCGAGAAAGCCTCGTGTCCTGCTGGCGGGCAGCGCAGCCGAATACGGCTCGGTGGCAGAAGCGCAGTTGCCGGTGCCGGAAAGCTGCGCATGCCGCCCGAACACCACATACGGAATCAGCAAGCTAGCGCAGACGAACCATGCACTTGCGGCGAGGGCCCGCGGCCTCGATGTGACCGTCGCGCGGCTTTTCAACCCGATCGGGGCAGGCATGCCGAAGTCACTGGCCTTGGGCAGCTTTGCCGATCAGGTGGCACGCATGGGCGAGCAGGGCGGCACTCTGACTACCGGTGACCTCGACGCGGTCCGCGACTTCATGGACGTCGATGCCGCTGCCGCTGCATTTGTGGAACTCGCCTTGAGAGAGCATGACGTGCCGGAGATCGTCAACGTCTGCAGCGGACAGGGCCTGCGCCTGCTGGACGTCACCCGACGACTGATCGAGCTGTCGGGCGTGGCTGTGACCTTGCGGCACGATACCGCACGCTCGGGAAACAGCAACGTACGTGCCTTCGTCGGCGACCCGGCCATGCTGCACCGGCTGGGCATCGCCGTGCCGGCTCCGGACATCGACGATCTGTTGACCCGAATATTGCGCAGCGCACGCAGCGAGTACGAGTCCGGCGTCACGGACTACCGCCCATAGAAGACCAGCGGCGAGGCGCAAGCGTTCCTGGCCAGACAAGACGAAAAATAATTCCGATGATCTGCAACGCGTGCCTTGGTACCAGCTTCCGAAACTATGCCGTTCGAGGCGACGGCGTGGCGATCGAGCAATGCATCCAATGCGGCCTGGGCGTGGTCGCCCAAGAGCCGGAAAGCACGGCGCATTTCTACGGCGGCAGCTACTACTCAGCGGGCGAAGCCACGGGGTACAACGACTATGGGTTCATGGCGGAGCACGGACTCGGCTGGGCGGCCGCGCTGGTCAAACTCTTGCGCAGTGAAGGTCGAATTCTCGATGTCGGCTGCGCCGACGGCTATCTGCTGCAGAAATTCGGTGCAGGGTTCGAGAAGTTCGGCATTGAGGTCAATCCCCGTGCTGCGCAGCAAGCCGCATCGAGCGGCGTGCGCATGCTCGGAAACGACCTGCTCGATCCATCCTTCATCGAGAGCTACCGTTCGACCTTTGACATCGTGACCGCAATCGCGGTCTTCGAGCATCTGCTCGACTTTCGCCGGGGTTTCAGCATCGCGGTCGATGCGCTCAAGCCCGACGGAATCCTGCTGTTCGAGGTGCCCGTCATTTCGCCGACCGGCAGCAACGAGGCGTGGATGCAGGGATCGTTCGAGCACATCTACTATCCGTCTGAGAACGCGATCCGCCACATCGTTGAAACGGTGCTTGGATGCAAACTGGTGGGGGCCGAACTCGCGATTCGCGGCTACGCGTCGACGTTCATCGGATTGGTTTCCAAGGATGGCGTGCAGTCCGCCCGCATGCGCGAGCTGTTCGAGCGCGTCATGCACTTCGATCTTGACCGGCTTTCCGCCCCCGAGCGCGAGGCCGCGACGCATCTTCGTCTCATGCATGCGGCACATGCGAGCGAAGCCACCGTGCTCGCCATTGCCGACTTACCTGAACAGGAAATGACCCGGCCGCTTCTGGCCCGTATCGGGCAGTTGTGGTCGTTCGACTCAAAGCGTCTTCGGGCGCAGGATGAGCAACTTGCGCAACTGAAGAGCAGCGCGCACAACGCGCAACTTGCGGCTGACTACGCCATCGAGGCGCTTGCCTTTGAAACCAAGCGAGCCGCCGTGATGGCCGGAAAGTTCAACGCCCTTCAAGCGCAGCTTGCGGTTGCTGCAGCACCGTTGGGACTTGGCGAGCAAAGAGCGATGTGGCGCGCGACCGCTCTGCGCAAAGTTGCAGCCCGCTTTCCAAAACTTGCGATGCGTTCGAGGCAGGCCGCCAAGCTTGTTCTTTGGACTCTGCGCGGGACGTTGAGCGCGCATCTGCGGGAAATTCGGCACCGGCGTGCCACGCATATGTCGCTTCAGACGCCGCGTGGAATGCCGGATCACGGCGTCGAGTTGCTGCCGCGACAGTGCGTGGTGCCCGTGGAAGCTGACATATCGTCGGATCAACAGTGGCCGCTCGGTCGGCCGCTCGTGAGTGTGGTGATCCCGTGCTTCAACTACGGTCATCTGGTCGAGGACGCGATCCGATCCGTTGACCAGCAAACTTTCACCGATCTGGAAATCATCGTGGTCGAGGGAGGATCGAATTCCGTTGAATCAAGGCTCAAGCTGGCCGAGGCCGTCCGCAACGCCGCTTCTCCGCGCTTGCGCGTGCTGTGGCAGGAGACACCGCACCGCGCGGGCGCCAACAGGAACTTAGGCATCAGCCACGCGCGTGGCAAGTACATCTGCTGCCTCGATGCGGACGACCGCATTGCGCCCACCTACATCGAGAAGGCCGTGTTTCTGCTCGAGGCGGGCTTCGATGTCGTGTCTCCGGCTCTGCAGTTCTTCGGCAACAAGGTCGAAGTTTGGGCGCCGCACGAACAACCGACGCTCGACATGCTGCTCGATGGAAACCAGGTCCTGACCTGTGCGCTTTTCAGGAAGGTGCTTTGGAGGGAGGCCGACGGCTACCGGGATTCGGATCCGGCCACCGGCCACTTGCACGAGGACTGGCTATTCTGGGTTCGGCTCGCGGCGCTGGGTGCGCGCTTCATCAATTTACGCGAGCCACTGTTCCACTATCGAAGCCACGAAGGCACTTTGAGCAACAGCGCTTCGGTCCTGCAGCATCACGCGCAAAGTTCGGGGATCCGGCGCTTCAACGCCGATGTGCTCACTCCGGAAGCGATTGCAAGGGCGAGGCGCAGCCTAGGTTCAGCGCCGCGCGCGCCGCAGAGCTATCGGGCTTCCGCGCGCGGGCGCAGCTTGGCGCTGGATCGAGATCCAACGCTGCTGCTGGCCATGCCCTACCTCGTGCTGGGCGGCGCCGAACGCCTGCTGAGCGCAGTCGTCGGCCATCTCGTGAAATGCGGCTGGCGGGTCATCGTCGTCACCACGGTTCCGATTGAACCGTCTCATGGAGACACGACATCCTGGTTCGAGAGCGCGACAGTCGAGATTTTTCACCTGCCGCGCTTCCTGGACGTCGAGTACTGGAAGGATTTTGTCGATCAGTTGGTCGCGTCCCGCGCTATTGACCTTGTCTGGGTAGCCGGCAGTGCCTTGGTCTACGACTGTCTTCCGGCGCTGCGGCTCCGGAATGCGGCGCTGCGCGTCGCCGACCTGCTGTTCAATACTCAGGGTCACACGCGCAACAACAGGCGGTACGCAGACTGCATCGACCTGACTTTTGTGGAAAACACCGAGGTGCGAAGCTGGTTGCTCGAAGCAGGAGAGATCCCCGACCGAGTCTGCATGGTCGAAAGCGGTGTCGATCTGGTCGAAAACGCGCCCGCATCGCTCGGCGACGACGTCCGCGCGGAATGCGGGCTGCCGTCGGACAGCGTGGTCATCGGCTTCTTCGGCCACTGGTCCGACGAGAAGGATCCCTTGGGATTTGTTGAAATTGCGAAGCGCGTGCCGCGCGAGGCCAACGTAACCTTCGTGATGACGGGCGCAGGACCACTGGAATCGGAACTGAAGCAAGCCATAGCCGCAGCCAGGTTCCCGTCGGGACGCTTTCTGCTGAAGGGTGCGGTGTCGGACCTCAAGCCCTATCTGCGCGCCAGCGACTTGCTGGTGCTTCCGTCGCGCCTAGATGGACGGCCCAATGTCGTCATGGAGGCATTGGCCAGCGGGGTGGCGGTACTCGCATCGCGCGTCGGCGCATTGCCTGAGATGTTCGAGGACTCGCGTCAAGGCTATTTGTGCGCGGCGGGCGATTACGACTGCTTTGCTGCACGCATCACTGAACTCGCGTCGGACCGTGAGCGGCTCGGGGGTTTCAAGCAGGAAGCGCGCAGGCATGCGCAGCGGCGGCTGGATATAAGAGCCATGCTGGGCACCTACGAGGAGCGTTTGCGGCGTTTAGTTCGGGATCGCTGAGCGGCAACGGGCCTTTGCCATCCGCGCTTCGGGTGCGCGGCTAAAGTTCCGGCGGAAACTGGACTCGAGCAATCGAAAGCATGGTGCTCGCAAGAATGTGGGGCGAGAACTGATCGAGCGCTCTTGCCTGGCCGTCGATGGCGAGGCTCTCGACCTCTTGATCGCGATGAATAGCTTGTTCGAGAAAGCGCGCCAATTCCTCGAAGCTGCGATAGGTCAGCATGTGTTTTCCATGCACGAAGGCGGTTTCCAGAATTTCGTCCGGGGCCGCCATCACGGCCGCGCCCGCGGTGAATGCAGCCATCGCTCGCAGGCGAGCGCCGGAATGGCTTGCAAAGGGGCAAACCACCACCTTCGCGTCGGTCACGGCCGCAAGCAACTCCCGAGGCGTGGGCGCATCGATGAATCTCAAGGCCGTTGGCATCTGACCGGCCAGGGGTGTGGCGCTGCCAACAACAGTGACGGGGAGGTGCTCTATCGCCTCTATCAAGCATTGATTGCGTGCTGCGCCGACATAGTCGATCACGGACGAGAGCAGGAAGCGCAAGTCGCGATTCCTGAAGTCCGCCGGAATGCCGATGTCCTGACACGCAATGAGCGTCTGGACCATTGGGTCGACGCGGAGATCCGATAGCGCGTACTCCGCAACGCCTTCAAAGATCTCGCGAAAGGTCCTGCTCTTGTAGGTGTCGGCGGTTTCGTGCCTTCGGCGAACCTGCTCGGCGTCGCCCGTGTCGATCGGAAGCAGTATGCCGACGGATCGCTCAGACCACGGCTTGATGGATGCGCCGATGGTCTTGGGGAAGACGATGCCGCGCACTGTGCGTACGCTTTCGACGCCAAGCAGGCGTGCCGCGTAGGCATTGCAAGGATCTGTAAGCAGAAGGTGCCGCATCCCACCTGTGGACTCGATCTGATGTCTCATTTCTTCGTGCGCAGGGCACTCGATCATCAGATCGAAAAGTGGCTTTTTAAAGTGCTCGAAGGCGGCAATGAGATAACCTGCAGCGCCAGAAGTGAGTAGCAGTTCCGACCCGAAACCACTGAAGCAGACGAAAAAGCAGCAGTTCGGATCTGCCAGCGCAGCGGAAACTTGCTGAACGTTCTTGCGGTAGTCGAACGTCCGAACCGCGAGGCCCATGGCGTCAAGAGCCGCTGCCAGTTCGTCCGCTTGCAACGAATTCCAGATCCCAGAGGGAGCGCTGTCGCAAGTCAAGATGACCGCATACGTCTGCGTTGCAATCCGATGGGTAGGTATCAGCATTCTCATGGGCGCCGAAGAATGGCGCGCCTACGGGTTGCGCAATTTGCGGACGAGAAACGAAAGGCGGCGGCGCGTCGCCTTCCAGAGCCGGGATTGGAATATTCGCAGGAAGCGCTGCTCAAGCCGTCCAATGCGCTCTCCCGGGGTCCAGGCGGAGTTGCCGGTGAATGCGGCATACACACTTGCGAGTTCGTCGAAGTTCTTTCGAACTTCGGCCAAGCTGTGCGTCCTGTCTGCATCGAGTTCCACATAGCCAGCTTCCAGCTTGCGGTATTCATGCAAAAGGTTGTCGTGCTGTCGTTGTAACGCCAGCACGCCTTCTGTCGAGGCACGTAAGTCATTGGACAACGCATTCCTCTCGCCGCGGACTAAGGCCAACTCATCTTTCAGGCGGTGATTGGTGTTGCGAAGCACGACAAGGGTGCCGTCCATCACGCTGATCAAGGGCGATGGCCGAAGGACGAGCGTCTCTGCCTCCAGGAGTTCGTTCGTAATGATCTTGCAACGAGCCCACAACTGGCGGTCCGTGTCGAAGACCTGGACGAATTTGGTCCAGTTGGCGTAAGCGAGACGGTACATCCGTGCGGGATCGTCGATCAGCGCTGCAATGCGCGCGACGCTCCGATCGACGTTGAAATCCAGCAGCACGATATTCACGTCGTCCTCGAATGCAACGTTCATCCGTAGAGGGTCGCTCGCACAGTTCAGGACCCCGCGAAAGCCCGCTTCCATGCACGCGCCCGTGGGGAATCCGTCGAATGCGCCCGTATCGCCGTTTGCCGAACGATTGACGGAGACGATGAGGTCCATGGACGGATAGAACTCGCGAAAAAAACCGTTTGGCCGTTTTCCGTGGAAGGTGATCCGGCCAACTGCCGGACCTAGCGGCAACTGATCAGGTGTGTAGTCGCCGACGACATGAAAGTTCAGGTGCGCATATCGTGGCGCGAGAGCCGCGGCAATTGCCAAGAATTCGTCGTAGCCCTTCTTCCTTGTGTCGTCGCCATAACGGTGTGCGACGAAGCAGATGTCAATGGATTCCTTATGCTCGCCATAGCGTTGCTTGTCGCGCGTGAAATCGAAGTCGTTTCGCGTGTCGTAGACGCCGCCATATACGAATTCGATTTTCGAATCCTGGCACCCGATCTTCTCGAGCAGATAGGTGCGAGACAAGTTCTGGGTAACCACTATCTTTCGACACAACGGCGATGCGCATAGCGCGCGAAGCTTCATGTCGCTGTCCGAATTGTTCTGCTCAAATCCACCACCAGGGTAAAGCTGGAGGATGAACGGTATCTTTCGCACCTGCAACTGTTCGAAGATCTGCCACGCGTTGTTCAGGAACGTGATGTACGCGAGGCGGGGCACGATGTGGTCGAAGGTGGAGTAATGCACCAATCTTGACTTGAGGGCATTAGGCAGTTCGCATCGTGCAAGCAACTCGTCGAAGCTTTCATTTGCGGCCCATCCATGCCAGCCTTCGGTCGAAACCAGGAGAGACGACCCGAAGTAGCTAAGGTAGTGCGTGTATTCGAGAGTTCGAAAGGGGGAGAAATCGAGTGGCAAGATCTCGTCGATGATCAAGAGATCGCAGAAGCGCAAGGCCGACGGATGTCTGCGCTCCAGGGCCATTCTCACGCCGCGATCTTCAAGAAGGCCGCCGCGTACGCATCCATCATCTGTCGCCGGTCGAAATATTGCGATGCATGATTGCGTGCAGCCCGTTTGTGCCGCGCCAGAGATTGCGGGTCTTGCAACCATTCGTCGAGCACGGCATGAATGCGATCGATGCCGGTGGGAAGGACGAGAAATCCGTTGCGCCCATCCGTGACGAGTTCAGGTATGCCGCCGACCGGCGCCGCGATAACCGGAATTCCGCATGCGTTCGCTTCCATGATGATGACGGGCCTGCCATCGAATTTGGATGGGACGATCAGCACGTCCAATTGACGCAGCGCATCGCGGGAGTGTTCGATGAACCCGTGATATCTGATTCTTGCACCGGCGCTGCTCTGGAGGAGGCGTTCCTTCACTGCCGAAGCGTCACTGCCAGCGCCGAACATCTCGAATTCGAAGCACGGGTTCAGCGGTGCGAGCTTTTCAGCAAGCTCGATGAAGCCGAGGGGATTTTTCTCCGGTGACATGCGCCCGACATAACCCAGCCTTAGCTCATGTGATGGTGCTCCAAGGTCATCGGTCGGCGTGAACTCATCGAGGTCGACGCCACTGTGCACTACTTCGATCCATGTGGTGGCCTTGCCCGACGAGCGCCGGACGAACTCGCGCATGAATTCGCTTTCGACGACGGCAGCGTCGATGCAACCTTCATACAGGAAATGGTTGAGCGTATGACCGAATTCGTTGTAGAGAACATCGGCGATCCGAAGCTTCGGATGCCGCTCCTTCCAGTAAGGCAGATGATGGTAAAGGTCAGTAGCGCCGATCTGAACGATCAACTCGATCCGGTCCCGTGCGATGCGTTGGTCGATCAGCTTGAGCCTTTCCCTGTCCTCCAGAGCCGACAAGTCGATCAGATCGCCGGTAGCTCTAAAGTCGTCCATTGCATCGGGCAGATATGTGGCCGAAGCGTCCTCGCAAATCGCGATGGCGATCTCCCAGCCTTGACCCCTTAGCGCGCGGACGATGTCAATGGAAAGTGCCCCTTTCACGAGAAACTGGAGCAGGATCAGAAGCTTTGGTGTTTTCATTTTTTCGCATTCCGTCGCACGCGGGACCAAAGCTTCCCCGGCAACGCTCGCCAACCAGAGCGTTGCTGGTGGACCGATTTTTCCAGCGCCCGGTACTGCCGCTCCCAGGTTTCGCTCTGTGCGTGGCTCTCTTGGTGAAGCACTACCGCATCTCGATAGTGGCCCTCCCATTTTTCACTTTCTGTGCGCCAGAAATTTCTCGCTTGGGTGTAGGCGTTGATGTCTTGGTGAAGCTTTCTTGCATCTTGATTGCCGTCGGCGTACGGGCTTATGAAACTTAAGCTGCGTCGTCCGATCGGCCCAAGTTCAGGGTGCTCGGCGGCGTTGGCGAGCAATACCACAAAGTCGGAGAAGTCCCGCACTGACGTACTTTGCATAAGCATCCCGAGCAGACGATGACTCTCCTCGGGCAGGAGTCGACTGAGCGCCGGATGCCGACCTACCCAGGCAATGATCCGGCTCATGGACGGGTATAGAGAACGTGCTTCGGCAAGGGGCATCAGATTGCGCAGCATTGCAAAGCTCATCTCGAGCAGAGTGCCTGACGGATCGGCATGCGTCACCCCGCCATAGTGAAGGCGGATCGACGTCAGCTTCTCTGGTACCACTGCGAAGCGGCAGCCCGCCTTTAGCGCCCTCGTCCAGAGTTCATAGTCGGGCGCCCGCACCATCGCGGCATCGTCCAGCCCGATGCGGCGGTGCGCCGATGCCTTCACCATTGTCGATGACCGACACAGATGGTTCGCTCCGATCCAGGTGTCGACGAGATTCAAGTCGTGGGGCTGATTGACCAGCGCCTCTACGGAACTGGCAGACGAATGCGGGGCATCGTGCTCGTCGTAGACGGAGATGTAGGTCCCGATGATGTCCAGCCGCGGGTCGTCGTTTGCGAGTTGCAGCTGGATTTCGGCCTTGCGCGGATCGATCCAGTCGTCGGCGTCCAGGTTAACCAGCCATTCACCACGGGCTTGAAGAATGGCCTTGTTGTAGCTGGCCGCGCCGCCAAGATTCGACTCATTCTTGAACAGGCGTATACGTGGATCCGCCATAGCAGAGACGATCTCCACGGAACGATCCTTGGACTTGTCGTCCACCACCACGATCTCGAAATCCTGCACCGTCTGTGCAAGGATGCTTTGCAGCGTCTTCCCTATGTAGCGTTCATAGTTGTACGAAAGGACGATGTAGGAAAGCAGGGGCCCGCTGCTCATGGCATGCACTTTGCAATTCGATCCAGATCCGCCCGCGAGAGGCCGTTGTGAAACGGAAGGCCGATCACGCGCGGCGCCAGCGCATCGGTGACGGCAAGGTCGACACGAGGCACATCCGCAAATGCAGGATGACGATGGCACCCGAACCCCCACCAACGACGCCATTCCACACGGGCTGCGTCGAGCCGCCGGGTCGTCGCATCGACCTCCTCTGGTGGAACGATCATGTTTAGCGTCATCGTGACCCACTCGTGCCCCACACCTTTCTGAAGATGCACCGCTTTGCCTTGCAGCCGGCGCTCGTACTCTGCGGTGAGCTCCCGCAGTACCTGAATGTGCTGCTGAAGTCCGTCCATCACGGCGAGTCCAACCGCTGCGGTGTACTCGGAGATGCGGTAGTTGCCTGCGCGGATCGATGAAACCCTCTCCGGGCCCATGAAGCCGAAACCGGTCAGTGCGGTCGCTTTCTCAACGAATCGAGGGTCGGACGAAAAGATGGCACCCCCTTCGCCGATCCCGAGCACCTTGGTCGCATGAAGGCTGACGCACGCCGGTTGCGTGCCGACGCCCGACAAAGACGTGACCGCAGCCGCTGCATCGAACACCACCGGAATGCCGTGCTTCGCCTCGAAGTCGGCCCACGAAGCCAGATCGGGCGGTGCGCCGAAAGCGCTGACCACGAGCACGGCCGCGACCTTCGATTCCACTGTCTGCAGGGCTGCCGCGGCAATCTCCGGTGTCAGCGTGAGCGTTTCTGGATCAACGTTCAACAGGTACGGTGTGAGACCGGCGTTGCATACCGCGTGCGCGCTGGCGATGAACGTGAAGGCAGGCATGAGGCAAAGCGTGGCACTTGGTCTTGCCTGCAGTCGCAGCGCGATTTCTATCGCCGTCGTCCCATTGGAGGTGAGTGCGACGCCGCTGCCTCCAACAGACTCGCCGAGCCGTCGCGTGAATTCCCGACTCAGCGGGCCGTAGTTGCTGTAAGTCCGGCTGGCATCGATGCGCTCAAGGTATGGCAGCAGCTTGGCCGCGCCCGGCAGCTGGGGCATGAGGACCTTGATGGTCGGAGCTTGGGGGGTGGCGTTCTGGGAGAGCATTGAAATAGAGGGCGGTGGCGGGCCTACGCCGCTGTTTTTGGATTGAGAGGAGGCCGCTGCGAGCCGCTAGGAACTCACGGGCTGGCTTTCGGCCCGACGGATCGGCCGCGCTGGCACCCCGACCACGGTGGCGCCAGGTTCCACGTCGCGAATGACTACAGCACCGGCACCGACCGTGGCCCATGCGCCGATGACAATCCTTGGCGCGACAACGGCGCCGACCCCCAAGTTGGCACCTTCTTCGATGGTCACCCGTCCGGCCAGCGACACCCCGGGGGCGAGGCTGGTGAACTGCCCGAGCACGCAATCGTGCGCGATCGTGCAACCCGGATTGATCAACGCATGTGCGCCCACTACGATGTCGGTGGTCATGCTGGCGGGGCCGATGATCATGGCACCTTCGCCGATCAAGACTGCGGGCCCGATCGTGGCGGAAGGATGGATCAGCGTGATGTAGGTGGCACCGGCGAGCGACTCGGCGACACGCCGTCGTGCCTTGTTATCGCCGAGCGCGAGCACGAACCGCACTGACGGATCCTGCCTGCCGCCCTCGAACTCGCGCACCGCAAAACCATGGATGGAGCCGGTCTTCAAGCCGGCGTCCACCAGAAAGCCGCCGACTTGCTCATTGTTTGCCAAAAGGGTCGCCAGCACTTCACGCCCGAGGCCGCCAGCACCATAGATGTGAACAGTCATGGCCGGATCATGCGATGGCTCCGGCACCGATCCGCTGCCGCTTTGCGACTGGTGTGGAGAGGCCCATGGCGCTTGTTGGAGAGTTCGGCTGGTAGTGCTGCAATCGAACGGTGGATGATAAGCCTGCCGACTGCGCCTCGATGCGTGGGCACGCGCGTGACAAAATCCGAGGTTCTGCGCGCGCTGGCCGATTGACGCTTGCGCGTCCTGCCGGCTCGCCCGGCCTCTTTTCAGAGACTCCCATGAAGGTCACTCCGACTGCGATTCCTGACGTTCTCGTCCTCGAACCCCGGGTGTTCGGCGACGCACGAGGCTTTTTCCTTGAAAGCTTCAATGAAAGTGCATTTCGCCAAGGTGTCGGCGGCGAATTCGCATTCAAGCAGGACAACCATTCACGTTCGGCGAAGGGCGTGCTGCGCGGCTTGCACTACCAGGTAGAGCAACCGCAAGGCAAGTTGGTGCGCGTCGCGCGTGGCGCGATATTCGACGTGGTGGTCGACATTCGCAAAGCATCGCCCACCTTCGGCAAGTGGGCCGGGATCGAGCTGAATGAGACTAACCATCTCCAGCTGTGGGTGCCACCGGGTCTGGCCCACGGTTTCCTGGTGGTCAGCGAGTCGGCTGACGTCCTCTACAAGACGACCGACTACTACGCGCCGCAGCATGAGCGCAGCATCGTCTGGAACGATCCGGCCATCGGCATCGAGTGGCCCCTGGACGGGGATCCGCTGCTGTCGGCCAAGGATCGCGATGCATCGACCATGGAAGCCTGTCTTCGGGGAGACGCACCTTGATTCTTGTGACGGGTGGCGCCGGCTATATCGGCTCGCACACCTGCATCGAACTGGCCCGGGCCGGGCACGAAATCGCGATTCTCGACAACCTCTGCAACAGCTCCGCCGACGTCGTCGACCGGCTGCGACGGATTGTCGGGCGCGACGTCCGCTTTCTTCATGGGGATGTTCGCGACGTTGAGATGCTCGAAAGGATTTTTGCCAAGTATCCCGTTACGGCTGTGATGCACTTCGCCGGATTGAAGGCCGTCGGCGAATCAGTCATCGAGCCGTTGAGCTACTACGACAACAACGTGTCGGGAACTGTCCAGCTTCTGGGCGCTATGCGCCGGGCCGGATGCAGAACCTTTGTATTTTCGTCGTCGGCCACCGTGTATGGCGCGGCCGCCGAGATGCCCGTTGCCGAAGACGTGCCATGCGTCGCAGTGAATCCATACGGGCGAACCAAGCTGATGGTCGAAGAGATGCTGATCGACCTGCATGGCTCCGATCCGACGTGGAGGATCGCGCGCTTGCGCTACTTCAATCCTGTGGGGGCTCACGAGAGTGGGCTGATCGGCGAAAGTCCCCAAGGGACGCCGGGCAATCTGCTGCCCTACGTCGCTCAGGTAGCCGGCGGCTTGCGCCCTAGGCTGACCGTCTTCGGCGGGGACTATCCCACGCCGGACGGCACGGGCGTGCGCGACTACATCCATGTGATGGACCTGGCCGAAGGCCATGTTGCGGCGCTCGAATTCCTCGGCAAGTCGGGGGGAAACATCACGGTGAACCTTGGCACCGGGAAGGGCACTTCCGTGCTCGAAATGATTTCAGCATTCGAGGCGGCGAGCGGGCGTGCGATCGCCTACGAGATTTCGACGCGGCGGTCGGGCGACGTTGCCATCTGCTACGCCGATCCTTCGCGCGCTGCTCTGCTGCTGGGTTGGCGCAGTCGACGCGGCATTGACCGGATGTGCCAGGACGCGTGGCGCTGGCAGCTTGCAGGCATGCATTGATGGCGGTGGGTCGGATGGGCCACCTCGTTTTCGTCTCGACGGAACTGTTCCCCTTCACACCGGGCGACATCGGCCAGTCGATGTTCCGCATGCTGCGCGCCATGGATGCATCGGATCTAACGCGCACCACCGTCGTACTGGTGGATGCGGCGGTCGACGTTCACGCATTCCAGGCGAGCTATCCGGGAGCAGATCTGCTCAACGTGAGCACGAGCGTCGACACGGACCGCTTTTCGCAGGGGCGGCAGCATCCACCCCAGCGGGCTTATACCCATGGAAAGTGGCATTGGCGATCGGCCGTGGTCTTCAGGGCGCTCGTGGCACTTGCACAGCGTATTTCGATCGACTACCTCGAATTTCCGGATCGTGGCGCCCTTGGTTTTTGTACGCTCCAGGAACGCCGTCTCACAGGGTTCCTGGCGAATGCGGCCTTGGCAGTTCGGCTGCATTCTTCTCATACCGTACTCCTGCACGCCGAAGCGCAGCCAGTCGCGCTCGAAGATCTTAATCACAGCGATCTCGAGCGCAAGTGTCTGCGTGATTGCGACCGGGTCGTCTTCGCCTTAGACGGAATCGCCGAGGCCACCCGCGAGATCTTCGGCTTCGCCGTCGAAGAATGGAAGCCTCGACTGCTGCAGCATGCAGTTCCCTTGCATCGTAATGATGCTGGTCCGGGCGTGCATGCCGCACCGGCATCGCCGCTGCAGCCCATCGCCGTTTTCACGCGGTTGCGGCGCTTCGAGCGGCCGGACGTCTTCGTGCGAGGCGTCGCCCGCTTCTTCCGCGCGCGCCGCACCCATGCGGCACCCGCGCTCTTGGTCACCGATGACGTCGGCGCCAGCGATGTGGCGCGAGTCCGGCGTCTCGTTCCCGCAGACCTGGCGCCGCGTTTCGAGTTTGTCACCGGAATATCCGAATCGGAACGGATAAGTCGAGCCCGCATGTCGACCGTCGTTTTTCCGGGCCTTGTGGATGCCTTTGGCACGGCTGCCTACGAAGCTTCGTTGCTCGGAGCGCGGTTGATACTCAATGGCACGAACCCTGCCTTCGGCGACGCAACGCCCTGGCAGGACGGCGTCAATTGCCTGAAGTTCGACGGAACTGTCGGCGGGCTGGCGCTGACTCTCGAGCGCAATGTGGACCGCAACGAAACTCTGCGCGCGGTAGAGGTGCCGGTCGCGCCCTGGCCCTGGCTTTCGACGCGCAGTGTTCGAGAACCGTGGCGCACCCATGACGGCGCCGCACTGGTGTCGGTAGTCGTGCCGCACTACAACCTCGGTGCCTTTCTGGCCGCGACCATTGAGTCGTTGATCGCGCAGACCTATTCCAATATCGAGATCCTTGTGGTCGACGATGCATCCACCAATCCCGACAGCATCCGCGCTATCGACCAACTAGGGCATGCGGCCGATGCGCGGGTGCGAGTGCTGCGTCAGCAGGGCAACGCCGGACTTGCGGCGACGCGCAATGTCGGCGTGAGGACTGCTTGCGGGAAATACGTGCTGACGCTCGACGCCGACGATCTGATTCATCCCCTATTCGTGGCGCTCGCGGTCGAAGCCTTGGAGAACAACCCGGATTTCGACGTCGTCGTGACACCTGCGGGCTACTTTCTCGATGGCGAAGCCGCTCCGCCCAGCGAAGGACACGTCGACTTTTTCAGCTACTCAGTTTTTTCAGGCGAGGCAGTGCTGGCCGGTTTGATCGAGAACAAGTTCTCGACAGCAACCGCCCTATTCAGGAAAACGGTGCTCGATCTCTTCCCCTACGACGAAAGCCTCGGCTGCTACGAAGACTGGTCTCTCTTCATGAGGATGTGCGAGGCGGGTCACCGTTTCATCGTGGCAACGGACGTGTTCTTTCTGTACCGGAAGCGCATCGATTCCATGGTGCATGCGCCGAGGGAGGCGGCCGCCAGGCGGATCGAATACAACGACCTAATTCGCACCAGCGCACCTGCAGCCATCAGGCAAAAGTCCAGGCAGTTGGTCATGGGCATCGGTTCCGCTGCCGCAAGCGACGGAGTGGCTCTGCCGCGCGACCTCTTCGGCAATAGCGGTCGCTACGACGACAGCGTGGTCTTCGCGGCGCTCAAGGTGTCTCGATGGATCGAGCGCCGCATACCCTGGCTGCTGCGAGGCGGGCTGCTTGTTGCCGGTGGGCTCTGGCGCGCCTACCGTGCACTAAGCAACAGGCGATCAGTGCAGAGCGAATGAAAATGCCTGCACCGATCAGCAGCAATAACATCGGCTCGAAAGTCGCAGGGGTTGGCAACACCGCGCTGCTGGCGTTTTCGGCGCTATGCAGCCTGTCGTTCATGGCCTGGGTTCTCTGGTTCTGCCAGTACGGGGTCGACTTCAGGGACGAGGGCTTCTATCTCGTCTGGATGGCCGATCCGTTCAAGTACGACGTGTCGGTCACGCAATTCGGGTTTGTCTATCACCCGCTCTTTGAACTGCTTCGCGAGAACGTGGCGGCCATCAGGCAGGTCAATCTGCTGGTGACCTTCGCCCTGGCATGGGCGGCGGGTGATCGGCTCTTGAGGGAGCTGGCTTCGCCCGCGGTGTTGCAGCCCTTTCCAAGACTCGTCTTCGCGGCTGCCCTGGCCACCTCGTCGCTGTCGTTCCTGCACATTTGGCTGCCCACGCCCAGCTACAACTGGTTGGTTCTGCAGGCCTTGTTGATCTGCTTGACGGGTTTGCTGATGGCGCGCAGGGTTTTGCCTCGCACGAGCCTCGTGGGCTGGCTACTGCTCGCCGTCGGTGGTTGGCTGGCCTTCATGGCCAAGCCGACGAGCGCAGCAGGGTTGGCGCTGTGTGCGTTGGTGTACCTCGCGGCGTCGGGCAAGCTGGCGTTGCGGCCGCTGTTGCTCTGCACGAGCGTTGCTGTGGTCCTGCTTCTCGGTTCGGCCTGGGTCATCGATGGGTCGGTCGCCGCGTTCATCGAACGCTACAGAACAGGCATCGCACTGGCTGAATTGATGGGCGGAGGCCACAAGATCTCGCTCTTCCTGCGGCTCGGGGAGCTGCAACTCGAACCCAAGACGCGCAACACCCTGATCCTCGGTACCCTGGCGCTCGCTTCGCTTGGCATCATTGCAGCGACGCGAATCGCCGCGCTTGGCTACCTGGCCTATTCCGGCTATTGGTTGGTCGCCATGGCCACGATGGCGATCGTGTTCGGTTTTGCGCAAAAGTTGCTAAGCACTGAATACTACAGAGGGCTGCTCCTGGTGATCGTGCCGATCGCAGCACTGATCTTGACGTTGGTTGTTCGCCGGCCACGCGAAATCCCGGACACGCGACGCAGTCGCTGGGCACTGATTCTCCTGCTGCTCGTGCTTCCGTATGTGTATGTCTTCGGGACGGTGAACAACTACTGGTGGCAAATCAGCCAGGCAGCGGTGTTCTGGGTGCTTGCCGGCGCGGTGCTGGCAAGTTCGCCGGTGCGGGGCCGCGCCTTCCCTCCGATGTTGTTGCCGCTCGCGCTCGGAGCCCAATTGGTCACTGCAGCCATCGTGCAAACCGGCATCGAAGCACCTTACGGCCAGGCCATTTCGCTCCGAGAGAACTCGTACGAGGTAGGGATCGGTGGCTCCGGCTCGACCCTTCGGTTGTCTCCGGGCTTCGGAGCCTACCTCGCACAAGCCGCGGATGTTGCCCAACGCGTTGGCTTCGCCAAGGGCACGCCCATGCTCGACCTTACAGGCCGGTCACCGACGACCCTGTACACGATGGGTGCCAGCAACACGGGCCAGGCGTGGATGATTGGCGGGTATCCTGGGAGCGACAAGCTGGCCGCTGCGATGCTGCACAGAGTGTCCTGCGCGGAACTCGCAAGAGCCTGGCTCCTCGTCCAGCCGGTCGGCACCACGAACATTTCTCCCTCGGTCCTGTCGAGTTTCGGTGCCGACATCGAACGCGATTATGAAAAAGTGGGCACGTTGGTCATGTTCGAAAAGTTCAGCGGCTATCCGGAGCTGTGGACCCAGCAAGTGCTCAAACCGATTCGCACGTCAGAAGCGGCGAGCGGTGAATGCGCAGCCGGACGATCGATGAAGAAATAATGCAATGAAAAAAGTCGCCATCGTGCAGTCGAACTACATACCGTGGAAGGGGTACTTCGACATGATCGCCGCCGTCGACGAGTTCATTCTCTACGACGACATGCAGTACACGCGCCGGGACTGGCGCAACAGGAACCTGATCAAGACGCCCCAGGGCCTGCAGTGGCTGACGGTTCCGGTGGTCGTCAAAGGCAAGTACACCCAGAAGATCAAGGAGACGGAAATCGACGGCGTGGAATGGGCCGCGCTGCATTGGAAGGCGCTTGAACAGAACTACCGGCGCTCCGCGCATTTTGAAGAGATAGCAGCATGGCTTGCGCCGATTTATCTGACGCAGGCTCACACCCATCTGTCGGGACTGAATCGCAACCTGATCGAAGCGATTTGTCGTTACTTGGCAATCGGCACGCGCATCAGCTCCTCGTCAGAGTACGTGCTCGTAGAAGGAAAATCCGAACGCCTGGCCGAACTTTGCCAACAGGCGGGCGGCACTGAATACGTCTCCGGTCCCTCTGCCAAGGAGTACATGGACACGGCGGTATTCGCAGAACGGGACATTCCGGTGCAGTGGTTCGATTACTCGGGATATCCGGAGTACCCGCAGCTATGGGGCGGTTTCGAGCATGGAGTGAGCATGCTCGACCTCCTGTTCAATTGTGGTGGCGGTGCTACGCACTTTGCGAAACACTTGAAAAGATGAAGCTCTCCGTCGTCGCAACGCTCTATCAGTCGGCGCCTCATATCGTCGAATTCTGTCAACGTGCCGAGGCTGCAGCGCGTCGGATGGCAGGGGACGACTACGAAATTGTCCTGGTGAACGATGGCTCTCCGGACCGGAGTCTCGAACTGGCTGTCGAACTTGCAGGCCGCGACCCTCACATCGTGGTCGTCGACCTGTCCCGCAACTTCGGACATCACAAAGCCATGATGATCGGGCTAGACACCGCACGCGGGGAGCAGGTATTTCTTATAGACAGCGACCTCGAAGAAGAACCTGAATGGCTCGCTCCATTTGCATCGCAGCTGGGAGACGTCGGGAGCGACGTCGTTTACGGCGTACAGAATGAACGCCGAGGGAGCGCGTGGGAACGGCTAACCGGCAATATTTTTTACAAGCTCTTTCGGCTCACCACAGGCATTGTGCAGCCCAATAACATTGTCACCGCGCGCCTGATGACGAGGCGCTATGTCGACGCACTGCTGCTGCATCGAGAACGCGAGATAAACATCGGTGGTTTATGGATCATCACTGGTTTCAAGCAATCGCCGCGAACTGTCGCGAAGCATTCAAGCAGCCCCACGACTTATTCGCTGTCCAAGAAGATCAATCACCTTGTCACCGCTGTAACGTCCTTCAGCAGCTTGCCGCTGGTTTTTACGTTTTATGCAGGATTATTGATTTCGATCACCGCGCTTTTTTACATCGTTTATCTCGGCGCGCGATATTTCTCCGCGATCTCTCCGCCGGATGGCTACACAACAATCGTTGCATCGATATGGCTTTTTTCAGGCCTCATCATCTTTTTTTTGGGCGTGCAAGGCATTTATATCGCCAAGATATTCTCGGAAGTCAAGCAGCGGCCGTATGCCATCATCAGACATGTATACGGTCGCAGCAATACGCATGAAGTACGATCGTGAATCCTAAGTTGCCAACCCAGGCGTACGGTATTCTGCAGCGTCACTCCGCAGCAACTGCTATCGATGCAGCCGTGGAGCAGGTGCGAAATCTTGGATATGCGCTCGTTGATTCTGAACTCTCCAAGGACGATCTCGAACATCTGTCGAAAGAATTCGATGCGATCCAGCATGAATATGCTGCTTTCCATGATCGTTCGTTTCTACGAAGCATTGACGAGCAAAACAATATTCGTTTGATGCTCCTGTACCGAGACAATGCGTTCCTCAAGGTGGCGATGAACGAGAGTCTGCTGCGCGTTATCGGACAGCTTATAGCTGGAAAATTCGTCCTGAACCAGCAAAATGGCATCCTCAATCCACCAAACGAAAATTACAATCAAGGTGCCTGGCATCGCGATCTTCCATATCAGCATTTCGTATCTTCCACGCCTCTTGCGGTGAACGCTCTTTTTTGCATCGACGATTTCACGACCGAAAATGGAGCAACTTTTGTGTTGCCGGCGTCGCACAAGGCCGCCGCATTCCCCTCGGCAGGCTATATCGAGAGAAACGCGGTGCAGGTGCAGGCAATGGCGGGTCAGTTCATTTTGCTCGACTGCATGGCGTTTCATTCGGGAGGCTACAACGCAACCCAGCGAGTGCGACGCGCGGTCAACCATGTTTTCAGCATTCCTTATTTCAAGCAGCAGATCAATATTCCGAAGAATCTGGACGGTTCACGGCTTGGAGCGGCAGAAAGAGAAATTCTGGGGTACGAATTCATGGAGCCCGGCACCGTTTCAGAGTATTTTGCGTCGCGCCGTAAGTAGGTGCAGCAAGGTGCCGTGGCCCGCCATAGCGATCGATTTCTTTTTAGGAGGCTGCGACATGGCGGTACTACCACCGGGAACTCGCCTTCATCTGATGTATCTGGAGGAACGCCTCAAGCTGTTGCCGCCTGGGCGTTTTCTGGAAATCGGACCGGGGAGCGGTGAGATCACGCAGCTTCTCCTGGACAAAGGATGGTCGGGAAAGTCGTTCGATCTGGAAGAACAAACGATCGCCAAGTTGAACGAGCGCTTTCACACGCAACTCGCCGACCGTCGTTTTACTGCAGTCAACGAGAACTTTCTTTCGACGGTATCCACCGAGCACTCCAAGGTCGATCTGGTGATCTCATGCATGGTAATGGAGCACCTAGAGGATGCGTCAGAGTTAAAATTCATGAGCGCGGCGAGAGATTCGCTGGTCCCACGCGGCATGACACGAGGGCCGCTGTCAGCCGCTTGATGGCTGGCAATAAATGGGACTTGAAGCACATGACCGGCCTGACTTTCCCAATTTCTAACCTGCTGCTGCCAATATCGAATTTGCTTGTCAGGCACAGCGAAAGTGCCAAATTGACCATGTCACAACTCGAACGTACCAAAGAGTCTGGCAAACGCCAGATGCAATATAAAACTCATTTTCCACCCGTTCTCTGTCTTATGTTGAACAGAGTCACCATGTTTCCCGCACATCTTGTTCAAAAGATTTTTTCGCGCTCGGAAAAGGCGCTCGTGATCTACTTCGAAGCACAGCCTCAAAATGGAAGATGAAGAAAAAGGCAAGCTCCTTGTAGAGGTTGCCGCCTATTACTCGCGCAAACTCGCGGAGCATGGGCAAAGTCCGCGCGGCGTCGATTGGAACGGGGAAGAAGGGCAGATCTTGCGCTTCGAACAACTCTCCAAAATCATCGATCCGCAGGAGCGGTTTTCCGTCAATGACCTTGGCTGTGGATACGGCGCGTTGTACGAGTTCCTGCGCCGCGATCGCGAAAATGTGGCTTATGTCGGTGTCGATGTCTCGCGCGAGATGATCGAAGCCGCGACGCAGCGGTTTGGAAATCATTCCTCCGCCCGCTTCATCGCTGCGAGCGAACCGGATTGCGTCAGCGATTTCGGTATCGCAAGCGGCATTTTCAATGTGCGCTTGGGGCGATCCGATGCCGAGTGGCAGGCTTATCTACATACGACCCTCGACGTCATGGACCGGACGAGCCGGCGTGGCTTCGCCTTCAATTGCCTGACTTCCTATTCGGATGCAGACAGGACGCGGGCCGATCTGTACTATGCCGACCCCTGCCGGCTCTTCGACCTGTGCAAGCGCCGCTACTCGCGAAACGTCGCGCTGATTCATGACTACGGGCTGTACGAATTCACGATACTGGTACGAAAGACGCCATGACAAAATCTTTGGTCATATTCGGCACCGGTGACATCGCACAACTCGCCCATCGCTACTTCACTCAGGATTCCGAGTACGAGGTGGTGGGCTTCACGGTCGATGCGGAGTTCATCAAGGTCGAAACATTCTGCGGCCTTCCTGTAGTTCCGTTCGCCGGTCTTGCAGGTTCCTTTCCGCCTGCCGATTTCGAGCTGTTTGTCGCGCTCAGCTACTCCAAGCTCAATGCGGTGCGCAAGGAAAAGTACCTCGCTGCCAAAGCCGCCGGGTATCGCTTGGCGAGCTTCGTGAGTTCACAAGCAACGGTCCAGAACGACGGGCAGATCGGCGAGAACTGCTTCGTATTCGAAGACAACACCGTCCAGCCCTTCGTGCGCATCGGCAACAACGTGACGCTCTGGAGCGGAAATCACATCGGCCATCACTCCGTCATCGGCGACCACTGCTTCATCGCATCGCATGTGGTTGTCTCGGGCGGCGTGGAGATCGGTGAGCAATGCTTCATCGGCGTCAATGCGACGCTCAGGGACCACATCAAGGTTGGTGCGCGCTGCGTCGTGGGTGCCGGTGCGTTGCTGCTGGCGGACGCGGACCCCGAAGGCGTCTACATAGGCGCTGCGACCGAGCGGGCCAGGGTTCCGAGCACCCGGTTGCGTGGGATATGACGGCGGGTTGGGAAAAACTAGGTCGTCTCTATTGTCCGCAAGGCACGGGGCGGCACCCGAAACTGCTTACGCATGCGGCCAATCCGCTGCCTGTGCTGATCGAAGGTGACGTCTACCGCGTATTTTTTAGCGGTCGTGACGACCGCAAACGATCTTCCGTTGGCGCGGTAGACATCGACATCGTGCGTCGGCAAATAGTGCAGGAGCATCCGACGCCCGTCTTCGACCACGGCCCGGAGGGCAGCTTCTATGCGGACGGCGTCAGCATCGGCAACTGCTATGAAACCGCCGACGGAAAGTACATGCTTTTCATGGGTTGGCAGAATCCGGCCGACGCGCATTGGCGCGGCGAGATCGGTCGGCTCGCCATGGCGGAGGATCTGTCGCTGGCTTTGGCCGAACAACATCCCTTCATGCCGTTGGGCCCGCGCGATGCCTTGAGCCTGTCGTATCCCTGGGTTGCGAGGGAGTTGCATGGCTTCAGCATGTGGTACGGATCCACGCTGACATGGGACGGTGGCAACGGAGAGATGGTCCACGTGATCAATCGCGCGGCTTCGCAGGATGGAGAGCAGTGGCGCCGGTGCGGCCTAGCCGTTCCGTACGTGCTGGGCCAGGCCCAGGCGTTCTCGCGGCCTACCGTCGCAGTCGATCAGCAGGGTTATCACATGTGGTTTTCTTACAGGAGCGGAGGCGGACAAACGTACAGGATCGGCTACGCGGCAAGCGACGATGGCGCCGACTGGGAGCTGAGGTTGGAGGATGCTGGCATCGACGTCGCGTCGGAAGGATGGGACTCCGAAATGATCGAATATCCATTCGTCTTTGAGCACAAGGGACTGCGTTACATGCTCTACAACGGCAATGGATATGGCGCCAGCGGCTTCGGCCTCGCTGTGCAGGGCGACGCATGACCGGCAAGTTCTCGAACTACCTCTACATTGCCGCGACGATCGCCTTTACCGTCTACGGGCAATTGATCCTGAAATGGCGCGTCGGCTTCCATGGTCATCTGCCGGGCGAAACCTTGGACAAGGCGCGCTACATCCTCGGCGTGTTGTTCGATCCTTGGGTGATCTCGGGGTTTGCAGCCGGCTTCCTCGCTTCGCTGACTTGGATTGCTGCGATGAGCAAGTTCGAACTGAGCCATGCCTATCCGTTCATGAGCCTCAACTTCGTCGTCGTTTTCTTCCTGAGTGCATGGTTGCTCGGTGAGCCGTTCACCTTGTCCAAGTCAGTCGGAGTTGCGCTGATCGTCTTGGGAACCATCGTTGTCGCCCGCGGCTAATCGCACGCGCAGCAGGCCTGGGTTGCCCGCGTACCGTCGGATTGCGTACTCCTTCGCATCCGCGACGGCGCTGCTTGCGGCCCTCCTGTTTTTCTTCAAGCCGCGCTGGGAGACGAACGACGACGTTGCGATGTCGATGATCGCCCATGGCTACGGCATCGCTGCCGATGGGTCGCCGCCGTTCCTGATGTTTTCCAACATTCTCTGGGGCTACCTGGTGCGGCTCATCCCGGAGTGGTCGGGCACCCTGGGTTACTCAAGTGCCACGGTGTTTGTACTGGCATTGTGCGGAGGCGTTTTCATCTACGGTTTGACCAGGCTCGGCGCCGGTCGGATCACGGTTGTCGCCTTGGTGTTGCTGACGCTTGCGCGGCCGGTTCTGTTTCCGCAGTTCACCATCAATTCCGGATTGCTGATGGTGGCTGCAGTCCTCATCCTGCGGCTCTACACGCAGGACAACCGGAACATCACGCTGTCCTGTGCCTGCATGCTGGCTTTCTTCAGCTTCTTGATCCGCAGCCAGGAGTTTCTGTTCGTTCTGGTTGTAGCCCTGCCGCTGATTTCGTGGAGGGAGATCTGGCGCCGCCGAAGCGCCTGGGTTTGCGGCGCGATCTTGCTGGTCGGGATAGCCGGTGCAACGGTTTTCGACAGGCAGGCGTATCGCGCCCCGGCATGGGATGAATTCAACGCATTGAATCCGGTTCGTGCAGCGCTCACCGACTTTCGCGCCGGTGACGACCTGAGGGCTCGCCCTGATCTATTGCAGCGCTCCGGCTTGACGGCCAACGACATTCGGTTGGTTGAAAGCTGGTTTTTCGTTGACCCACGGGTGGCGGACCCGGGCGCCTTGTATTCGATGCTTTCGGAGATCGGTTTCACCAAGCGCAGCGACGCGGGCGGAGGTGCGGTCGCGGCGCTCGGTGCACTGTTCAATCCCGTCCTTGTCTGCCTGGCGTTAGCCGCAATCCTGCTTGGGCTGCTGCGCTGGAACCGAAAAATTGCTGTGGCATGGCTCCTTTTCCTGGCCGGCATTCTTGCTTTGGGGCTACTTGGCCGACCGGCAGTTTTCCGCGTCTACATTCCTGCCCTGACGCTGCTCCTGTTCGCGCCGTATGTCATCGCCAACGGCTCTCGCACTGTCGGCAAGCTCGGCACGGCCGCCTTGGTTTTGGGAGCGGTGGTCAACGCCGGAATCGTCTTTTCCGAATCGCGTGCAGTGCAGCGCGTGGATGACGTCGCCCGCAACGCGATCGAGGAACTCCCGCATGTCTCGCTGGTGGTATGGGGTGGCAGTTTCCCCTTTCAGGCGGTCTACCCTGTCATCGGCGTGGATGATGACGGCGTCATCGACCGTACCAACCGCAAGATCTACGGTCTCGGCGTCTCGACGCTGGCGCCTTTTTCCGTCGCCTGGCAGGAGGCCCGTGACGGGCGGGGACTTGTACAAAGGTTGGCGAGCCTGGAAGGCGTTCCCATAATGGCCAACGAGTTGTTGTTCGGATACTTGAAGGTGTATTGCGAAGAGCGTCACCGATCAACGCTTGAAGAACTGCAATCAGCGTCGAGCGGCCCGTATACCCTGAGCTGGCGGCGCTGCCGAAGTTAACCCTGCCGCGAAGCCACACTGCACAACCAAAGAGGAGCGATATGGTCGCTGCAAAGATCCCGTTCAACTGGCCCCACATGACGGGCAAAGAGCTCTACTACATTGCCGAGTCGCATTTCAACGGCCGCCTGGCCGGGGACGGCCCCTTCACCAGGCGCTGCCACAAATGGCTCGAAGAACGCACGGGCTGCAACAAGGCGCTGCTCACGCATTCATGCACCGCCGCGCTGGAGATGGCGGCACTCTTGATGAACGTGCAACCGGGCGACGAGATCATCATGCCGTCCTACACCTTTGTGTCGACTGCGAACGCGTTCGTCCTGCGCGGCGGTGTGCCGGTGTTCGTCGACATTCGCGAGGACACCCTGAATCTGGACGAGCGGCTCGTCGAAGCGGCCATCACGCCGCGCACGCGCGGCATCGCACCGGTTCATTACGCCGGCGTGGCTTGCGAGATGGACACCATCATGTCCATCGCCCAGTCGCATGGCTTGACGGTCGTCGAAGACGCCGCCCAGGGCGTGATGGCAACTTACAAGGGACGTGCCCTGGGGAGCATCGGCCACCTCGGCGCTTACAGCTTCCATGAAACGAAGAACGTCATCTCGGGCGAAGGGGGTGCGTTGCTCGTCAACGATCCGCAACTCGCCCAGCGCGCCGAGATCATCCGTGAGAAGGGCACCGACCGCAGCCGCTTCTTTCGCGGCCAGGTCGACAAGTACACCTGGCAGGAAGTCGGCTCCTCGTTCCTGCCGGGCGAGCTAGTCGCCGCGTTCCTCTGGGCCCAGCTTGAGGAGGCGGACCGCATCACCGCCGAGCGCCTTGCGAGATGGGACAGCTACCATGAACTGCTCGCACCACTCGAAGCCGACGGTTTTCTGCGCCGCCCCATCGTGCGCGATGGCTTCCGGCACAACGCCCACATGTATTACGTGATCCTCGCGCCCGAACTCGATCGGCACGCAATTCTGGAAGAGTTCAGGCGCAGCGACATCGGTGCCGTCTTTCACTACGTGCCGCTGCATTCGTCACCCGCTGGCCTGCGGCATGGAAGGGCACATGGGCGGCTTGAGGTGACCGACAGCCACTCAGAGCGCCTGATCCGCCTGCCGCTCTGGATGGGGCTGCCCGAGTCGGACCAGCAGCGCGTCGTCGACGTGCTCAGGACGGCGATTCACCAATCCAGGTAAACCGGTACTGCCTCATGCCGTTGTTTCGTGGGACACGATTCGCCCGTGCTCCATATGGATAACCCGATTGCATTCCTTCGCGATCAGATCGGGCGAGTGCGACGCCAGCACCAGGATGCCCGACTTAGACACCACGTCCCGCATGCGCTTCTCCGCCTTTTCGGTGAATTCGGCATCGCCGACCGATAGCCACTCGTCCATCAACAGGATGTCCGCCTCGACGCTGGTAGAAATCGCGAACGCGAGCCGCATCATCATGCCTGTCGAGTAAGTGCGAACCGGCATGTTCACGTACTCGCCCAGCCCGCTGAACTCGCAGATCGCCGGCGTGAGGGCGTCGATCTGCTTCTTGCTCATGCCCATGACGAGGCCGCGCAGCATGATGTTCTCGATGCCGCTGGCATCGACCTCGATGCCCAGCGAAGGATCGATCAGGCTTGCCACCGTGCCCTGGCGCATGAACTCGCCCGACGAAGGCTCGTAGACGCCTGCGAGCGCCCGCAACAGTGTCGACTTGCCGGCGCCGTTGTGGCCGACGAGCCCGAGGCGATCGCCGCTCTTCAATTCCAGATTGATGTCGCTCAGCGCCTGCACCACGTTGACGCCTGTCTCCTTGCCGAAGCGCCCACCAGTCACCGATGCAGCAAGCGTTTTTTTCAATGAGGCTGCGCCGGCTCCATAGATCGGAAAATTGACCGAGACGTTCTTGAGCGAGATGAAAGCCATGTATTCCTAGAGCCAGTAGACGACGCGTCGACGGTATTTTGCGAACAGCAGGCTCGAGACGACGACCGATGCCACTGTCCAGCCAATGACGCCCCACCAGTTGTGTGCATCCGAGACACCGCCCATCAACGGCCTGCGTAGCAGGTCGAGCATCTGCGCAAAGGGGTTATAGAGGATGTAGCCGGCCCGATCGGGCAGGCTTTCCGGCAGCCAGAAGACCGGCGTCAGGAACATCAGCATCTGCATTACGCTGGTCACGATCTGCGTCACGTCGCGAAATCGCGTGCATATCAGTCCCAGCGCGAGGCCAAGCGCTTGCGCGTTGACGAGCACGAGCAGGAAAGCCGGCACGAACAGCAGTGCCGACCACGACAACGAAATGCCCGAAAAGTATGCAACGGGAACGTAGAGAACGATGTGATGGGCGAACTGGATCAGGTTGCGCGCCAAGCTTCGCCATACGAAAAGACTTATCGGAAAGTACCCCTGTTTAAGGTAGTTTGCCGACCCGATGAAGGCGTTGCAAGCCTCCGCAACCATGTTGGCGAACAGTCCCCAAAAGATGATGCCGAGAGCCAGGTGAGGGAAAAACTTCGACAGCTCGGTGCCGAACAGCGAGCTGTAAAGCGGCCCCATGCCACCGATCATGGCGCCCATGCTGAGCGTCAGCCACAAGGGCCCGAGCATCGAGCGCCGATAGCGCAAGACGATGTCGAACCAGGCAAGCGTCCACCAGATGTCGGTGCGGCGGGTGCCTTCCCACCAATCGGCCCAGGCGCTGCGATGTAGGTTGGAGTGCGCTTGGCTCATACGCCAATCGCAACGACGTCGCTCCAGCTGGTCCGGCGCGGCTCCGGCCATTGCCTCGACTCGACATCACCTGAGAGCGCCACTGAAATCAACCGCATGCATTTTCCCTAGTTCAAAGAGCGACCGGAGATTTTACCGACCGGACCGGGCGGCAATGCGCGGACCGTGACAGTGGCTCAAACCTTTAAGATTACGGCCTCATACGTTCTCCCCTTGATCTCAGTCGCTCTCTGTACCCATAACGGCACTCGTTTTATCGGCGAACAGATGCGCAGCATTTGTCTCCAGACGCTGCCGCCGGACGAGATCGTCCTTTCGGACGACGCTTCGAGCGATGACTGCGTTGCAGTTGCGCGCGCTTCGCTGCGCGAGTGCGAGCAGGCAAGGCCGGGGATTGCGATCGATTTACGAGTGATCGAGAACTCGCCGCCTCTGCGGATCACCAAGAACTTCGAGCAGGCGGTTCTGGCGTGCAAGGGCAACCTGATCGCGCTGAGCGATCAGGACGACGCGTGGCACCCCGAGCGGTTGGCCCGGGTGGCGGCCGAGTTCGAGCGTCGCCCCGAGCTGTTGCTGCTTCACACCGATGCGCGGCTGGTGGGCGCGAGCGGGCAGGATCTCGGCGAATCGCTCTTCCACGCGCTCGAGGTCAAGTCCTTCGAACTCGACTGGATCCACCGCGGCAACGCGTTCGACGTCTTTCTGCGCCGCAATCTGGTCACCGGCGCGACGACCGTTTTCCGCCGGACGCTGCTGGCGCATGCGGCGCCGTTCCCCGTCGAGTGGCTGCATGACGAATGGCTCGCGATCATTGCCGCGGCCGTGGGGCGTGTCGACGCGCTTGAAGCCAGGCTGATCGACTACCGGCAGCACGAAAGCAACCAGATCGGCGCCCGGCGCGACTCGTTCCTGCGCAAGGTGCAGAAGGCATTCGCTTCAAGGGGCGACACGCACCAAAGGCGCGCCGTCAAGGCGGAGCTTCTTCTCTCGCGCCTGCTCGCGCTGGGGAGCGTGGTGGGGCAGGAGACGGTCGGCAAGGTGCGCGACAAGCTGGAGCATCAGCGCTTCCGTGCCGGTCTGCCATCGGGGCGCATTGCCCGGTTCGCGCCGGTGATGCGCGAAGCGTCGACGGGCCGCTATGAAAAATTCGGGCGCGGCACGCGCGGCGTGGTCCGCGACCTTTTCGAGTCGGTGTAGCCAGATGCCCGATGCTGCGTCTTTCGTGGTGCTGAGCCGTCGAATCCTGCGATGGCTGCGAGTTCTCCCCGCTGCGGTCTACAAAGGGGGAGGCGTGGGCGGCATGCTGCGGCGTTCATGGCTGATCTTCAGGCGCTCCGGTTTTCGGGGACTGAGAACCTCCTTCGGCATCCTGCTGCGCGGGGAAGGTCCGCCTCGAATGACGGATATCGGCACGCTCGATCGCAAGCATTACAGCGAATGGGTGAAGCGCTACGACACGCCGGACGACAAGTCCCGTGCCGCGATCGCGCAGCGCATCGCGGGCATGGGCAGCGCTCCGTTGATTTCGGTGGTCATGCCCACTTACGACACCCATCCGGCCTGGCTGCGCGAGGCGATCGAAGCGGTGCGTGGGCAGAGCTACCCGCATTGGGAGCTTTGCATCGCCGACGACGCATCGCCGGCAGAAGCGACGCGTGCCGTATTGCAGGAATACGCCGCACTCGACGAGCGCATCAAGGTTGTGTTCAGGCCGCAGAACGGTCACATTGCCGCTGCCTCGAACAGCGCGCTCGCATTGGCCAGCGGATCGTGGATTGCGCTCATGGACCACGACGACCTGATTTCCGAGCACGCCTTGTTCTGGCTGGCGGACGCGATCGTCCGACACCCCGGGGCACGCCTGATCTACTCCGACGAAGACAAGATCGACGAAAGGGGCGTGCGTTGCGCGCCCAACTTCAAGCCTGACTGGAACGTCGATCTGTTCCGGTCGCAGAACATGTTTTCGCACCTGGGCGCCTTCAGCACCGACCTGGCCCGGGAAGTGGGCGGATTCAGGGTCGGCATGGAGGGAGCGCAGGACCATGACCTTGTCTTGCGCTGCATCGAGTGCCTCGCGCCGGGGCAGGTGCATCACATCCCGCGCGTGCTCTATCACTGGCGGGTGCATGCCGAGAGCACTGCGACGTCGATGGAGGCCAAGCCTTACGCGAAGCAGGCCGGGGAGCGCGCCTTGAACGAACATTTCGCCCGCACGGGCGTTCGCGGGCATGTCGAGGCAACTCCCGATGGCTACCGCGTGCGCTACGAGTTGCCCGATCCGCCGCCGCTGGTGTCGCTTGTCATTCCGACGCGCAATGCCGCCGCGCTGGTGCGGCAATGCATCGAAAGCATTCAGCGCAAGACGACGTACCCGCGCTACGAGATCATCCTCGTGGACAACGGATCCGACGATCCGGCCGCGCTGGAGTACTTTCGCCAGTTGATGGAGGCGCCCGGGATCCGCGTCATCCGGGACGACCGGCCGTTCAACTACTCGGCACTCAACAACAGGGCCGTCGGCCTGGCGAACGGCGAGCTCGTCGGCTTGATCAACAACGATGTCGAGGTGATATCGCCCGAATGGCTGTCCGAAATGGTTGCCATCGCCTTGCAGCCCGGCGTGGGTGCAGTGGGCGCGCGCCTATGGTATCCCGACATGACGCTGCAGCATGGGGGCGTGATCCTGGGGATCGGGGGTGTCGCGGGGCACTCGCACAAGCGCCTTCAAGCGGGCGATCAGGGCTATTTCAACCGGGCTTCCCTGACCCAGTCGATCTCGGCGGTGACGGCAGCATGCCTGGTGATGCACAAGAAGACTTACCAAGCAGTGGGCGGTCTCGATGAAGAGAATCTCAAGATTGCATTCAACGACATCGACTTTTGCCTGCGCTTGCGCGATGCGGGCTATCGCAACGTGTGGACGCCACATGCGCAACTGTTCCACCATGAATCGGCTACGCGCGGCGCCGACGCGGCGCCAGAGAACAAGATGCGGTTCGACAGCGAGACGCGATACATGCGTCAACGCTGGGCCGATGTCCTCAATGAAGATCCTGCCTACAACCCGAATCTGACGCTCGATTTCGAGGATTTCAGCTATGCGTGGCCGCCACGAGTGCCGCCGATCGCGTAGCTAGATCCCGCCGCGACTCAAGAACGGCATCGCGCCGTCAGCTCTCGATAGCGCCAGAAGGGTCGCGACAGCCAGACCGTGACGAGACTGGCCACATGCCAGTACAAATGCTTCGGCCTCGCATGGCTCGCACGCCGCGCATCGTGCAGCGCAACCAGGTCTTCCCCCACCTGCAGCCCCCATCCCGCAAGCCGCGTGCGCGCACAGATATCGAAGTCTTCCCCGTACATGAAAAAGCGCTCATCGAAGCCGCGCACTTCGCGATAGGCGTCGCTGCGAAACAGCATGAACAGCCCGGGAATCCATGCTGGCACTTTTGGAATTTCATAGCCCGCGCGCCTTCGCATCACGATCTCCCTCGGCGTGATGATCGCCCGATGCTGCTCCGGCTCGGCCTTGCCCGGCTCCAGGATGCGCGGCGTCAACAGGCCGCTCGGGGGCGCTGCCTGCGCGATCAGCGGCGCCAGCACGTCGCTCGTGAACCGGATGTCCGGGTTGAGCACCAGGAACCACGGCGTGCCGCAGCGTGCAAAGGCCTGGTTGTGGTTGGCGCCGAAGCCCAGCGGCCTCGGGTTGTCGATGCGCTCCACCGCAAAGCCCCACTGCTCGCCGGCCAGCACGTCAGCTTCGGGGATGTTGATCGTCAGCACCACCTTGTCGATCTGTTCGCGGCTGAAGCGATCGAGTTGGTCGAGCAGCGGACGCACTAGTTCGAGCTGCCCGTGGCTCACGATCGAAACGGTGACCATCGCGGGGGTCGTAGGCGGAGGCGGTGAGATCGGCATGGTCTAATTTCGCTGGGAATTCTAGGGTTCCCGTCACCATTCCATGATTGCCCTGATCGTCATCAGTTTTCTCGTCGCTGCCTTTGCGGTGCAGGTGTTCATGCGCCGCGCGCGCCGCCATGCGCGGCTGTACGGTGCAGACATGCCGCAGCGTTTTCACAAGGGCCATGTGCCGCGCCTGGGCGGCGCCGGCATCCTGTTCGGCACCGGCGCCGCGTGGCTGGTGGCCGGCATGCCGTCCGATCCGTTCAACGTCTCGTGGCCTCTGAAGGCTTCGGCATTCACGTTGCTGTGCATTGCGCCGGCGGTGCTCGGCGGCATCATCGAAGACGTGACGCAGCGGGTGTCGGTGCGCTACCGGCTCGGGCTCACTGTCGGCTCGGCGCTGTTGCTGTGCTGGCTCCTGGGCTTGGGCGTTTCGCGCACCGGTGTCGGCGTCATCGACGGGTGGCTGCAGGCCTGGCCTTATGCGGCGATCCTGTTTGCGGCCTTTGCCATCGGCGGCTTGCCGCATGCCTTCAACATCATCGACGGCTACAACGGGCTGGCGGGCACGGTTGCGGTGCTGGTGTGCCTGGCCATCTCGCACGTCGCGCTGCAGGTCGGCGACCGGCAACTCGCCGCAATGGTGATCTGCCTGGTGGGCGCCACGCTCGGTTTCCTAATCTGGAACTACCCGCGCGGCAAGATCTTCGCCGGCGACGGCGGGGCCTACATGTGGGGCATCGTGATCGCGGTGGCATCGGTCACGCTGGTGCAGCGCCACCGGGTGGTATCGCCCTGGTTCCCGATGCTGCTCTTGATCTATCCGGTGTGGGAGACGATGTTCTCCATCTACCGCAAGCTCGCGCGCGGCCAGTCGCCCGGCACGGCCGACGCGCTGCACTTTCACCAGTTGATTTTTCGGCGCATCGTGCGGGTGGCGTTCGCCGACGACGAGGCGCGCCAGCTGCTCGCGCGCAACAACCGCACCTCGCCCTACCTGTGGATCTTTGCCGCGATGACAGTGGTGCCTGCCGTGCTGTTTTGGAACAACACGCCGGTTCTGGTCGCGTTCTGCGCGCTCTTTGTTGCCACCTACGTGGTGGCCTATCTCATGATCGTGCGCTTCAAGGTGCCGCGCTGGCTGCGTCCGTGATTCAAAGCGGGGGCAGGGCGTCGGCCCTGCGCTGAAGAAGGGCCATGTCGCTGCGGCGCAATACGCTCTGGAACCTTGCAGGCGCCGGCCTGCCGCTCGCCGTCGGCGCCGCGGTCGTGCCCTATCTGATCAGGGAGTCGGGGGTCGAGGCTTTCGGCATCCTCACCCTGGTCTGGGCGCTGATCGGTTACTTCAGCCTCTTCGATCTGGGGTTGGGCAGGGCGCTGACGCAGAAGATGGCGCAGCGCCTGGCCGGGCCGTCGCCGGGCGATGTGCACGGCATCGCCAAGAGCGGCGTGCTGCTTGCCACGGCAACCGGCGTCGCGGGCGGCCTGTTGCTCGCCGCGCTGGCCGAACCCTTCGCCAGCGACTGGCTCAAGGTGTCCGCATCACTGCAGCAGGATGCGTTTCATGCGCTGCTGATCGCCGCCGCCTGCGTGCCCGTCACCACCGCCACCATCGGCATGCGCGGCGTGCTCGAAGCCTACGAAGATTTCAGGGACGTGAACCTGCTGCGCATGGTGCTCGGGCTCGCCAACTTCGGCCTGCCGGCGCTCAGCGTGCTGTGGCTCGGGCCGTCGCTGCTGTGGATGGTCGCGAGCCTGATGGCGGCGCGGGTGCTGATCTGCATCGCCCACGCGGTGCTGGTGCGGCGCCGCCTCGGCCCGGGGTTCTTGCAGGCGCCGCTCACTGCGGAGCGGCTGAACGGCCTGGTGTCATTCGGCCTGTGGATGACGGTGTCGAACATCGTCAGCCCGCTGATGGTCACTGCCGACCGCTTCGTCATTTCGGCCACGCTGGGCGCCGCGGTCGTCGCGTTCTACACCGTGCCGGCGGAGGTGATGGCGCGCCTGCTCATCCTTCCGGGCGCACTCACCAACGCGCTGTTTCCGCGGCTCGCGTCGCTGATGGCGCACGACCCGCCTGTGGCTCGCAGGCTCTACCTGCGCTGCGTCGCGCTGGTGGCGTTGGCGATGCTGCCGGTCTCGCTGGCGCTGATCTTCGGCGCCAATGCCGGCCTTGCGCTCTGGCTCGGTGCCGAGTTCGCGGAAAAGTCGGCGCCGGTGCTGGTCGTGCTGGCGGTCGGCCTGCTGCTCAATGGCGTGGCGTTCGTGCCGTTCGCGGCAGTGCAGGCGGCCGGCCACGCGCGGTTGACGGCGCAGCTCCATCTCGCCGAGTTGGCGATCTATGTGCCGCTGCTGCTCTTTGCGCTGCAGCGTTTCGGGCTCGCCGGTGCGGCAATGGCATGGACCGCCCGCGTCGGCATCGACCTGGTGCTGCTGCTGGTGGTGGCGCACCGCCGCGCCTTCGCCGCCGCAGAGCGCTGAGTGCGAGTCAACGCATGCGGCACAATTTGCAGCCTCTGCCACCTGCTGCCCACCAATGACCGATCCCGTCCTCAACATCCCGCCGCGCGACAAGGCCGAGATCCTGGCCCAGGCACTGCCCTACATCCGCAAGTTCCACGGCAAGACCATCGTCATCAAGTACGGCGGCAACGCCATGACCGACCCCGCCCTGCAGGCCGACTTTGCCGAAGACGTGGTGCTGCTCAAGCTGGTCGGCATGAACCCGGTGGTGGTTCACGGCGGCGGTCCGCAGATCGAGGCGGCGCTCAACAAGCTCGGCAAGAAGGGCCACTTCATCCAGGGCATGCGGGTGACCGACTCCGAGACCATGGAGGTGGTCGAGTGGGTGCTGGCAGGCGAGGTGCAGCAGGACATCGTGGGGCTCATCAACCAGGCCGGCGGCAAGGCGGTGGGCCTCACCGGGCGCGACGGCGGCCTGATCCGCGCGCAGAAACTCAAGCTCGCCGACCGCAACGATCCGAACCTGCACCACGACGTCGGTCAGGTGGGCGAGATCGTGTCGATCGACCCCAGCGTGGTGAAGGCGCTGCAGGACGATGCCTTCATCCCGGTCGTGAGCCCGATCGGCTTCGGCGAGGAGAACGAGAGCTACAACATCAACGCCGACGTCGTCGCCGGCAAGCTCGCCATCGTGCTGAAGGCCGAGAAGCTCATGCTGCTCACCAACACGCCCGGCGTGCTCGACAAGAACGGCAAGCTGCTGACCGACCTGAGCGCGCGCGAAATCGACGACCTGTTTGCCGACGGAACCATCTCCGGCGGCATGCTGCCCAAGATTGAAGGCGCGCTCGACGCTGCCAAGAGCGGCGTCAACGCGGTGCACATCATCGACGGCCGCGTGCCGCACGCGATGCTGCTCGAGATCCTGACCGATCAGGCCTACGGCACGATGATCCGGGCTCGGTAATCGAGCCCTTCACTCGTACCCGTTCGGATTCCCCTGCTGCCAGCGCCAGCTGTCGGCGCACATCTGGTCGAGGCTGCGGTGCGCGCGCCAGCCCAGCGTCTGCTGCGCGAGCGAAGGATCGCCCCAGTACGCGGGCACATCGCCGGCCCTGCGCGGGCCGATGTCGTAGGCGATCTTCTTGCCGCTCGCGCGCTCGAAGGCGCCCACTACCTCGAGCACCGATGCGCCCTGGCCCGTACCCAGGTTCAGCGTCACCAGCCCCGGCTGCTTCTCAGCGTGGCGCAGCGCCGCCACATGGCCTTCGGCGAGGTCCATTACATGAACGTAGTCGCGCACGCCGGTGCCGTCGGGCGTCGGGTAGTCGCCGCCGTGCACCGCCAGCCGGTCTCGCAGGCCCACCGCGACCTGCGCGACGAACGGCATCAGATTGTTCGGCTTGCCTTGCGGATGCTCGCCGATCAGCCCGCTCTCGTGCGCGCCCACCGGATTGAAGTAGCGCAGCAGCGCGATGCGCCATGCGGGCTGCGCCTGCTGCAGGTCGGCCAGCGCTTCCTCGACCATCAGCTTCGAGCGGCCGTAGGGGTTTGCGGGCCGCCGCGCCGCGTGCTCCGGAATGGGCGAGCTGTCCGGGTCGCCGTACACGGTGGCCGACGACGAAAAGATCAGCGTTTGCACCCCCGCCGCCTGCATGGCCGCGGCCAGCACGAGGCTGCCGTTCACGTTGTTGTCGTAATAGGTGAGCGGGTCGGCGACCGACTCGCCCACCGCCTTCAGGCCGGCAAAGTGGATGGCGCCGGCGATCGGCTGCTCGCGAAACACCCGGTCGAGCAGGGCGCGGTCGCGCACGTCGCCCTCGATGAATCGTGGCGCGCTGCCGCTGATGCGCGCCAGCCGGTCGAGCACGCGCACGTTGCTGTTGCCCAGGTTGTCCAGGATCAATGGCGCGTAGCCTGCTGCTGCCAAGGCCACGCAGGTGTGGCTGCCGATGAAGCCGGCGCCGCCGGTGACCAGAATCGTGGAACCCATCGTTGCTCTCTCTCGGTGTGGTGTAAATGTTGCGGCGCTCATTCTGCGCGAGGCGCAGCATGTTGCGAGTTGGCACGCGCTCACTACGCTGTGCGAGAATCATTTTTTTACATTTGCCTGACGCCCATGCAGAACGATGAGACAGGCGCGCTCGACGCCGCAGCAAGTTCGGACCCGGTGGCCATGCCGGTGCGCAAGCGTCCCAAGCCAGGCGAGCGGCGCGTCCAGATCCTGCAGGCGCTGGCCGCCATGCTCGAGCAACCGGGCGCCGAGCGGGTGACGACTGCGGCGCTGGCTGCCCGGCTCGATGTCAGCGAGGCCGCGCTGTACCGCCACTTCGCCAGCAAGGCGCAGATGTTCGAGGGCCTGATCGAGTTCATCGAGCAAAGCGTGTTCACGCTGGTCAACCAGATCGGGGAGCGTGAAGTGCCGGGCCGCGAGCAGGCGGGGCGCGTCGTCTCGATGCTGGTGCAGTTCGCCGAAAAGAACCCGGGCATGACGCGGGTGATGGTGGGCGATGCGCTGGTGTTCGAAAACGACCGCCTGCAGAACCGCATGAACCAGTTCTTCGACAAGATCGAAGCCACGCTGCGCCAGACCTTGCGCGACGCAGCCGCTGTGGACGGCTCGGCTACGCCCAGCGTCGACGCTCAGGTTCGGGCGTCGCTGCTGACCGCCTTCGTGGTCGGCCGGCTCCAGCGCTTTGCGCGCTCGGGCTTCAGGCGCGCGCCTTCGGAACATCTGGACGCAGCGCTGGGGCTGCTCCTTTAAGGGCTGCGCGCACTCGCTGTGCGCACTTCGAGCCGGTTATCGACCGAGCCGACGCCATTCACCGCCTTCGCGATGTCGCTGGCCCGCACCTTGGCTTCGGCCGTCGGTGCGGGTCCGCTCAGGCGCACTGCGCCGGCCTCGGTGTCGACGTCGATGCGCGTCGCGCTCAGTTCGACATCGCGCGCGAGCGCAGCCGACACCGATGCAGTGATGGCGGCGTCTTCGGCTGTCGACTCGAGCGCGCGACCGGCGTTCCTCACCGCTTCCTTGGCGGCAGCTGCATCTTGCTTGGCCTCGGGAGAGTTGACATAGGCCTTGGTCTTGTCCCCCGCCTTGTCGGCGAGTTCGCCAGCCTTGCGTGCAGCGGTGGCGGCCGCATCGCGGGTCTGCTCCAGCGCCGAATCGAGTTGCTGGCCGGTTGTCCGGTCGCCTGAGCCATCGCTACATGCGCCGACCGAAACCACAAGAACGGCGGCCGCCAGCCGCAGCAGTACCGTCCGCATCAGCGGCGCACCTGCGTCAGCATCGAAGTCAGGCGCGCCACGCCGCCGGTGCCGCTCGCGGCGCGCGCGATGAACGCGCCGGCCGCCGCACCAATCAAGGCCCGGCCGATCGGCGAGCGACTGCGGCCGGTCGCCATGAGTAGCAGCAGTCCAACGCCGAACACGATCAGATGTTCGCCCGGCAGATCGGCCCGGCGGGAATCCGCTTTTCTCGCTTCCGCAACCCAGTTTTTTTCTTGCATGGGCGCCGCTTTCACTTTTTCGCACCGGGCGCGGAGGGCTCCGTGCCGGTCGTGAGGGTCGGGCCGTCGTTCGGGCCTACCGGCGCATCGGCATCGGCAGCCCCATCGCGCTCGGCATCGGTCTTCGAGAACTGCTTCATGGCCTTTTGGGCCGGGGTTTGCTCGCTCGCGGGGGGGGCGTCTTTGTCTGTGGGTGAGGTCATGTGCGGTTGCTCCTGGTTGACTCTGTTGCGCTGGCCTTTGCCTGGTCGATGATCTCTCCCGCCATGCGGGCGAGCACTTTCAGATAGCGGATGTCCGCGCATTCGGAGGCTGCCATTGCGGTCGCGAAATTGTCGAAGTCGTCGTCCGATGGTCCGTCGCCGAAACCCTGCAACTGCGCCTCCAGCGCCTCGGAAAGGCCGTCCTGCGACCTCATGAACATCGCGCGCATGCGCTGCCTGCGGGCAAAGAGCAGAACAAGCTCCGAAGTAAGGGATTGATGCATCTGTGCCTTGCTGAACCGGGTGAAGAACCGGTTGAATGGCTTGATTTGGCGCTTGCAATGCGGCCGCGCGCGTAGGAGCAAGCCAAAGGGTGGTGTCTCTCAACGTGGACAGTGATCACTCGTCGAGCGGGTCGCCATGCGGCCGACGGCGCCGAGATCGAATCCGCCGCGCATCTGCGCTAGCTTGTCGTCGCCGACGGTACGCCACAGCTGCTGCGCGTGCGCCGTGCCGGCAGCGCCGAGCATCACTGCGATCGCGACGAGAACTTGGGCTCGCTTCGACATCAGAACTGCCCCGGTCCGTGCTTGGGAAGGGTGTGGGCCAGGCTGTCGCGGACCAGCGTCGTGCCGAGCGGCGCCATGGGTGCCGCGCGCCAATCGGCCGTCTGGTTGAAGCGGGCTCGATCCATGCGGTTGTAGACCACGAACAGCAGGCGGTTCTTCCAGTACGCCTCGAATGCATCAGGGCATCGGGCACGCCGGACTGGGTGGCGGTGATTCCGCCGCGCGCGCTCGAGGCGCCGTACTTCCGCGACCTCATCCTCAACCACTTCTTCGACTACCACACCGATCCCGTGGAGCCCGGCGTGCTGGTGCAGGCGCTGGCGCACGCGCACCGGCGCGCGAGCTTGCGCGCTGCGCACGAACGCGGCGCCGATGCGGCACGCCCCGACGTGATGGGCATGGTCGGCCAGAGCGCGGCGATGAGCAACCTGCGGCGGCACATCCAGAAGGTCGCCGGCACCCACGCGCCGATCCTGATCGGCGGCGAAAGCGGCAGCGGCAAGGAACTGGCGGCGCAGGCCATTCACCGGTGTTCGGAGCGCGCCGGCGGGCCATTCGTAGCGGTGAACTGCGGTGCCATCGCGCCATCGCTCATCCATACCGAACTGTTCGGCCACGAGCGCGGCGCCTTCACCGGCGCGCTCTCGGGCAAGCGCGGCCTGATCGAGATGGCCGGCGGCGGCACGCTCTTTCTCGACGAGATCGGCGACTTGCCGCTCGAACTGCAGACCAACCTGCTGCGCTTTCTGCAGGAGCGCACCATCCACCGCGTCGGCGCTTCGAGCAGTCTGCAGGTGGATGCACGGGTCGTCGCCGCATCGCACATCGACCTGGCCGAGGCGGTGGCCTGCGGCAAGTTCCGGGAAGACCTCTATTACCGGCTGAACGTGTTGTCGATCTCGGTGCCGCCGCTGCGCGAACGCAAGGACGACGTGCCGGTGCTGGCGCAGCACATCTATCGGCGCTGCGCGGCCGAGCGCAAGCATCCGGCCGACGGTTTCAGCCAGGAGGCCAGCGCCGCCATGCTGGCGCACGACTGGCCGGGCAACGTGCGGGAGCTGTTCAACCGGGTGCAGCGCGCGGTGGTCATGACCGACCGCCGCCTCATCACCGCTGCCGACCTGGAACTGCGCGCGGCGCCGAGCCCCGTGCGCCTCGCGCTCGCGGCGGTTCGTACCACGGCCGAGCGCGACGCCATCAGCATCACGCTCAATCGCGTTGGCCGCAACATCACCGTGGCGGCGCGCGAACTCGGCGTGTCGCGCATGACGCTCTACCGGCTGATGGAGAAGCACAGCATCGCGACCGGCGCCGGAGGGCCGGGTTTCTGAAGCTCGTCGCGCGCACCTTCATTCAAGTAGGACGGCGCCGGTAGACAAATCGTTGCGCGAAGCAGAGGTTCGTTTCTTTGGTTTGCAATGCAAACGGAGGCGCCCGTCATGCCCTTGATCTGCGATATATGCGGCACGCTCAATCGCGGCAATGCGATGTTCTGCCACGGCTGTACCTGCAGGCGGTCGGCGTTCGTCGCCAGTTGCCCGTCGGCGCTCGAAAACCTGAACGTGCACGCCGTCCCGCGCCCGCGCGGCGCCGCGCGAATCGCGCTGCCGGCCGAGGCGCCTGCGTTCTGGCTGCGGCTCTGCTCCTTCACGCTGGCGACCAGCCTCGCGTTTCTAGGCTGGTACTTTTCTAGATAGAGACGGCCACGCCGACCTTGGCCCCGGCGGCGACGATCTCGCTCCAGGTCGCATCGTCGAGCCAGATGCCTTCGCGCTCGCGCGCCGCACGTGCGCGCCGCTCGGGCTC
>JBBJMS010000203.1:0-5849 GCA_037720315.1 Variovorax sp. | reverse complement strand
TGGGCTCCAAGGGCTGCGGCGAGGCCGGAGCCATCGGCTCGCCGCCGGCGGTGATCAACGCCGTGCTCGATGCGCTGGCGCCGCTGGGCGTCAAGGATTTCGACATGCCCGCGTCTCCGCATCGCGTGTGGGAGGCGATGCAGAAGGGCAGCACGACCCCTACGCAGCAGCCGCAGCAGCCGTCGCTTGCGGCCAGCACGCAAGGCCGGCCCACGCCCTGAACCAACCGTAGGAAACAACAACCATGTACGCCTTCACCCTCGAACGCCCCACCACCGTGTCCGATGCCGCCAGGCTCGCCGCCGCGGGGGCCAAGCCGCTGGCCGGCGGCCAGACCCTGCTGGCCTCGATGAAGCTGCGCCTTTCGGCGCCCGAACAACTGGCCGACCTGAGCGGCATCCAGGAGTTGACCGGCATCCGCAAGGAGGGCGATGCCTTCGTGATCGGCGCCATGGCGCGGCATCTCGACGTCGCGAACAACGCCGAGATCAAGGCCGCCTATCCGGCGCTTGCCTGGCTGGCCGAACACATCGGCGATCGGCAGGTGCGCGCCATGGGCACGCTCGGCGGCTCGGTGGCCAACAACGATCCCGCCGCCTGCTACCCGAGCGCGGTGCTCGCTTCGGGTGCAACGGTCGTCACCAGCAAGCGCGAAATCGCGGCCGACGACTTCTTCCAGGGACTCTTCTCCACAGCGCTGGAAGACGGCGAACTCATCACCGCCATCCGCTTCCCGGTGCCGAAACGCGCGGCCTACGAAAAGCTGCGCCAGAAGGCATCGCACTTTCCGCTGGTCGGCATCTTCCTCGCGCAGTTCGACAGCGGTGTCCGGGTGGCCGTCACCGGCGCCGGCAACGGCGTGTTCCGGCACAAGGGACTCGAAGAAGCGTTGACGACGAGCTTCACGCCCGAGTCCGCCGCTGCCGTGAAGATCGAATCGGGCGAACTCAACAGCGACCTGCATGCGTCCGCTGCCTACCGCGCTAATCTGATCAGCGTCCTCACTCAGCGCGCAGTGACGAAAGCCCTGGGCTAAGCTTTCGCGATGACCGACGCCACGCCTGCAGACCCATCCCCTTTCAACACCGTCGACGGGATCGTGCAGGCGCTCGAAGGCGCGGGCTACTACGCCGACCGGCGGCTCGCGACCGCCGTGTTCCTCGCGCTCAAGCTGCAGCGGCCGCTGCTGCTCGAAGGCGAGCCCGGCGTCGGCAAGACCGAACTGGCCAAGGCGCTGTCGACCGCACTGCGGCGCGAGCTACTGCGCCTGCAGTGCTACGACGGCTTGGAGCAGCGCGAGGCGCTCTACGAGTGGAATTACGCCGCGCAGCTGCTGCACATGCGCGCCGCAGAAGCGCACGCTGCAATAGCCCCCGCGCTCGGCACTGCCGTGTCCTCGCTGCCCCCCGAGGGGGCCCTCCCGCCTTCGGGCGGCCGTGCGGCGTTCGCGAGCGATGTGGAGTCGGAGGTCTACCAGCCGCGCTACCTGATTCGCAGGCCGCTGCTGCAGGCCCTGCAGGCGCCGCCGCCCGGCGCAGTGCTGCTGATCGACGAGGTCGATCGAGCCGACGAACCTTTCGAAGCCTTTCTTCTCGAGTACCTCGGCGAGTACCAGGTGAGCATCCCCGAGCTCGGCACGGTGACTGCGCTGGTGCCGCCCGTCACCATCCTCACCAGCAATCGAACCCGAGAACTCAACGATGCGGTCAAGCGGCGCTGCCTCTACCACTGGCTCGACTATCCGGAGCGCGAGCGCGAACTCGCCATCGTGCGGGCGCAGGTGCCGGCAGCCGGCGAGCGGTTGTCGCAGCAGGTCGCACGCTTCGTCGAGCAATTGCGCAGCGCACCTTTTGCAAGCGCCTTCCAGCGTGGCCCCGGCATCGCCGAGAGTGTCGAATGGGCAAGGGCGCTGGTCGCGCTCGACACCGTCGAACTCGACCCCGAGGTGGTGGTCGACACCGCCGGCATCCTGTTCAAGCAGCGCGACGACGTCGCTGCGCTGACGCATCGCCTCGCCAGCGACTTGCTCAAACCTCCCGAAGTAGCGGGCAAATGAGGGCGCACCGCCTTCAGCCAGGGACACCGCGGAGCCGGCTTCGCCGGGCCGCTGGTGTCGCCCCCGGCGAGGGGGGTGGCGCAGCGACACGAAGTGCGCGAAGCCTGGGGGAGTACCAATGATCCAGCAGTTGGGCGATGCGCGCAGCGGCAAGCTCGCCGGCAACATGGTCGGCTTTGGCCGCGCACTGCGCCGCGCCGGCGTGCGCACCGACGCGAAACGCATCGCGCTGGCGGCCGAGGCGGCGATGCTGGTTGGCGTCGACAGCCGGCTCGACCTGGCCGCCGCGATGGAAGCCGTGATGATCAGTCGCGAGCAGGACCGGCTGGTCTTTCGCGAACTCTTCGACGCCTGGTTCCGCGACCCGGAGCTCGCCAACAAGCTGCTCGCGCAGATGCTGCCGAGCGCCGAGGGCAAGGCCGAACCGTCCAAACGCCGGCCGCGTGTGCGCGAGGCGCTATCGGCGCCGCGCGATGCGGCCAAGCCGGCGCAGACCGATCGCGAGGTCGAGTTCGATGCCGCGATGACGGCCAGCGACATGCCGCGGCTGCACCACGCCGACTTCAATGCGCTCGGCGCGTCCGAATATCGGCTGGTCGAGCGGCTGGCGCGCGACGTCGCGCTGCCGGTGCCGAACATCGCATCCCGCCGACTGCGCCCGACCGGCGAAACCGGGGCGCACTCGCGCATGCACTGGCCGGGCGTGCTGCACGAGGCGGCACGCACCGGCGGCGAATTGCTGCGGCTGCCGCGGCTGGCCCGGCGCAAGCAGCCGTTGCCGTTGCTGGTGCTGGTCGACGTGTCGGGTTCGATGGAGCGCTACGCGCGGCTGCTGCTCGCGTTCCTGCATGCGTCGACGCGCCGCGCCGGCCGGCGCGACGTGTTCGCGTTCGGCACCCACCTGAGCGACCTGACGCCGGCCTTCCGCCTGGCCGACACCGACGAGATGCTGGCGGCGGCCGGCGCAGCGATCGACGACTTCGCCGGCGGCACGCGCCTCGGCGCCTCGCTGGCCGAACTGCGGCGCAGCCATGCGCGCCGCCTGACCGGCCGGCGTACGCTGGTGCTGGTGATCAGCGACGGGCTCGATACGGGCGATGCCGAGATGCTCGAGCGCGAGCTGCTCTGGCTCAAGCGCCACTCGCGGCGCGTGCTCTGGCTCAACCCGCTGCTGCGCTACGACGGCTACGCGCCGCTCGCGCGCGGCGCCGCCGTGCTGCACCGGCATGCCGATGCGATGCTCGCGGTCCACAATCTCGATGCACTCGAACAACTGGCCGCGAGTCTCGCCGCGCTGATGCGCTCGGGTCGATAGACAACACAAGGAATCACCATGGAAATGCTCGGCAACCGCAGGCTCGGCGTTACGCAGCAACAGGCCTGGGAGGCGCTCAACGACCCGGAGACGCTGAAGAAATGCATCCCGGGCTGCGACAAGTTCGAGCTCACCGGCGACAACCAGTACACGGTGGCGCTCGCGCTCAAGATCGGTCCGGTGTCGGCCAAGTTCAACGGCAAGGTCGCGCTGGCCGAAATCATGCCGCCCGACAGCTACCGGCTTTCGTTCGAGGGGCAGGGCGGCGTGGCCGGATTTGCCAAGGGCTCGTCGAGCGTGTCGCTCAAGCCGGTTGCCGACGCACCGGCCGACGCGTCGCCCTGCTGCGAGCTCGACTACACCGTGCAGGCACAGGTCGGCGGCAAGATCGCGCAGCTCGGCCAGCGGCTCATCGACGGCGCTGCCAAGTCGACCGCCGACGATTTCTTCAAGCGCTTCGATGCCGAGATGCAGAGCCGCTACGGCCCGCCGCCGGCCGCGTCCGAAGCTACGGACGTCGACGCCGGGAGCGCCGAAGAAAAGACCGGCGCCGTGGCCGGCTTCATGCGCAAGATCGGCATCGGCGGCAAGAAGCCCGACGAGGATTGACCGGCGTGGAAAACCTCGACGTCATGGTGCTGCGCACGCTGCGCGACTGGCGGCTGGCCGGCCGCCGCGCGCTGCTCGCGACCGTGGTGCGCACCTGGGGCTCGTCGCCGCGGCCGGTCGGCTCGATCATGGCGCTGGCCGAAGACGGCGCAGTCACCGGCTCGGTCTCCGGCGGCTGCATCGAGGACGACCTGATCGCCCGCCACAGCCGCGCGCACGGGGCGTCGGGCGAGATGCCTTCGGGGCCGCCGGCGCTGGTCAAGTACGGCATCACGGCCGACGAGGCGCACCGCTTCGGCCTGCCCTGCGGCGGCACGCTGGAACTGCTGCTGGAGTACGACCCCGATGCCGCGTCGCTGCAGGCGCTGGTGGCCCGGCTCGAGGAAGGCCGGCTGATGCGGCGCAGCGTATCGCTCGCCGACGGCGCCGCGACGCTGGCCGAGGCCGCCATGCCCGCCGAGCTTGCGGTGGACGATGCCGTGCTGGTCAACACCTTCGGACCCGAGTACCGCATGCTGCTGATCGGCGCCGGCCAGCTGGCCGAGTACCTGTCGACAATGGCGATGTTCAGCGGCTTCGCGGTGACGGTGTGCGATCCGCGCGCAGAGTACCGCAGTGCCTGGTCGGTCCCGGGCGTGGCGATCAGCACCGAGATGCCGGACGACGCGGTGATGGCGTTCAAGCCCGACCGCCGCACCTGCGTGGTCGCACTCACGCACGACCCCAAGCTCGACGACCTGGCGTTGCTCGAAGCGCTGGATAGCGAGGCTTTCTACGTCGGCGCGATCGGCTCCCGGCGCAATGCCGAAGCGCGGCGCGAACGCATGATCGAGCACTTCGAGCAGACCGCGCAATCGCTGGCACGGCTGCGCGGGCCGATCGGCATCTACATCGGCAGCAAGACGCCGCCCGAGATCGCGGTCAGCGTGATGGCGGAGATCCTGGCGGTGAAGAACGCGGTGGCGCTGCCGCGCGAGGCCGAGGTCGCGCACGCCAAGGCGGCGGCGGGCGTCGGCAGATAGTTCAGTGCTTGCCGAGGCGTGCGAGAAAGGTGCTGCTGCGGCCCATGGCGCTCTGCATGCCGCGCGACTCGCGCGCTTCCTTGCGCGACGTCGAGAGGGCAAAGCTGGCGGCGACGAGCACGACGCAAAACCCGCAGGCGATCAGCAATCCGGTCAGCGAACCCCAGCGGTAGGCCAGAAACAGAACGACGATATTGATGAGAAAAACGGTGATTCGCATGGGGGAAAAGGCTAACAGAGCACTTGCCGCGGCGCTGTGAACTATTGCGCGGATCGTCCCGCGCGGGTGCCGTCGAAAGCATCGAGCAGTAGCGGCGTGAGGTCCTGCATGGAAGCCAGCGCGGGCGCCATCGGCAGCAGGCCCGGCGCGAACCCTTTCGCTTCGAAGCGCGCGAGCAGCGCGCGGTCGCTGCTGATGATGTGGACCGGTACGTCCTACGATGCGTCCGCGCCGCTCACGCTCGCCAGCGGCTGGTGGTCGCCGACCACGATCGTGACCAGCGTCCGCGGCGCGCGCGACGACAGGTAGTCGCCGAGCCAGCGGAACGTGTAGGCGAGCGAATCCAGATACGCAGGCACCGGGCGCAGCCACGAGGCCGGCGCTGCTTCCGCCACGCCTGTTTCTGCTGGCACGTAGGCGTCGGTGCGCAGCAGGCGCTCCCAGTCGGCGACGTACGGCGCCGTCGGGCCGAACGGCGCATGGCTCGCCAGCGTGGGGAAGACGATGAAGACCGGCTTGCGCAGTGCGGCGGATTGCGCCAGTTCCTGCGCATGCAGCAGTGCCATCGAGGCTTGGTCCGGAATGCGCCAATGGCCGAATTGGGGGCCGAGGTAGCCGATGCGCGCC
>JBBJMS010000202.1:0-5858 GCA_037720315.1 Variovorax sp. | reverse complement strand
GATCCGGCTCGCAGGTACCGACCGGGCGTTCACCCGCGAGGATCTGCTGCGCCGTCGAAAGCCTGCCGGTATCGATTAGAGATACCGAGGGCGCTGCGGGCGGCCACTGGTGCAGTAATCCGCTTCTTGCGGTGGGTGCGAGGACCATATTCGCGCACCTTCACTACGCCACGAGGCCTTCATGCAACCATTTACTTCCAGTGCCAGGAAGATTGCTCTGGCGGCCGCGATGTCGGTCTGCGTCGCGGCCCATGCGCAGAGCGAGGCGTCGGCTGCGCTGTCGCTGTCGCTGTTGCCGATCGCGTCGGTTGCGGATACGGCTTCCGGCGCGCTGATGGCCGTGCCGGCTGCGCTGTCGGTGGCGGGCGCGAGCGTGCCCAACGCCCTCGGCCGCGCGCTGCTGCACAACGAGAAGCTGTCATGAATCGGCCGGCGAGCCACTTCGGCGCCTACGAGATCGAGTACCGGACCCGCGTCCCGCGCCTGCGCCGCCTGCTGATGGCCATGCTGCGCCTGGCCGGCGCTGCAGGGGCGGTGGTTTTGGCGGGACTCTTCCTGTTTCCGGTGAAGGCGCATGCCGGCCGGTCGTGCGAACAGGCCGGGCTGAGCGCCGCCGCCGTCGAAAAGGGCATGCAGCTCGCCGAGCGCACCGCGCAGGCGCTGGATGCCAGTGGTGCGCGGGCCGTGCTGCTGGCGCGGGCGGGGCAGGACTTCGGCAAGTACGGGCTGCGCTATTCGCACCTCGGCCTGGCCTACAAGACCGACACCGGCGCCTGGCGCGTGGTGCACAAGCTCAATCACTGCGGGACGGCGGTGGCCGAGCTCTATCGGCAGGGCCTTGGTGAGTTCATTCTGGACGACCTCTCGATGAAACCCGCCACCATCCGCACGCGGGAGCAGGCGCAGGCGTGGCTGCAGTTCAAGGGCTACGAACCCACTGCGCTGGCGCTCGGTCCGCTCAGCCGGCTCGGTGGGCGGGTAGGGTCGGCGAACGTGGCCTTCGACGATCATCCGAACGAGAAGCGCCTTGCCAGCCGCATCGAGACGGTGACGGTCGATTCGGTATTCGCCTGGTTGCAGCGCGCCGGGCTGGGCGGGCAGGTGGTGACGCTCAAGCGGTAGACCAGAATCGCGGCACAGAACAAGACTTGAACGAACGAGGAATCACGAAATGAGCAAATCTCTGCGGCTGTCCGAAAAATGGTTTCGCCGCGGCCTGTGGCTGGTGGCGGTGGTGTTCGCCGGCTTCCTGATCGGGCTGGGCGGCACGATCGTCGGCGATCTCCCGCAGGTGGAGCGCACGCTGCAGCTCGACGACTTCATCGACCGGCCCGCGGCCGAGCCGCTGCGCGCGGCGATCAGCGAATCGGAACGCGTCGACCAGGAGGCCACGCGCGCACGCGAGCAGGCCGAGCTCGCCCTGACCGCCACCCGGCAGGCCAACCGCGGCGCGCGCGAAACCTTCGGCAATTGGCTGGCGACGCGGCGCGCCACCGCCCAGCCCGACCAGGACACCGAACTGATCGCGCGCACCAAGGCGCTCGATGGGCTCAAGGCCCGCGAAGACGAGGCCGAGCGCGCGGTCGGCGCGCAGCGTCAGATCGCGCTCGATGCACGCCAGTCCGGGCAGCGCGCGCGGCAGCAGCTCGACGCGCTGGAGAGCCGTGCGTTCGGGCTGATGGATGCAGAGAACCGCCGCGTCGAACTGCGCGTCTTCGGCTACCGGCTGGCGTTGACGCTGCCGCTGCTGGTCATCGCCGGATGGCTGTTCGCCAAAAAGCGCAAGAGCACCTACTGGCCCTTCGTCTGGGGCTTCATCTACTTCGCGCTGTTCGCGTTTTTCGTCGAGCTGGTGCCCTATCTGCCGAGCTACGGCGGCTATGTGCGCTACGTGGTCGGCATCGTCCTCACGGTGCTGGTGGGCCGCTACGCGATCGTCGGGCTCAATCGCTATCTCGCCCGCCAGAAGCTGGCCGAGGCGCAACCCGACACGGTGCGGCGCAACGAACTGAGCTACGACACCGCGCTGGCCCGGCTGGCGAAGAGCGTATGCCCTGGCTGCGAGCGCCCGGTCGACCTGAAGAACACCGAGATCGACTACTGCCCGCACTGCGGCATCGGCCTGTTCGACCGCTGCCGTGTCTGCGAGACACGCAAGAGCGCGTTCTCGCACTTCTGCCATGCCTGCGGCACCGCCGCGGCGCCGACGCCCGCATGAACGACCACTGCCTGGTGCATCTCGCAGCCGACACGATGCGGCTCGTGCTGGCGCCGGCGGTCGGCGGGTCGGTGGCGGCTTTCTTCAGCGAGCGCGATGGGATTCGCTTCGATTGGCTGCGCCCCGCCACAGCCGACACGTTGGCATCGCGCGAGCTCCTTCGTGTTCTGGGCATGGCGAGCTTTCCGATGCTTCCCTGGTGCAACCGGCTTCGACATGGACGCGCCCACGCCGAGGGGCGCGACATCGCGATTGCGGCGGGGCATCCGGCGGCGCCCTCGGGGCGGCATCCGCTGCACGGCATCGGCTGGCTGCGGCCATGGCGGCTGGCGCAGGCGGCTGCGGCCACAGCGCAGCTCGTGCTCGAGGTCGAGGCCGACGCGCAGTGGCCGTGGCGCTTCGAAGCATCGCAGACGTTCGAACTCGACGCGTGGGGGCTTCGGTGCACGATGGCGCTCACCAACCGCGACACGGCGCCGATGCCGGCGGGCATCGGCCACCACCCCTACTTTCCGCACCCTCCGGGCACGCGGCTCAAGACAGATACCGCCGCGATGTGGCTGACCGACGCCGAGGTGATGCCGCATGCGCTCGAACCCGCCGCGCAGGCGGTGGCGCTGCTGCGCCAAGGCGTGCAGCTGTCCGAACTCGACCTCGACAACAACTTCACCGGTTGGCAGCACCACGCGCGCATCGAATGGCCCGCCGAATCGCGGGTCCGGGCGCGAGCGCTGGTGCTGGCGGCCGAGTCGCCGCTCGATTTCTTCGTCCTGTATTGCCCCCGCGGCGCCGGCTACTTCTGCGCCGAGCCGGCGAGCCAGTGCGCCGACGCGCTCGACCTGCGCGGGCGTCTTCCGCAGAGCGATGTGGGCGGCGCGGTGCTTGCACCCGGCGCCACGCTGTCGGCAAGCTGGACGCTCGCGCCCGAGTGGTGACGCGCCCTAGACGCCGCGCGCCCGGTCGGCCCTGAACTGCGTGCGCCATGCAGTGAAGCGGCCGGCTTCGAGGGCTTGGCGGATCTCCGCCATCAGGTTCAGGTAGTAGTGCAGGTTGTGGATCGTGCACAGCATCGGCCCCAGCATCTCGGCGCAGCGGTCCAGGTGATGCAGGTAGGCGCGGCTGAAACCTTCGCGACCGCCGTCGTTCCACGGCACGCCCGATGCGCCCGCGCAGGCGTGGCAGCTGCAGCTGGGATCGATCGGTTGCGGGTCGCTCTTGTGGCGTGCGTTGCGCATCTTCAAATCGCCGAAGCGTGTGAAGAGCGTGCCGTTGCGCGCGTTGCGGGTTGGCATCACGCAGTCGAACATGTCCACGCCCTGGGCCACGCCTTCTACAAGGTCTTCGGGCGTGCCGACGCCCATCAGGTAACGCGGCTTGTGGGCCGGCAGCCGGTGCGGCGTGTGGGCCATGATGCGCAGCATCTCGTCCTTGGGCTCGCCCACGCTCACGCCGCCGATCGCGTAGCCGGGAAAGTCCATCTGGACCAGGCTGGCGAGCGACTCCTCGCGCAGGTTCTCGAACATGCCGCCCTGCACGATGCCGAACAGGGCGTTGCGGTTTTCGAGCCGGGCGAATTCGGATTGGCAGCGCCGCGCCCAGCGCAAGCTGAGTTCCATCGAAATGCGCGCCTCGGCTTCAGTCGTGATGTGGCCTTGCGTGTCGTAGGGCGTGCATTCGTCGAACTGCATCGCGATGTCGCTGTCGAGAATGGTCTGGATCTGCATCGAGACCTCGGGCGTGAGGAACAGCTTGTCGCCGTTGACCGGCGAGGCGAAGCGCACGCCTTCCTCGCTGATCTTGCGCATGGCGCCGAGCGACCAGACCTGGAAGCCGCCGGAGTCGGTGAGGATCGGTTTGCTCCATTTCTCGAACGCGTGCAGGCCGCCGAAGCTGGCCATCACGTCCAGGCCCGGGCGCATCCACAGGTGAAAGGTGTTGCCGAGGATGATCTGCGCGCCCATCTCGTCGAGGCTGCGCGGCATCACGCCCTTGACGGTGCCGTAGGTTCCGACCGGCATGAAGATCGGCGTCTGCACGGGCCCGTGGTTCAGCGTGAGCACGCCGCGACGTGCGTGGCTTTCGGCGTCGGTGGCAAGGAGTTCGAAGTTCAGCATGGTTGTCTCGAAAGCAGCATCGCGTCGCCGTAGCTGAAGACGCGGTAGCGCTCGCGGATGGCATGGGCGTAAAGCGCCATCGCGCGCTCGTAGCCGGCAAAGGCGCTCACCAGCATCATGAGCGTGCTCCTGGGCAGGTGGAAATTGGTGACCAGCAGGTCGACGTGCTGGAAGGCGAAGCCGGGCGTGATGAAGATGCGGGTGTCGCCGGCGGCCTCGCCGGTCTTCGCCCACGATTCGAGCGTGCGCACGGTGGTGGTGCCGACGGCGACGATGCGGCCGCCGTGCGCCCTGGTTTCGGCGATGGCGCGCTGCGTGACTTCGGGCACTTCGTAGCGCTCGGCATGCATCGTGTGCTCGGCGATGTTCTCGGTCTTGACCGGCTGGAAGGTGCCGGCACCGACGTGCAGGGTGACGCTGGCACGCCGCACGCCGCGCGCGTCCAGCGCGTCGAGCAATGCTTCGTCGAAATGCAGCGCCGCGGTCGGCGCCGCAACGGCGCCCGGCACGCGCGCGAACACGGTCTGGTAGCGGCGCTCGTCGTCCGACGAGTCTGCATGCGTGATGTAGGGCGGCAGCGGCACATGCCCGCAGCGGGCCATTAACTGGTAGGGGTCCTCGCCTGCGGGGCTGTCGAAGCGCAGGCGGAACAGCGCGCCGTCTTCCTCCGGCCAGCGGCCGAGCAGCGTCGCATTGAAGCCCCCGACCATCGCCAGCACGGTGCCGGGCGGCGGCTTCTTGCTGACCTTCATGTGTGCGACGACATCGTTGTCCTGCAGCACCCGTTCGACCAGCAGTTCGAGCTTGCCGCCGGTCGGCTTCTCGCCGAAGAGCCGCGCCCTGACGACCAGCGTGTCGTTGAAGATTAGCAGGTCGCCGGCACCCAGCAGCGAAGGCAGTTCTCGGAAGATGCGGTCGACCGGGGCATCTGCGGTGCCATCGAGCAGCCGCGAGGCGCTGCGTTCGGCGGCGGGATGCTGGGCCACCAGTTCGGGCGGCAGGTCGAAGTCGAAGTCGGAAAGTGTGTGGACGCGCATGGTGCTTGAGGGCCGGACGGACCCGTGCCAAGAGGCGGGCAGAATTGTCCCATGCCCGCAGCCGCCAAGACCTCGCCCCCGGACACGTTGGCGCCGGCGCCCGGCGCAGGCCCCAGCGCGGTGCAGCGGGCGCTGCGCAAGTTGGGCCTGCAGCGAGACATCGATTTCGCGCTCTATCTGCCGATGCGCTACGAGGACGAGACCCGAATCGTGCAGCTGGCCGACACGCGCGACGGCGATGCGGCGCAGATCGAGGCGGTGGTGATCGGGAGCGAAGTCGTGTTCCGTCCGCGCCGCCAGCTGATCGTGACGGTGGCCGACGGCAGCGACACCTGCCAGCTTCGCTTCTTCAACTTCTATCCGTCGCAGCGGACGCAGCTGGCGGTCGGTGCACGGGTGAGGGTGCGCGGCGAAGTACGCGGCGGTTTCGCCGGGCGGCAGATGATGCATCCGACGGTGAAGGCGGCGGGCACCGAACTGCCGCAGGCA
>JBBJMS010000056.1:0-19185 GCA_037720315.1 Variovorax sp. | reverse complement strand
GCATCGAGCGCCACGCCGCGCGCCGACAGGCCGTACTGGTACAGCTCGCCGATGGCGCGGAAGTACGAGGCGCCGAGGAACGCAACCCAGTCGTTGTTCTGCCAGGGCAGCTTCTGCTGGTCGCCCAGGCGGCTCTCCTGGAAGCGGAAGCCGGCAAAGCCGGCGCCGTCCGGCAGCTTGCGCGCGGGGCTGTCGGGCGGCATATTGAAGTAGGCGCTGTCGTAGAGGATCTCGCGCGCAAAGCTGTCGCCGCTGGCGGCTTCGAGCACGTGCATGTGCACCGGCGTCTGGAAGTAGCGCCCGAGATGGAAGAAGGTGACGGGGAACGGACCCGGTCCGTCGCGGAACAGCGCATTGGCGGTGTCGTACTTGATCTTGCCGTGCGTTTCGTAGTCGATCTGCTGGAGCACGTCGGCCGGCAGCGAGGTGTCGGCCACGTAGGGCCTTGTTGCCAGCGACTTGGCCCTTCCGACCAGTCGATCGAAGGAGAAGGGTCTGGGTGACGAGAGCTTGATGGCGCCGGCGGCGAGCGCATCTGCGGGGAATCCGAGGGCGGCGAGCGCCACAGAGGCACCACCGGCAGTGAGGAGTGAACGACGATCTAGCATTGGTCGGAATGTTAACGAGCCTGCGAATCGGAGCCCGTAGGCCGATGCCGGTTCGCCGCCGGATTCGAAAGCAAGACCCGGAGTGCGCATGCAGTGGCCGATCCATAAAGTCGGTTCATCGACACAACGGCCGGAAGGAACCCGATGAACATGAGCAACGTCAACGAAAACCGCGCGCTCGCCACGGTGGCCGATGCGCGCTGGGCCGCGGTGATTGCACGCGACCGTGCAGCCGACGGCAAGTTCTTCTACTCGGTCAGGACGACCGGCGTGTATTGCAGGCCGTCATGCGCTGCCCGGCTGGCACGGCCGGAAAACGTGGCCTTTCATGCCACGGCCGACGACGCGCAGCGCGCCGGCTTCAGGCCCTGCAGGCGCTGCAGGCCCGACCAGCCGGCGCTGGCCGAACAGCATGCGGCCAAGGTCGCGGAGCTCTGCCGCTTCATCGAAAGCAGGCAAGAGCCGCCCACGCTGGACCAGTTGGCAGCGTACGCGGGCCTCGGCAGCTACCACCTGCACCGCGTGTTCAAGCAGGTGACGGGCCTCACGCCCAAAGCCTATGCGGCCGCGCACCGCGCCAAGCGGGTGCGCGAGGAGCTCGCGCGCAGCGACACGGTGACCGACGCCATCTATGGCGCCGGCTACAACTCGAACGGCCGCTTCTACGCGGACGCCAACGACATGCTCGGCATGACGCCGACCAATTGGCGCGCCGGTGGCGCCAACACCGACATCCGCTTTGCCATCGGGCAGTGCGCGCTGGGCGCAATCCTGGTGGCGCAAAGCGAACTCGGCGTCTGCACGATCGCCTTGGGCGACGACCCCGGGGCGCTCGTGCGCGAGCTGCAGGACCGGTTTCCGCAGGCGAGGCTGATCGGCGGCGACGCTGCCTTCGAGCAGCTGGTGGCCAAGGTGGTCGGCTTCGTCGAGGCGCCGGGCGTGGGGCTGGACCTCCCGCTGGACGTGCGCGGCACCGCTTTCCAGCAGCGCGTGTGGCAGGCGCTGCGCGAGATTCCGCCGGGCAGCACCGCAAGCTATGCCGACATCGCGCGTCGCATCGGCAGCCCGAAGTCGGTGCGCGCCGTGGCGCAGGCCTGCGGCGCCAATGCGCTGGCGGTGGCGATCCCGTGCCATCGCGTGGTGCGCAGCGACGGCAGCCTGTCGGGCTACCGCTGGGGCGTGGAGCGCAAGAGCGCCCTGCTCGAACGGGAGGCGAGCGCGGCATGATCGATTGGGACCGGGTTGCGCTCGACCTCGATGCCGAGGGCAGCGCCGTCGTCGGGCAGCTGCTGACGCGCGCCGAATGCGAATCGCTGGCGGCGCTCTATCCGCTCGACCCGCTGTTTCGCAGTTGCGTCGTGATGGAGCGGCATGGCTTCGGGCGCGGCGAGTACAAGTACTTCGACTACCGCTTGCCCGAACGCCTGGCGAGCCTGCGCGAAGGTGCCTATGCGCAACTGGCGCCGATCGCCGACCGCTGGAACCAGGCCATGGGCATCGACGTGCGCTATCCGCCGCGGCACGCCGATTTCATCGCGCGCTGCCATGCGGCGGGCCAGACGCGGCCAACGCCGCTGATGCTGCAGTACGGCCCAGGCGACTACAACTGCCTGCATCAGGACCTGTATGGCGAGCATGTCTTTCCGATGCAGGTGGTGATCCTGCTGTCCGAACCGGGCCGAGATTTCACCGGCGGTGAATTCGTGATGACCGAGCAGCGCCCGCGCATGCAGTCGCGGCCGATGGTGCTGCCGCTCCGGCAGGGCGACGCAGCCGTCATCGCGGTGCACCACCGGCCGGTGCAGGGCACGCGCGGCGTGTACCGGGTCAATCTGCGGCACGGCGTGAGCCGGGTCCGGTCGGGGCAGCGCCAAACTGCGGGCATCATCTTTCACGATGCTGCATGAGAGCAACGCGTGACGGCCGACCTGTTCGATTCGCCCGTTGAATCCCTGGGGCCGGGCGCCTTGCTGCTTCGCGGCTTCGCGCGCCCGCACGAGGCCGCGCTGCTGACCGGCGTACGCGATGTGACTGCGCAGGCGCCGCTGCGCCACATGCTCACGCCGGGCGGCTTTCGCATGTCGGTTGCGATGAGCAACTGCGGCGCGCTGGGCTGGGTCACGGACCGTACCGGTTATCGCTACGACCCGGTCGATCCCGAAACCGGCCGCTCCTGGCCGTGCCTTCCGGAGGCGTTCTCGACGCTCGCAGTGGGAGGCCGCCGCAGCGGCCGGCTTCGAGCGTTTCGCACCCGACGCCTGCCTGGTCAACCGCTACCAGGCCGGGACGCGGCTTTCCTTGCACCAGGACCGCAACGAGCGCGACATGCGCTGGCCCATCGTGTCGGTGTCGCTGGGCATTCCCGCGGTCTTCCTGTTCGGCGGCGCGACGCGCACCGACAAGGCACGGCGCGTGCCGCTCGCGCACGGCGACGTGGTCGTGTGGGGCGGCCCCGCGCGGCTGCATCATCACGGCGTGCTGCAGTTGAAGGAAGGGCGGCATCCGCTGGTGGGTGCCTGCCGAATCAACCTGACGTTTCGTAAGGCCGGTTAGCCCGGTCGTGCTGTGGGACAGCAAACTACCCCGCAATCAGCTTCTGCACCAGCTCCGCGGTCGTCGCCGCCGCGTACTTGCGCATCAGCCGTGCGCGATGAATCTCGACCGTGCGGTGGCTGATGCCGAGCGCTTTGCCGATCTGCTTGGACGTGAGCCCCTGCATCACCTGCGCGGCCACCTCGCGTTCGCGCGGCGTGAGTTCGGCCTTGGCGGAGCGCCGCGAGCCGAGGTCTTCGAAGGTCCAGATGCCGGCTTCGTGCGGCGCGGCGCGGTTCAGCGCCTGGCCGCTCACATGGCACCAGAAGGTTTCTCCGGCAAAGGCGCCGTGCAGGCCGCCGAGGCGCCGCATCATGCGGTTGTCGGCATAGCGGCCGCCGGTGTTGAGAATCGGCTCCATGCGCTTGCCGATGCGCTCGAATTCGGCGAGGCTCGGGTACAGCACCCGGAACGATTCGCCGACCAACGCGCCGCGTGCGGCACCGAACATTTCGCACAGCCGTGCATTGCAGTCGACGATGATCCGGTGGCGCGACAGCACCATGCCCACCGGCGCGGCTTCGAATGCAAGCCGGTAGTCGATGCTGTCGAAAGCGCTGTCGGGTGTGTCCATTACGAAGTACTACGTATGTCTGTACGTAGTATCGTCCGAGGCTGTGCTTCAACCAACATCGAAGGGCGAGGAACCATGGCAAACAAGATCTATCCCTCCGCCGACGCGGCGCTCAAGGGCGTCGTGGCCGACGGCCAGACGCTTGCGGTCGGCGGCTTCGGCCTGTGCGGCATCCCGGAGGCGCTGATCGATGCGCTGCACGATTCGGGCGCGAAGAACCTGACCTGCATCTCCAACAATGCCGGCGTCGACGGCTTCGGGCTGGGCAAGCTGCTCGGCACGCGCCAGATCAAGAAAATGATCGCCAGCTACGTGGGCGAAAACAAGGAGTTCGAGCGCCAGTACCTGGCCGGCGAACTCGAACTCGAATTCACGCCGCAGGGCACGCTGGCCGAGAAGCTGCGCGCCGGCGGCGCCGGCATTCCGGCCTTCTTCACCAAGACCGGCGTCGGCACGCAGGTGGCGGAAGGCAAGGAACTGCGCGAATTCGACGGCGAAACCTACGTGATGGAGCGCTCGCTGGTGCCCGACGTGGCGCTGGTCAAGGCCGACGTGGCCGACAAGTCCGGCAACCTGCGCTTCCGCCTGACGGCGCGCAACTTCAACCCGGCCGCTGCGATGGCCGGCAAGGTCTGCATCGTCGAGGTCGAGAAGATCGTCGAGGTCGGCGAACTCGCACCCGACGACATCCATCTGCCGGGCATCTACGTGCACCGCATCGTGCTCAACGCCACACCCGAAAAGCGCATCGAGAAGCGCACCGTCAGCGCATCGGCGCCGGTCGATGCCGCGGCCGCCAAGGTCGAGGCGCAGGCCGCCATCGCGCAGGCCGCCGCCGGCAGCGAAGTGCCGGTGCCCACCGTACCGGTCGACAAGAAAGAAGGAGCCTGAGATGCCCTGGACACAAGATCAGATGGCCGCACGCGCGGCTCGCGAACTCGAGGACGGCTTCTACGTCAACCTCGGCATCGGCATTCCGACGCTGGTGGCCAACTTCGTTGGCGACAAGGAAGTCTGGCTGCAAAGCGAGAACGGCATGCTCGGCATCGGCGCCTTTCCGACCGAAGACGAAGTCGACGCCGACCTGATCAATGCCGGCAAGCAGACGGTGACCACCATCCCTGGCTCGGCCATCTTCGGCAGCCACGAGAGCTTCGCGATGATTCGCGGCGGCAAGATCAACCTCTCGATCCTGGGCGCGATGCAGGTCAGCGCCAAGGGCGACCTCGCCAACTGGATGATTCCCGGCAAGATGGTCAAGGGCATGGGCGGCGCGATGGACCTGGTGGCCGGCGTCAAGCGTGTGATCGTGCTGATGGAACACGTCGCCAAGAAGAAAGACGGCAGCGAGGACCTGAAGATCCTCGAAGAGTGCACGCTGCCGCTCACCGGCGTGGCCGTGGTCAACCGCATCATCACCGACCTCGCCGTGATGGACGTCACACCCGAAGGCCTGCGCATGGTCGAGCTTGCCGACGGCGTGACCTTCGAGGCGCTGCAGGCTAAGACCGGCGTCACGCTCCTACGATAGCGGGCGCACGATGGCCGCCAACGGCGATGCGGCCAAGGTCGCGATCTACTGGGACTTCGAGAACCTGCACGCCGTCCTGACCGATCAGGTCAACGGCCCCGACTACTACCGCGAACACCGCATGAGCGTGCAGGCGCCGGTGGCCGACGTGGCGTCGGTGGTCGACTACGCCGCTTCGCTGGGCGACGTGATCATCAATCGCGCCTACGGCAATTGGCAGTTCTTCTCGCGCTACCGCGATGCGCTGAACGGCGCGGGCATCGACCTGATCCAGATGTTCCCGCGCGGCGCCAACATGAAGAACGGCGCGGACATCCGGCTGGCGCTGGACGCCCTCGACGACCTGCACCGGCACGCGCACCTGACGCACGTCGTGGTGGTGTCGAGCGACAGCGACTTCGTCAGCCTGGCACAGAAGGTCAGGGAGGCGGGCAAATTCATTGCCGGAGTCGGCATCGAAGGCAACAGCAACCGGTTCTGGATGTCGAGCTGCAACGAGTTCAGGTTCTACGGTTCGCTGGTCAAGCTCGACGAAACGGCCGGACCACCAGCAAGCGCCTGAGGCGCGGCGAAGACGCTGCCGTCGTGCCGGCGCTCATAGCAGCCGCACCTGGATGATCAACATCGACAATGCAAGGCTCGACGCGATCATCAGCGCCCCGGCGCACAGGTTCTTCGTTCTCGGTGAAAACGCCGCCCAGATGTGGCGTGCACGGCTGGCATAGTCGGCAGGTGCAAACGGCAGTCCGAAAAAGGCAAAGCCCGCCGCGCAGCGTTTGTGCGAGACAAGATCTCCAAAGACCGATTCCGGGTTCACTGCGTTCTCCATTCGATGGGTGCCGGGAACATCGTTCGGTGTCCGCTGCGGCGCATGGAGGCAGTATTGGCGGCAACGCCCGCCGGCGCATCGACCAGAGGAGCCACGGGGCCCGGAGACAAAGGGCCAACGACGGGCCAATCCGAATGCGCCGCTCGCGCGTATCCTCGCCATCGCGATGACTTTTGCACGAACAAAGATTCAGCCGCCCAGGTTGCGCGCCGACCGGATCGTGCGCGCCGTCCTCGAACGCCGGCTGGGTGCGGCCATTGCGGAGCGGCGGTTGGTTTTGCTTGTGGCACCGGCAGGCTACGGCAAGACCGCCGCCCTTTCGCGCCAACTGCAGCTGCTGCCGCCGGGCTGCGCCACCGCCTGGCTGACCGCGGACGAAGACGACGACCTGCCCCGGTTTCTGCTTTGCCTGGCGGAGGCTGGACATACGACCCGCCCTGGCGCACGGCTCCTGAAGCACTGGGGAGCCTGGTGCTGAACGCGGTCTTCGTGCCGTGGCGGACGAGTTCGTGAATGCGCTCGACGCCGTCCCGGTCGTCCGAGGCGTGATTGCGCTGGACGACATGCACAGCGTCGCCGATCCGCGCGTGTTCGAGTTTCTTTCTCTGCTGCTCGATCGACTGCCGCAGCGCTGGACCATCGCCATCGCCAGCCGCGTCGACCCGGCAATCCCCGTGGCGCAGTTTGGTGCACGGGGCGAATTGGCTGAGTTCCGGCAGCCTGAACTCGGCTTCAGCCGCAGCGAAGTCCAGTTGCTCTGCGATTCGATGGGCGCGCAGGACGGAGACGACAAGGCAACGCGCCTGTACGAGCGCACGCAGGGTTGGGCCGCCGGCGTTTGCCTGGGCTTGAGCGCCATCGACAGTCCGGCTGCCGGCGCAGTGGCCAGCAGGCTGAGCCAACGTCACCTTTTCGACTACCTGGCGGCCGAAGTCTTTCAACAGATGCCGGGCGAACTGCGCGAATTCCTGATGCGCTGCTCGGTGCTGTCCGAACTGACGGCGGCACGCTGCGCCAGCGTCACTGGCCATCCGGAGGCAGCCCGGCTCCTCGACGACATCGAACGGCGCGGTCTCTTCGTGTCGCTGCTCGAAAGCGACGAGTTGACGCTGCGCCTGCACGACCTGTTCCGCGATTTTCTCGAAGACCGGCTGCGCCGCGAGCACGCCGACGAAATCCCGGCGCTGTTGGCGTTGGCGGCGCAAGGCGAAGTCGACCCTGTGCGCCGGATCAACCTGCTCCTGCGCGGCGGGCACTGGGGCGAAGCCGAGCGCATCCTCATGGAGACGGCGCAGGCCATGCTGGTGAAGGGCCACGGTGCGCAGCTGTCCGACCTGCTCGGCCAGTTCCCCGAAGCTCGCAGGCTCAAGTCGCCCGATCTCGCCTATGTGGAAGGCCTGGTCGCGTGGCATCAGCTGGAGGACCACGCGGCTGCGGCCGCAATGCACCGCGCGGGCGAGGAGTTCGACCGCGTGCAGCAGCCGGCGCAAGCACAGGCCGCGAGGGCCCATGAAGCCGTCTCGCTGCTGTTCATCGGACGTTTCAATGAAGCGCAGGAGGCTTGGCGTCTTGCGGGTATCGAAGCGATGACTCGGGATCCGCACATCGGACTGCTCTTCGAGTGTTGGTGGAGCGTCTTCAACGGAACGGCCGTGGAATTCAGCGCCCGCTTCGACGCCTTGCTCGACCATCTCGAGACCCGCGGGGGCTCGGCGACGCACTGGTTCGACTGCCTTCCGCGTCTCTACCTGCTGGTCAGCCGCGTGGGCATGCACCAGCCGCTGCGGCGATTCATCGCGGGCGCCTCTGCAGCGACGGGCGAGGACAACCAGCCCTTGCAGATCGGCGTCGGAACGCTGTCGGCGTTCCTGGCCCTCGGGCGCGGCGACCTCGATGCGGCGGGCGTAGCCATCGATCAGCTGAGATCGGACAGCCGATGGATCGGGCAGCCCAGGAGCTTGCGCATTCCGCTCTTGCGGGTGTCGGCGGCCTACCACGCGGTGCGCGGCGATGCCGCCAGCCTGCGCGCGGTCTGCGATGTCCTCATCCTGGAGACACCGAACGCTGCGCGGTTTCCGGCGCTGCGGGTCAACATCGAAGGCATGATCGGCCGCTTGGCGGCTGCAGCGGACGACTGGTCAGCCGTGAAGAAGGCCCTGCACGGCATGACGGGCCTCGAAAAGGAAACTCTGTTCGGCGTGTTGCGGCAGATGCTCCAGACGCTGAAGGCGCGACTGGCCCTGAACGAAGGGCGGCATGAAGAGGCTCGCGAGCTACTGCGGGAGATTCTCGAACCTTCGGCAAGCTCCGGCTGGATGGAACTCGATGCTCCCGTACGTATCTGCCTCGCTGTTGCCGAGTTGCGATCGGCCGACCCGCACGCCGCATGGGCCGCTCTGGCGCCTCTGTTGCAAGCGGTGGCTGCGACGGGAGAGATCGGCGGCGTTCTGCTTGTCGGACCGACGGCGCTGACGGAGATCGCGAGTGCCGACTGGGGGCTCGCCGCACCGGCCTCAGGCGTCGCCGTGCTCCGCGAATGGCGAGATCTCGCCCGGCGGCTGCGGCTCGGTCCGGAGGTTGCGCGCGACACCGGAGCCGGCCAGGAGCCGCAGCTGAGCGCACGCGAGCTGGAGGTGCTCGAACTGCTGGCATCCGGTGCCAGCAACAAGCTCATCGCCCGCGCGCTGGACCTGAGCCCGCACACGGTCAAGCGCCATGTGGCGCGCATCCTGGAGCGCCTCGGCCTTTCGTCGCGCGGACAGGCGGCCGCCTGGTACCTGCACAAGACGGCGGCCTGAGCCGTCGCGTCAGCCTGGTCGCGACGCGGCGGCGGGCGCGTCGGGAGGCGCCGCCCCGCAGACCACGACCATCCGCATCGCTTCGGCACCTACGTTGACGACCAGGCACTCGACGCCCGGAGGGAGGATCAGGCTGCAAGGCGCATGAAATCGCTGCGGCGCGCCGTCCACCTGGAGGATGCCGTAGCCTGCCGATACCAGCACCACGCGATGGCAGTCGCGCGGTGCCACCTCGGCGCGCGCGTTGATTTCGAGCGTGTCGATCCAGAGTTCGAACGGCAATGGCTCCGTGCGGCCAGCTGCGGCAGCGAAGCGCTGGCGGCCTGCATCGGTATGACGCGGCAGGGTGGAATGGTCGATGACATGCATGAATTTGGCAGTTCGGTATTTCTACCGACAGTGTTGTCTCTGGTGCGCCGCTGCATCACCCGGCGAAGAGCCAATGGCGGGCCAATCGCCGGTTGCGAAGGCGACGAGTGGAAAACGAAAGTATTCGACAAAAACATGTGGATGCTACAAAACGTTTCGACGAGCGTGCGCCACGCCTATAGTGGGTCTGCATGATCTTTGCGCGAACAAAAATCCAGCCGCCTCAGTTCCGCGTCGGCCTGATCGAACGCGACGATCTGGAGAAACGCTTCGGCGATGCGCTGCTCCACCACCGCCTGGTCTTGCTGGTCGCAGCCGCCGGGTACGGCAAGACGGCTGCGCTGTCGCGGCAACTGTCGCGCCTGCCGGCGGGGTGCGCCACCGCCTGGGTCACCGCCGACGACGAAGACGATCTGCAGCGCCTGCTCGGCTATCTCATCGAAGCGCTGGAGCCTTGCGACCCGCCTTGGCGCGTCGCTCCGGAGGCGCTGGTCGGCATGGCCGGGAGCGAGTCGGGCCTGCGCGAGGCGGCCGCCGTGCTCGCGAACACGCTCGCCGCAACCGAAGTGAAGCACGGCGTGATCGCGTTGGACGATCTGCACAGCGTGGCTGACAAGCGCGTGTTCGAGTTTCTGGGCCTGCTCGTCGACCGCCTGCCGGGCAACTGGACCATCGCGATTGCCACGCGCGTCGATCCGCCGCTGTCGCTCGCACGGCTGCGGGCGCGCCGCGAACTGGCCGAGTTCCGTCAGGCGGAGTTGAGTTTTTCGATGCCGGAGGTCCGGCGCTTGTGTATTGCTGCGGGCGGCGACCGCAAGCCCGACGTCATGCAGCGCTTGTACGAACGCACGCAGGGCTGGGCGGCAGGCCTGACACTGAGCCTCGATGGGATGGTCGGGCCGGCTGCGAACGAGCGGGCTCTGAACAAGCGCAGCCAGCGGCACCTGTTCGAGTACCTGGCGAGCGACGTGTTCGACCAAATGCCCGACGAACTGCGCGTATTCCTCGTGCGCTGCTCAGTGCTGCCCGAACTCACCGCCAGCCGCTGCGCGGCCGTCAGCGGGAATCCGCGTGCGCTCGCACTTCTGGAAGACGTCGAGCGCCGGGCCTCTTCGTCTCCGTGCTCGACGGCGAAGAACTCACCCTGCGCCTGCACGACCTGTTTCGAGACTTTCTGGACGAGCGGCTCCGGCGGGATGATCCCGAGCGCGTGCCGGGCCTGCTGCAGCGCGCCGCCACCAGCGAGCGCGATCCGGTGCGCAAGCTCAACCTGCTGCTTCGCGCCGGCGCCTGGCTCGAAGCCGAACTGGTGTTCATCGACGCGGCCGCGCCGATGCTGGCGTCGGGCGACAGCGCACGGGTCATGCGCCTGGTCGAGCAATTTCCGCTGCAAATGCGCGCAAATTCCCCGCAGCTTGCCTATGCAACCGGACTGTGCGATCTGCATCAGCTGGAGTTCGCGAAGATGCAGCTCTCAATGAACCGCGCGGCGGCCGGCTTCGAAGGCCTGCAGCAGGACCGGGATGCACAGCATGCGCGGGCTTTCGAAAGCCTGGCGCTGTTCTTCGCGGGCCGCAACGAAGAAATGCTCCACATCCTGAAGGCGCTTCGTGTACGGCCGCTCGACTCCACTTCGGCGGCCGTCGGTGAACTGGTCCGCATCTGGGAGTCGAGCGTGAACGGGCCGCCGGCGGGGCCGGCCCGCCATCTGGAAAAGCTTGTCGATTACCTTTCGGCCGCGGCCGCGCCCGACCTCTGGTACAGCTGTGCGCCCAACCTGTACGTCTTTGTCGGGCGCAGCGGCTTCCGCGCTCCGGTGCAGCGCTTTGTGCGCGGCGCGCTTGCGCTGGCCGGGGACACCAACGCGGCGCTGCAGGCGGCTGCCCGCACGCTGGAAGCATGGCTCGATCTGTGGCAGGGGCGTCTCGATGAAGCCGACGTCCGGATCAGGCAGCTGCGGGAAGACATTCGCTGGCTCGGCCAGCCGCGCGGCCTGGCCGTCCCGCTGCTGCGCCTGGAAGCGATCTACCAGGCCATTCGCGGCGATTCGGCGCAGCTCAGCGTCTCGTGCGCGGCCCTGCTGCAGGATGGGCAGGAGCGCACGCGCGGGCTCAACTGGGGGCTGATGCAGATCAGCCTTGCCGGCCGGCTTGCCGCCGCCGTGGACGACTGGGACGGTGTGCGCGACGCCGGGCGTGTGTTCGACAAAATGCCCAAGACGTCCCGGTGGCCTCTTCACATGCCCATCGTCCGGTCGTTCGAGGGCTTGATGGCGCTCCAGGATGGCAGGTCGCAAGACGCACTGGGGCTTTTGCGCGAAGCCGCGCAGGTGTCTGCCGATGTCCAGCGCATCGGCCTCGATGCATTCTGTCGCGTTCACCTGGCGCGCTGCGAACTGCGCTGCGGTTCGTCCGAGGCCGCCTGGCGCGCACTGGAGCCGCTCTTCGAGGAAGAGGCGGCAACCGGTGAGATCGGCGGCATCCTGATGACGGGGCCGAACGCGCTTCAGGAGTTGGCCGACGCTTGCTGGGGCGGCGAGATTTCTGCGAAAGGCATGGCGGCTGTGCGCCGGTGGGCGGACGCCGCGCAACGCCTGCGCCATGGCGAAGCGCCGGGCCAGGGCACGGAGCCTCGGCAAGATACGGTGTTGAGCGAACGCGAGCTGGAGGTGCTCGAACGCGTTGCGGCTGGCGACAGCAACAAGCTGATTGGGCGCACGCTGAACCTGAGTCCGCATACCGTCAAGCGCCATGTCGCGCGCATCCTCGAGCGTCTCGATCTTTCTTCCCGCGGGCAGGCCGCGGCCTGGTACTTCGAGCATCGCGCCGCAGGGGCCGACAACGCCGCCTGAACCGAGCAGCGACCGGCGCTCAGGAAACGGCCGGAAGCAGCAGCGCACGCTGCCCCTCGACCGTCTCCCGCAGGAAATCCCAGGTCGCCTTGATCCGGGCCAGGTGCCGCGTCTCCGAAGCGGCCGACATCCAGAAGCTGCGCACGAAGTTGGCCTCCTCGGGCAGCACCCGGCGCAAGGACTTGTCGCGCTCGGCGATGAAGGCCGGCAGCACCGCGATGCCCGCACCCGCTGCAGTGGCCTGATGCTGCGCGAGGATGCTGGTGCTGCGCAGCGCGAAGGCGTCCGGCTTGTGCAACTCGTCGAGGAACTGCAGCTCCTTGCTGAAGAGCAGATCGTCCACGTAGCTGATGAAGGTGTGGCCGCGCAGATCCTCGCGCGAGGCGATGCGCTTGTGCGAATCCAGGTAGCGGCGCGACGCATAGAGGTGCAGCGCGTAATCCGCGAGCTTCACGACCACCACCGGGCCGCGCGCCGGCCGCTCCAGAGAGATCACGATGTCGGCCTCGCGGCGAGAGAGATGCACCAGCCTCGGCATGGCGAGCAGGTCGATCACCAGCTCGGGATGCGCCTGGGCGAAGAGCGCGAGCCGCGGCGCCAGCACGATGGTGCCGAAGCCCTCGGTGGCGCCGATTCGCACCAGGCCTGAAAGACCTTGGTCCGAGGCTGCGGTTGCGCTCTCGACCGCCATGAACGCGCTTTCCATCGCTTCGACCTGCGGCTGCAGCTGGCGGCCGGCTTCGGTCAGCCGGTGTCCGCCTGCCTCGCGAGAGAAGAGCGGCGTTCCTGTTTCCTTTTCGAGCGCTTGAATGCGCCTTGCGACCGTGGTGTGGTCGACCGCGAGCCGCCGCGCCGCGCTCACCAGCGTGCCCGAGCGGGCGAGCTCTAGAAAGTAGCGCAGGTTGTCCCAATCCATGATGTGCAATTATGCAGATCGGAGGTGCGAATTTGTCTATTGCCATCGCAAAAGTGCAAAGCTAGCATGCACGGCTGCACTCACTTCAAGGAGACAAGAGTCATGGACGCCACCACCACCCCCACCGCCAAAGCCACTCAGGTCGCCACCGTCAAGCTTCTGATCGGCGGCAAGTTCGTCGAGTCGAAGACCACCGAATGGCGCGACGTCGTCAACCCCGCCACGCAGGAAGTGCTGGCACGGGTGCCGTTTGCGACGCCGGCCGAAGTCGATGCCGCCGTGGCCTCGGGCAAGGAGGCCTTCAAGACCTGGCGCAAGACGCCACTCGGCTCGCGCGCCCGCATCTTCCTGAAGTACCAGCAACTCATTCGCGAGAACATGGGCGAGCTGGCCGCCATCCTCACCGCCGAGCAGGGCAAGACCCTGCCCGATGCCGAGGGCGACGTGTTCCGCGGCCTCGAAGTGGTCGAGCATGCATCGGCCATCGGCAACTTGCAGCTGGGCGAACTTGCCAACAACGTGGCCAACGGTGTCGACACCTACACGCTGATGCAGCCGCTGGGCGTTTGCGCCGGCATCACGCCCTTCAACTTTCCCGCGATGATTCCGCTTTGGATGTTCCCGATGGCCATCGTCACCGGCAACACCTTCGTGCTGAAGCCGTCCGAGCAAGACCCGATGGTCACGATGCGCCTGTGCGAGCTGGCGCTCGAAGCCGGCGTCCCGCCCGGCGTGCTCAACGTGGTGCACGGCGGCGAAGCGGTGGTCAACGCGATCTGCGACCACAAGGACATCAAGGCGATTTCCTTCGTCGGCTCGACCAAGGTCGGCACGCATGTCTACAACCGCGCCATCCCGACCGGCAAGCGGGTGCAATGCATGATGGGCGCGAAGAACCACGCCATCGTCATGCCCGACGCCAACAAGGAGCAGACGCTCAATGCGCTGGCCGGCGCGAGTTTCGGCGCCGCCGGGCAGCGCTGCATGGCGGTGTCGGTCGCGGTGCTGGTGGGCGACGCGCAGAAATGGGTGCCCGAGCTGGTCGCGAAGGCGAAGACGCTGAAGATCGGCGCCGGCATCGACAAGGGCGTGGATGTCGGCCCGCTGGTGTCCTGTGCCGCCTACGACCGGGTCAACAGCCTGATCGAACGCGGTGTTGCCGACGGCGCGACGCTGGCGCTCGACGGCCGCAAGCCCACCGTGCCCGGCTACGAGAAGGGCAATTTCGTCGGCCCGACGGTGTTTGCCGACGTCAAGCCCGGCATGACCATCTACGACCAGGAAATCTTCGGCCCTGTGCTGTGCCTGGCCAATGCCGAAACCATCGACGAGGCGATCGAGCTCATCAATGCAAACCCGAACGGCAATGGCACGGCGATCTTCACGCAGTCGGGCGCCGCGGCGCGCCGCTTCCAGGAAGACATCGACGTCGGCCAGGTCGGCATCAACGTGCCCATTCCGGTGCCGGTGCCGATGTTCTCGTTCACCGGCTCGCGCGCCTCGAAGCTCGGCGACCTCGGCCCCTACGGCAAGCAGGTGATCATGTTCTACACGCAGACCAAGACCGTCACTGAGCGCTGGTTCGACGACAGCACGGTCTCGCACGGCGTGAACACGACGATCAGCCTGAAGTAGTCTCCGCTGCATGGACTTCGAACTCTCGGAAGAGCAGCGCGCCTTTGCACACACTGCACGCGAATTTGCGCTCAGCGAATTAGCGCCGCATGCCGCGCGGTGGGACGCCGAGGGCATCTTTCCGAAAGAAGCGATCGCCAAGGCAGGCGAACTGGGCTTCTGCGGCCTGTATGCGCCGGAGCGCATCGGCGGCCTCGCGCTGCCGCGGCTCGATGCCACGCTGGTGTTCGAGGAAATGGCAGCGCTCGACCCGTCGACCACCGCCTTCATCACGATCCACAACATGGCGACCTGGATGCTCGGCACCTGGGGCACGCCAGTCGTTTGCGAGCGCTGGGGCGCCGACCTCACGAGCGGGCGAAAGCTGGCGTCGTACTGCCTGACCGAGCCCGGCGCCGGCTCCGACGCCGGCGCGCTCAAGACGCGCGCCGAACTGCAGGGCGGCGATTGGGTCGTCAACGGCGGCAAGGCTTTCATCTCCGGCGCCGGCGCGACCGACGTGCTGGTGCTGATGGCGCGCACTGGCAGCGCCGGTGCGGGCGGCATCTCGGCCTTCGCGCTGCCGGCCGATGCACCGGGCATCAGCTACGGCAAGAAGGAACGCAAGATGGGTTGGAACAGCCAGCCGACCCGCACCATCAACTTCGACAACGTGCACATACCGGCCGACCACCTGCTCGGCGCGGAAGGCGAGGGCTTCCGCATCGCGATGAAGGGGCTCGACGGCGGTCGCATCAACATTGCCACCTGCTCGGTCGGCGCGGCGCAAGGCGCGCTCGATGCATCGCTGCGCTATCTGCACGAACGCCAACAGTTCGGCAAGCCGCTCGCGAGCTTCCAGGCGCTTCAGTTCAAGCTGGCCGACATGGCGACCGAACTGGTCGCGGCCCGCCAGATGGTGCGGCTCGCCGCGAGCAAGCTCGATGCGTCGCATGCCGATGCGAGCACCTATTGCGCAATGGCCAAGCGCTTTGCCACCGACGTCGGCTTCACCGTCTGCAACGACGCGCTGCAACTGCACGGCGGCTACGGTTACCTGAGCGAATTTCCGCTGGAGCGGCTGGTGCGCGATACGCGCGTGCACCAGATCCTCGAAGGCACCAACGAAATCATGCGCGTGATCGTCGCGCGCAAATTGCTGGAAGGCGAAAGTGACATCCGATGAGCGATGAAGTTGTCCTGTTCGAAGAAATGCAAACCGCCGTCGGCCAGCGGTTCGGCGTCGCGACGCTCAACGCGCCGGCCTCGCTCAATGCCCTGTCGATGGCAATGGTGCGGCTGCTCCTGCCCAGGCTGCGCGCGTGGGCGCAAGACCGCAACGTCGCGGGCGTGCTGCTGCAGGCCGCCGGCGACAAGGCCTTCTGTGCGGGCGGCGACCTGCGCCAGCTCTACCAGACGATTCGCGAGTGCGGCACGGCGCGCAACACCTATGCCGAAGATTTTTTCCGCGAAGAGTACGAACTCGACCACCTGATCCACACCTTTCCCAAGCCGCTCCTGTGCTGGGGCCACGGCATCGTGATGGGCGGCGGCGTGGGCTTGATGGTCGGCGCCTCGCACCGGGTGGTGACGCTGCAGAGCCGCATCGCGATGCCGGAGATCAACATCGGCCTCTACCCCGACGTCGGCGGCAGCTGGTTCCTGCGCCGCGCGCCTGGCAGGGTCGGCCTGTTCCTCGCGCTCACTGCGGCCCCGCTCAACGCGGCCGATGCGATCTTCTGCGGCTTCGCCGACGTCGCGGTGCCGCACGAGCGCAAGGCCCGGGTGCTCGAAGGCATTGCCGGGGCCGAATGGCGGGGCGAGGCCAAGGCCGACCGCGCGGTCTTGTCGCGCCTTCTCGCTGCGGCCGGCGAAGGCGCCGAGCGGCAGACATCGAAGGTACGCGAGCATTTCGACGCCATCAACGAACTGATGGCAGGCGATGACCTGCTCGACATCGACCGGCGCCTGCGCGACCTGCGTTCCGACGATGCATGGCTTCAGGCCGCCGCCAACAACTTCGTCAAGGGCGCACCGAGTTCGGCTGCGTTGTCGTTCGAGCTCTGGCAGCGCGTGCACCGCATGTCGCTGGCAGAGGTGTTCCGTCTCGCAGACCAGGCTTCGCTGGGCGTTTGCGCGCACCAGGACTTTGCCGAAGGCATCCGGGCGGTGCTGATCGACAAGGACCGCAAACCGGCGTGGAACCCGGCCACGCTGCAAGAGATCACACCGGCCTTTATCGAAGACCACCTGCGTGCGCGCGGCGAGATGCCGGGCGAACTTGCGGCGCTGGTTTGACCACCTCAGGAACGACGGAGACAACATGAAGATCGCATTCATCGGCTTGGGCAACATGGGCGGCCCGATGGCCCTGAACCTGCACAAGGCCGGCCACGGCCTGAGCGTGTTCGACCTGTCGGCGGAGGCCTGCAGCAAACTGGCCGCGCAAGGCCTCGGCGTAGCAGCATCGGCTGTGGGCACGCTCGAGGGCGCCGAGGTGGTAATCAGCATGCTGCCTGCCAGCGCGCATGTCGAGAGGCTCTACCTCGGCAGCGACGGACTGCTGGAAAAGATCGCGCCGGGCACGCTGGTGATCGACAGCAGCACCATCGCCGCCGCGACTTCACGCAAGGTCGCCGAGGCAGGTGGGCGGCGCGGCATTGCGGTGATCGATGCGCCAGTGTCCGGCGGCACCGGCGGCGCCATCGCGGGCACGCTGACCTTCATGGTCGGCGGCTCGCAGGCCGACCTGGAGCGGGCACGTCCAGTGCTCGAAAAAATGGGCGCCAACATCTTCCATGCGGGCGAAGCGGGCGCCGGCCAAACGGCCAAGATCTGCAACAACATGCTGCTCGGCATCCTGATGATCGGCACGTCGGAAGCGATTGCACTCGGTGTTGCCAACGGGCTCGATCCGAAGGTGCTGTCGGAGATCATGCGGCGCAGTTCGGGCGGCAACTGGGCGCTCGAAAAATACAATCCGCTGCCCGGCGTGATGGAAGCGGCACCGTCTTCCAAGGGTTATGCCGGCGGCTTCGGCACCGACCTGATGCTCAAGGACCTTGGCCTCGCGCAGGAGAACGCGGCCGCGGTGCGCGCCGCCACGCCGCTCGGTGGCATGGCGCGCAGTCTTTATGCAGCCCACAGCCTTGCTGGGCATGGTGCGCTCGATTTCTCGAGCGTGATCAAGCTGGTGCAAAAACGGGTCGACTGACTTCCCACCCATGTCTGTCGCGGTTCCCGTCCGCCTGCTGAAGCTCGCTGCCTCCACGGCTTGGCGGCGGGTCGCAGCAGGCGTGCTTGCGTGCGGGCTGGGCTGTGCGTCGGCCGCCGATCCGAATGCGTGGAGCGCACGGCTGACCGCCGAGTTGTCCACGATCGATGCGCAGCATCGCGGCGGGGTCGGCGTGTATGTGCGAGACCTTTCCACCGGCGCATGCGCCTCCCACAGGGCCGAGCAGCAGTGGTACCTGGCATCGATGGTGAAAGTGCCGGTCGCGATGGCCGTGCTGCGCGGCGTGGAGCGCGGGCAGTACACGCTCGACACCAGCCTCACGCTGCGCGCTGCCGACTACGTCGACGGCGCTGGCCGGACCAACAGCCATCCCGTCGGCGCGCCCTTGAGCATCCGCTTCCTGCTGGAGCAGATGATCATCTACAGCGACAACACCGCCAGCGACATGCTGATCGAACTGGTCGGCGTCGCCGAAGTGAATGCGCTGGTCGCGTCGCTCGTACCGGAAGGAATCCGGCGTATCACCAGCCTTGGCGAAGTCCGCCGGCAGATCTACGGCCAGCTCGTGCCGGGCACCGATCGCCTGGTCGGCGCGGATCTGCTGTCGCTGTATCGGCAGCGCAGCGATGCGGAACGCCTGCAGTTCCTCTCGCTGCTGGTCGACACGCCGGTCGAGCGCTTCCGGCTGCCGACGCTCAACGCCGCCTACAACGCCTACTACGCAGGCGAGCTGAACTCGGGGCGCGTGGACGCCTACGGCGAGCTGCTTTCGCAACTTGCCGAAGGCAAGGCGCTGACGCCCAAGTACACCGCTTACCTATTGACGCTGATGGAACGCATCGCGACCGGGGCGCAGCGGCTGAAGGCGGGCCTGCCGCCGCATGTCCGCTTGCGCACAAGACCGGCACGCAGCGCCGCCGCGTGTGCGACGCCGGCATCGTGCAGGTGCCCGAGTTCGGACCGGACCGCCGCGTCGTCGTCGTCGCCTGCACCCGCGAAGAACCCTCGCTCGACCGCGCGGAATCCGTCCTGATGCAGGTCGGCGCCGCCGTCTGCAAGTCCGGCCTGCTAACCAAGGGAATCCCCGATGCACCGTCTTGCAATGCGCTGGCAGTCGTCAGTCCTTTGCATCCTGCTTCTGAGCGCTAGCGCGGCGCACGGTGCGCCCTAGAGCGACGCGCTGCGCCAGCAGGTGGAGCGCATCGACCACGACACGCCGGGTGCGCTCGGCGTCTACGTCAAGCGGCTCGCCAGGTCGGCCATGGGCA
>JBBJMS010000055.1:0-19208 GCA_037720315.1 Variovorax sp. | reverse complement strand
CGCGCTTCCAGGCAGCCGCCGCCTGGCTAGCGTCTTCGCGCGCCTCGGCGAGTTGCGCCAGCGCCTGCCAGGCGCGTCGCTGAAGCCCGGGGTCCTGCAGGCCGAGACTGGCTTGCGTAAGCAGTTGCTGTGCCTTACCCCACAGCTGACGCTTCATGCATGTCATGCCCGCCAGGTACTGCAGGTTGGGATCGCGCGGATTGCTTTGCTGAGCCGCCTCGATGCGCGCCAGCCAGTCGGCGTCGACCGAGTCGAGCCCCGCCTCAAGCCCGAGCACGAGCTTCATGCGCTGCGAATCCCCGAGGCTGCGCGGCTGCGAAACCATGCGCTCCCACACCGGCAGCAGCCAAGCGCGAGCCATCGCGAGATCGCCGCGCAGCAAGACCATGCGCTGCGCCGCATGAATCGCAATCTCCGGCATGTCTCGCTCCCAGGCCTCGAGTTCGCCCCAGGCACGCAGCAGCTGTGCCGGGTCGTGCGCGCCCGAAAGCAATTCGGTCGCCAAACCGCGCACGATGCTTTGCGCCGCGGCTTCGGAGAAAGCCCGGTGCTTGGCCAGCAGCCGTGCGGTTTCGAGTGCCTCGAGCGTGCGCCGGTCCTGGCGCGCCGCCTTCAGCCGCAGCCGCAATGCAAGCGTGCGGCGCTGCGCGCCTTGTGGCAGCTCTTCGAGCCGGGCCAGCGCAGCCTGGGCATCGCGGTCGTCCAACGCCCAGCGCGCGGCCCGCAACTGCACGCCTTCGCGCGTTTCGGGACTCGCGAGTGCGCCGCGCTCGGTGCTCTCGTTAAGCGCCTGCTGCAGATGGGCGTCGCGCGCCGGCCGGTCCTGCAAGGCCTGCGCGCTTTCTGCGGCAAGCAGGTGCGAGAGCACCCGCACTTGCTGGGCCTGCGGCAGCCGGGCATCGAGCGCAGCCAGCGTTCGCTCCTGCGCCAATGCAGCCAGCGCAGCCTTGCGCGAACGCGAGAAGCGCCCGGCGAGCAATTGCGCCAGCGCGTCCAGCAGGGCCGCATGCAGGGCGCGCTCCTTCTGCTGCAGCCGCCATTGCCGTGCCTGCTTGGGCAGCGAGAACAGTGCCGACAGGCCGCGCAGCGCCACATGCAGCAGCACGAAACCCGCCAGCAGAATCAACAGCACCAGATTGAGAGAAAGATCGACCCGCCAGGGCGGCCAGAAGACGGTGACGGTTCCCTGGTTGTTGCCGGCGAACAGCGCCACTGCGGCAGCGATGCCGAAGAGAGCAAGGAACCAGAGTGCCGCGCGCATGGGTCGACCGGTTCCGGCTAGCGGCCAGCCGCAGCCGTGGCGAGCGCAGCCAGCGTCTCGTCGATGCGCGGAGGCTCGCTCGTCCTGACCTGCGCTTGAAGCTGCTGCACCAGCGTGGCCGCGGCCTGGACGCGACGCGAGGCGGGATCGAAATAGCGGTTCAGTGCGGCCGAGATGGCGGCGAGTTCGGTGCCGGTGGTATCTACCTGTCGCGACAGCAGCGCCAGGCGCGCGCTGAGCAACTTGAGCTTGAGGTTCTCGCGCAGGAAAAAAGTCTGGTCCGGCGCGAGCAGCACGGCTTCGGGCCGTTCGATGCGCCCAACGCGCAGCAGCGAGCGCGCTTCGTTCTGCACCAAACGCACCAGCCGGTGCCACCATGGCGCATCCGCGGGCAACGGGTCGGCTTGCCAGGGGTTCAAGCCCGTGCCGCGCATCGCCACTGCATTGAGCGGTGGCAGCTCGTCCACGCTGCGCATCAGCTCGTCGAGTTTTTGAAGCGCTTCGCTGCTGTCCGCACTGGCACTGGCGCGCAGGCGGTCTGCGTCGCGTTGCATTGCGCGCTGAAGTGGCGCAAGCCGCGGCTGCGATGCGCGCGCGATGCGCAGGTCGCCGGCACGCAAGGCGGCCAGCAGCGGCTGCACGTTGCCGGTCACCTGAGCCTGCTGAAGCGCCAGCCGGACTGCCGACTCGATGTCGACCACCAGGTTCTCGTCACGGGAGCGCGACAGGCTTTGCATCAGTTCTTCTAGCTGCGAGCGTTGCAGTGCAACTTCGGCGACGCGGGTTTCGTTGAGGGCGAGCCGGGCCGCCGTATCGCGCACGACCTCGTGAGCCTCGCGTGCGAGGGTACGCGCCTCGAGCGACTGCGCCAGCGAATCGGCGCTCTGGCGTGCAAGCTGTTCCTGCATGCCGGCGACCTTCTGCCAGAGCACGAGGCCGATCACCAGCGCAAGCACCGCGACACCCGCCAGCAGTGCGAACAAGACCTTGGACAGCAGGGCCGATGCCGCCGACGGATGCTCCTGCAGCACTGCCGGGACCGCGGCACCGCCCGCCGGTGGTTCATGCATGGCTTCAGTCAAAACGGAGGCGTCGCTCATCGGTCGGATTCATCGACGCGACCAGCGCCGCCAGGTGTGGCCGAGCGTGACGCGCACGTCGCCGAAACCCGCCTCACGCGCTGCTTGTGCGATGCGCGGATGAGTGGCAATGGCGCGCGCCGAACCCCAATGGGTTACGGGTAGCGCGCGGCGCAGGTTGGCGACGGCTTCCGAACTGCTGAACAACCAGATCGCATGCCCGGCCGCACCTTCGACCGCCACAAGCCGCTCGGCTTCGCCGAAGAGCGCAGGCAGGCGCCGGTATGAAACCACCGTGTCGCAGACGCCTCCGGCCGCTGCGATTTCACGGGCCAGCCAGTCTCGGCCGGTGGGCTGTCCGGCCGCGTCGCCGCCGCGCACCATCAGCACGCGCGTGCCGGGGCGCAGCTGCGCACGCGTTTTCGTCCACAGCGCTTCTGAATCGAACTGGGCGGCATCGCCGGACGGCGCATCGATGGCGCTGGCGGGCACGCCAGCCTGCAGCAGCGCGCGGCGGTTCCAGGGCCGGTGGCCCAGGCGCTGAATCGCGGGCGCGGCGACCGGTCCGGCCGCATCGGAAAAAGTGCTCGCCGGCCGCGGCGCTCACGAACATGAGCGCCGCGTACTCGCCCATTCGTCGACGTGCGTCGCGAAGACCGGTCCGATCATCGGTCGGCTCGATCGCGATCAGCGGCAGCGCTATCGCATCGATGCCGGCATCATGCAGCGCTACGACCCAGCGCACCGCTTCGCGCGCAGGGCGCGTGACGATCGCCTTCGCGCAAGGCATCTCAGTGCTCCATCGCGCGGTAGTGTGACCCGCAATGCATGAAACCGGCGCGGCCTAATTCCAGGGATACCACGGAACCGGCTCCGCCGGGCCGCAGGTATCGCCCCCTCGAGGGGGAGGCGCCGCAGGCGCTTCGGGGGTGTTTCATGTCCCTGCGCGCAGCAGCTGCGCGGCGTGCACGCCGAGCGCACCGGCCTGCGCAAAGTCGGCGACTTGGGCCACCGCGTGCACCTCGACCAGCGGCGCCGCGCAATCCGGGTCGCCCCATGCGGCATCGATGCGCAGTTCGCCGCCGGGCTGCCAGCGGGCATGCGCGGCGAGCGGCATCGAGCAGCTGCCGCCCATGGCGCGGCTTACGGCCCGTTCGGCGGCGGTGGCGAGCCAGTCGCCGCTGTGCTGTAGCGGCGCGAGGATGCCCAGCAGATCGGCGCGGTCGGCGCGCACTTCGATGCGGCGCGCCCTGCCCGGCGGCAGGCGGCATGAGGTCGGGTTCGACGCTGTGCGGATGCGGTTGAGACCGAGCCATACGTTGCGCGGCCAGGACGATCGCGTCGTATTGGCCTTCGTCGAGCTTGCGCAAACGCGTGTCGACGTTGCCGCGCAGGGGCTCGATCCGCAGGTCAGGGCGCAAGGCGCGCAGCAGCACCACGCGGCGCAGGCTCGAAGTGCCGACCACCGCGCCCTGCGGCAGCGCGTCGAGTGAGGCATGCCGCGGCGACACCAATGCATCGCGCGGGTCTTCGCGCTCCAGCACGCAGGCCAGCGCAAAGCCATCGGGCAGATCCATCGGAACATCCTTGAGCGAATGCACCGCGATGTCGGCACGGCCTTCTTCTAGCGCGAGTTCGAGCTCTTTCACGAACAGGCCCTTGCCGCCGACCTTGCTCAACGACCGATCGAGGATCTGGTCGCCGCGCGTGGTCATGCCGAGCAGTTCGACGGTGTGGCCGTGGCGCTGGAGCAGGCTCTTGACATGCTCTGCCTGCCACAGGGCAAGGCGGCTTTCGCGCGTGGCGATGACGATGTTGCTCAAGGCCGCTTTCCGGGTGAAACGTGTAGGTCGGGGAAGGGCCGGAATGCTAGCATGTTGCATCGCAACAACGCTTGCCCATGGGTTCGACGAGGAGCACGCCAGATGAAGAAAAGCCCCCCCGCAGCAGCAGCGCCGCGCCGCCGGAAGAATGAAGATCAACCGCTGATCGACGACATCCGCCTGCTCGGCCGCATCCTCGGCGATGTGATCCGCGAGCAGGAAGGCGAAGCCACCTTCGCGCTGGTCGAAAAGATCCGCACCCTGTCGGTGGCGTTCCGACGCGATGCCGACCAGGCAGCCGACCGGGCGCTCAAGAACCTGCTCAAGGGTTTGAGCGCCGCCGAAACCGTGCGGGTGATTCGCGCCTTCACCTATTTCAGCCACCTCGCCAACCTGGCCGAGGACCGGCACCAGATCCGCCGACGCACCGAGGCCGAGCGCGCCGGCATCAGCGCCCAGGGCAGCCTGCAGACCGCGCTGGCGCGCATCCGAAAAGCCGGCATCACGGCAGAGGCGGTGGTCGAATCGCTCGCGCACAGCTATGTGTCGCCCGTGCTCACGGCGCACCCGACCGAGGTGCAGCGCAAGAGCATCCTCGATGCCGAGCGTGCCGTGGCACAGTTGCTGACCGCGCGCGAAGAAATTCAGTTGCGCCAGCATGCCTTTGCGGCGGCCAAGGACGCGCTCACGCCGCACCAGTACGCCGACAACGAAACGCAGATCCGTACCCGCGTCACCCAGCTCTGGCAGACCCGGCTGCTGCGCTTTTCCAAGCTCACCGTGGCCGACGAGGTGGAGAACGCGTTGAGCTACTACGAGGCCACCTTCCTGCGCGAGATTCCGCGCGTCTATGCCGATCTCGAAAGCGCCCTGGGCCAGGGCGGCGCGCTGCCCGCCGTCGCGCCTTTCCTGCGCATGGGCCAATGGATCGGCGGCGACCGCGACGGCAATCCGAACGTCACCGCCGACACGCTCGAATACGCGCTGCGCCGCCAGTCCGAGATGGTGCTGCGCCACTATCTGACCGAAGTGCACTACCTGGGCGGCGAGCTGTCGCTGTCGGCTTCCCTGGTCGATGTGTCGGTTGAAATGCAGGCGCTGGCCGAGCGTTCGCCCGACGCCAGCGAACACCGGCAGGACGAGCCTTACCGCCGCGCGCTGACCGGCATGTACGCACGCCTCGCGGCCACCCTGCGCGAACTGACCGGCGGCGAAGCGGCGCGCCATGCGATCGCCCCGCAAAACCCATACCCCCATGCGCAGGCGTTCCTGGTCGACCTGCACACGATCGCGGATTCGCTGGCCGACAAGCACGGTCGGCTGCTGGTCGCACAGCGCCTCGGCACGCTGATCCGTGCTGTCGAAGTCTTCGGCTTCCACCTGGCGACGGTCGACCTGCGGCAGAGTTCCGACAAGCACGAAGCGGTGGTGGCCGAACTGCTCGCCACCGCGCGCATCGAGCCGGCCTACGCAGCGCTGGCGGAAGACGCCAAGCAGACGCTGCTGCTGCGATTGCTCGACGATGCAAGGCCGCTGCGCGTGCCCGACGCCGAATACTCGCCGCTGGCGCATAGCGAGCTCGCCATTTTCGCGGCGGCGCGCACGGCCCGCACGCGCTACGGCGCTGCGGCCATCCGCCACTACATCATCAGCCACACAGAAACCGTGAGCGACCTGCTCGAGGCGTTGCTGCTGCAAAAGGAAGTCGGCCTGCTGCGCGGATCCCTCGATGACAACGCCACCTGCGACCTGATCGTGGTGCCGCTGTTCGAAACCATCGAGGACCTGCGCAATGCCGCGCCGATCGTGCGGGCCTTCTATGCGCTGCCGGGCATCCATGCGCTGGTGCGGCGCTCGGGCGCCGAGCAGGACGTGATGCTCGGCTACAGCGACAGCAACAAGGACGGCGGCATCTTCACCAGCAACTGGGAGCTGTACCGTGCCGGGTTGGCGCTGGTGGCGCTGTTCGACCAGCTCAACGCCGGCAGCAAAGGCGCGGCGCCGATACGGCTGCGCATGTTCCACGGCCGCGGCGGCACCGTTGGCCGAGGCGGCGGCCCGAGCTACCAGGCCATCCTTGCGCAGCCACCCGGCACGGTGCGCGGCCAACTGCGCCTGACCGAGCAGGGCGAAGTAATCGGTTCGAAATACGCCAACCGCGAGATCGGCCGGCGCAATCTCGAAACGCTGGTCGCGGCCACGCTAGAAGCCACGCTGCTGCCCGCGGGCAAGGCGGCGCCGGCCGCTTTCCTTGCCGCCGCGGCCGAGCTGTCGTCGGCCAGCATGTCGGCCTACCGCGCGCTGGTCTACGAAACGCCGGGCTTCGCCGACTACTTCTTCAGCGCCACGCCGATCCGGGAGATTGCCGAACTCAACATCGGCTCCCGCCCCGCCTCGCGCAATCCGAGTCGCAGCATCGAAGACCTGCGTGCCGTGCCGTGGAGCTTCAGCTGGGGCCAGTGCCGCCTGACGCTTCCGGGCTGGTACGGCTTCGGTGCGGCAATCGAAAATTTTCTCGCCGCCGCCGGCACCGCGGCCGCGCGCAAGGAACGGCAGGCGCTTCTGCAGCGGATGTATGCGCAATGGCCCTTCTTCAGCACCCTCCTGTCGAACATGGACATGGTGCTGGCCAAGAGCGACCTGGCGCTGGCATCGCGCTATTCCGAGCTGGTGATCGATCGCAAACTGCGCCAGAAGGTGTTTTCGATGATCGAGGCCGAGTGGCACCGCACTTCCGACGCGCTGACGCTGATCACGGGCGCGAAGCAGCGGCTCCAGGGCAATGCCGACATGCAGCGCTCGGTGCGGCTTCGTTTTCCGTACATCGATCCACTGCATCACCTGCAGATCGAACTGATGCGTCGTTGGCGCGCGGGGCAGCACGACGACCGCCTGCAGCGCGGCATCCACATGTCGATCAACGGCGTGGCGGCGGGCTTGCGAAACACCGGTTGAACAGGGCGTGTACGCCGCTTCCTACGCCAGCCCTGGAAAATAAGACATGGGGGCAACTCCGGATGAAGAGTACCCTGTAGCTCAAATCCAACAGTCTGCGATAACCAGCGTCATCGAACGCCGGCCCGCATGCTCGTTCACAGGAACCCCGCCATGTCTTCATCCCAGTCGCTTATATGTCCACAGGTCGACTTTGTCAGCACCGACGTCGATGCACTGGCACTGCACATGCGCCATTGCGCCCGGGAACACGGGCGCTGGTTCTCGGTGCGCAGCAAGCTGCAGCACGTTCGCTCGGCGGTAGCCGGCCGCATCGTGACCATGGCTTGCCTGGTGGTGGTGCTAGGCATCGGACTGTTCGCAATCGCTTGAGCGCCGCAGCGGTCGTCGACCGGCTCGACACCCTCAGCAGCTACGCACGCCATCTTCTTCTCGGCACGCACGAAGCGGTCGAACCTCCGATCCGCGCAGAGCTCTTCGGCGCCCAACGATTCGAACAGCACGGCCACAGCCTCGCACGCGCACAGGTCATCCGCGACGATGATTTCCGCAGCGAGACACAACCCTTCTTTCCACGCGTCGACCGCAACCTCGAGTCGCTGCGAAGCGCCTTCGACTACATCGCGCTGATCTCGCAGAGCGGGCGCTACGTCACGCCGGCGGCCGAATGGCTGCTCGACAATTTCCATCTGGTCGAGGCACAACTGCAGCAGATCCGCGAAGGCGTGCCGCGCAGCTATTACGCCCGCCTTCCCAAGCTGGCCGCGCAGCCGTTGGCCGGCTTGCCGCGCGTCTACGGCATCGCCTGGGCCTACGTGGCCCACACCGACAGCGTGCTCAACAACGAGCTGTTCACCGCCTTTCTCGACGCCTACCAGGACATCGACGAGCTCACGCTCGGCGAACTGTGGGCATTGCCGACCACGCTGCGCGTGGTGCTGCTTGAAAACCTTCGGCGCGTGGCCGAAAGCATTGCCCAGAGCAAAGTTGCGCGCGAGGTCGCCCATGCAGTCTGGGACGCGGCCGACTCGCTGTCGTCGCAGGATCTGGACGTGCTCTACCGTGCGCTGCAGAGCCGCGGCATGCAGGAAAGCTATCTCACGCAGTTGTGGCAGCGCCTGCCGGTGGAGCATGGCGACGCGGCGCCGGCGCTGACGAAATGGACCGAACAGCACTGTCCCAACGGGCCGTCGCTGATCTCCGAGGCACAGACGGCGCAGGCGGCCGCAAACCTCACCGTCGGCAACATCATCACCACGCTGCGCCTGATCGGCCAGGTCGAATGGGCCGAACTGATCGAGCCGGTCAGCCGGTCGCTGCGCGTGCTGCGGGAGCTGCCCAGCTTCTCGAGCGAGAGCGAACTCACCCGCCAGCAGATCACCCACGCGATGGAGCAGATCGCGCGCACCAGCCGGCGCTCGGAGCGCGAGGTGGCGCAGGCGGTGGTGCAACGGGCCCGCAATGCGGCGCCCGATGCGATGGCTTCCGAGCGCACTGCGGGCTTCCATCTCTTCGGTCGCGGCCGACCGCAGCTGGTCGCGGCCCTTGCACCGGCGCAAGCCGGCACTGCTGCGCGCATCCCCGCGCGGGGCATGCTGCGCAACTGGCGTCCCGTGGCGTATGGGGCGACGATCGTCCTCGGCACGGCACTGCTGCTCGCGGCCGCGGTTCACGGCCTGGATCGCCCCGGCGGACCCGGCGCAGACTGGCGCACGGCCGTCGCGCTGGTTCTTCTGGCGTTGCCGCTGTCGGAAGCGGTGATCGCGCTGGTGCATCGCATCGTCGCCGAGTCGACCCGTGTCCAGCCCCTGCCGCGGCTCGACTTCACGCACGGCATCCCCGATGTGCACCGCGTCCTGGTCGCCGTGCCCTCGCTCCTGACTTCGGTCGCGGCCAACGCACAGCTCGCGCATCGGCTCGAACTGCATTGGCTTGCCAACCGCGAAGACCATGCGCAGTTCGCACTGCTGAGCGACTGGGCCGATGCCGACGCGGCTTCGATGCCCGGCGATGCCGCGTTGCTGGACGATGCGCTGCAGCGCATCGCGGCGCTCAACACTGCCTATCCTGCAGCCCCTGGCGCACCGGCGCGCTTCGTGCTGCTGCACCGGCCACGCACCTGGTGCGAAACCGAACGGCGCTGGATGGGCTGGGAACGCAAGCGCGGCAAGCTCGAGATGCTGCTGCGGCGCCTGGCCGCAGGCGATGCGAGCGGCTTCCTGCCGTCGGCCGACGGTGCGGCGCTGGCGGCGCACGTTGCCTACGTCATGACGCTCGACAGCGATACCGGCCTGCCGCCCGGCGTGCTGCGGGAGCTGGTGGCGGTCGCCGCGCATCCGCTGAACGCGCCGCAGATCGACCCCGCGAGCCGCCGCGTGGTTGACGGCTTCGGCATCTTCCAGCCGCGCATCGTCACGCCTTTTCCGGCACGCGACGAGCGCTCCTTCTTCCACTGGATGTTCGCCGGCCAGTGCGGCCTGGACCCGTACAGCAGCGGCGCGTCCGACATCTACCAGGACGTCTTCGGCACCGGCTCCTTCACGGGCAAGGGCCTGCTCGATGTTCGCGCGGTCCATGCAACGCTCGATCGCCGCCTGCCCGACGGCTCGGTGCTCAGCCACGACCTGCTCGAAGGCGCAGTCGCGCGCTGCGCGGTGGTGAGCGACCTGGTGCTGATCGAGGATCATCCGCATCACGCAGGTGTGGCCGCCTCGCGCGTGCACCGCTGGACGCGCGGCGACTGGCAGCTGCTGCCGCTGATGCTGCGCGCGCGGCGCTTCGGCATCGACGCGCTCGGCCTCTGGAAGATGGCCGACAACCAGCGCCGTGCCCTGGTGGTGCCGGCGTCGGCCGCATTGCTGGCGTGGGTCGTCTTCACCGGTTCGCTTCCGGTGTCGTGGGCGCTTTCGGCCGTCGCAGCGGCGCTGGTGCTCGGCCCCCTGCTCGGCGCGCTGGCCGGCCTGGTGCCGACCCGGCGCGGCATCGCGCTGCGGCACTTCTTCGATGTCGGCGCAACCGAGCTGCTGCGCGCCATGGCCGGCGCCGCGTGGCAGTTCACGCAGCTTGCCGAGCAGACCCGGCTGCTGCTGGATGCCACCGCGCGCGCCGCCTGGCGCCTGGTCGTGAGCCGGCGCAGCCTGCTCGAATGGACCACTGCCGCCCAGGCGCAGGCCCAGGCGCGCTACCAGCTCGCCCCCTTCCTGCGCGCAGCCGCGGCGAGCAGCGCGATCTGCACTGCGCTTGCCGTTGCAGCCGTCTTCTGGAGTCCCTATCCCTGGCTCGGCGTTGCGCTGTTCGTGCTCTGGGCGCTGGCCCCCATGCTCGCATGGTGGAGCAGCCGCGTGCCGGGCGAAGCCGACGGTGCGCCGGACGCAGAGCACCGCCGCTACATGGAGACGCTGGCGCGCGACACCTGGCGCTTCTTCGAGCATGCAGTGGGCGCCGAAGACAACCATCTGCCCCCCGACAACCTGCAGCTCGAACCCGAACCGACGATCGCGCACCGGACCTCCCCGACCAACATCGGCATGTACCTGCTTGCGAGCTGCTGCGCCCGAGAGTTCGGTTGGATCGACAGCAACGCGCTGGCTTCGCGGCTGGTGCTCACGCTCGATGCGGTCGATCGCCTCGACAAGCACAACGGCCATCTCTACAACTGGTACGACACGCAGTCTCTGCGCATGCTGCCGCCGGCATACGTGTCGAGCGTCGACAGCGGCAATCTCGCCGGTCACCTGCTGGCCGTTGCGCAGGCCTGCCGCAGCTTCGCGGCCGAGGGCGCCGCGGCCGAGGCGCTGGAAGCGGTTGCACGGCGCTGCGACGCCTTGTGCGCGGGCATGGATTTCCGCGGCCTCTACGACGCCCGGCGTCACCTGTTCCACATCGGACTGCGGGTCGAGGACAACGTGCTCGACGCCAGCTACTACGACCTGCTCGCCTCCGAGTCGCGCCTGCTGAGCTTCCTTGCCATCGCCAAGGGCGACGTGCCGCGGCGCCACTGGATGGCGCTCGGCCGCCCCTTCCTGTCGGTCGGCGTGCGCCCGGGGTTGAAGTCCTGGTCGGGCTCGATGTTCGAGTACCTGATGCCCACGCTGGTGATGGCGGAGCCGTTGGGCGGGCTGCTGCAGGTCGCCAACCTGGCCGCCGTCTGCGAGCAGCAGGCGTTCGGCAAGGCGCTGAGCATGCCGTGGGGGATTTCGGAATCGGCCTATTTCGCGCAGGACCTTCGCTGGCGACCAATCCGCCCGGCGGCGGGCCGCGCCCCGCCCGGCGGCGCCCCCCGCCCCCCGACCGGGTGGTGGCACCCTATGCCTGCGTGATGGCCGTCCTCGTCGCTCCAGCGGATGCCGTGGCCAATTTGCAGCTGCTCGAATCGCTCGACGCGCGCGGCGAGTTCGGCTTTTTCGATGCCGTCGATTTCACCGCTTCGCGCCAGCCCGAGGGCCAGCCCTTCACCGTGGTGCGCAATGTCATGGCGCACCACCAGGGCATGTCGCTGGTGGCGCTTTGCAATGTGGTGTGCGACGGTGCGCCGCGCCGCTGGTTCGGCAGTGCGCCGCTGGTGCAGGCGCACGACGTATTGCTGCACGAGCGCACCCCGCGGCAGATCATCGGCAGCGCCGACCCGCGCACGCCACCCGAGCCCGCCACCGGGGAAGCGCCGCCGGTGTTCCAGCCGCGCGTGGTCGACCCAATGGAGGCCGGCTTCCAGCCCACGCACTTGCTGTCGAATGGCCGCTACACCGTCGCACTGCGGGCCAACGGTGCCGGCGTGAGCCGCTGGCGGTCGTTCAACGTGAGCCGCTGGCGCGACGATCCGCTGCGCGACGCCTACGGCACCTTCTTCTACGTGCGCGACCAGGCGGACGGCACGCTCAGCTCGTTGACCGCACTGCCTGCGCCGGGCGCAGGCTGGCGCTACCGCGCGCGCTTTCTGGCCGACCAGGTGCAGTTCGACGCCGCAGGGCCCGGCCTGCAGGCGCGCACCACGGTGCTGATCAGCCCGGAGGACGGGACCGAGCTGCGCACCGTCGCGCTGCACAACACCGGCAGCGAGATGCGCACGCTCGAACTCATCTCGTACTTCGAACCGGTGCTCTCCAATCCGAAGGCCGACGAGGCGCATCCGGCCTTCGCCAACCTGTTCGTCGAAAGCCGGTGGGAGCCGCGATGGCGGGCGCTCCTCATGTGGCGCAAGCCACGGCTGCATGGCGACCCCGTAGTGGCCGCGGCGCGTTTCGTCGCATCCGTCGACGCACAGGTACTCGGCGTCGACTGCATCACCGATCGCAGGGCCTTCATCGGCCGCAACCGCAGCCTCGCGTCGCCGGCGCTCGACGCGCAGCCACTCGCGCAAGACGGCGCGCCGGTGAACGGCCTCGACCCGGTCGCGTGCCTGCGCGTGCGGCTCGCCATCGCACCCGGCGCAACGGCGCGCGTGACCTTCGCCACCGCCTGCGACGACAACGTCGACGCGCTGATGCCTTCTATCGACCGCTACCTGCAGCCGATGCACGTCGAGCGGGCCATGCGAATGGCAGCCACGCTGGCGCAAGTGCGGCTGCGCGACCTCAGCATCGATCCGGCGGAAAACCTGGCTCTGCAGGACCTGACGACGATCCTGACCTACACAACGCCGCGCGCGATGCGCGACCGCGGCCAGATCGACCTGCGTCAGCTCTGGCGCTTCGGCATCTCGGGCGACAAGCCGATCGTGCTGGTCGCCGTTCACTCCATGGCCGGGCGGGGCCTGATCGACACGCTGCTGCGCGCCCAGCCCTGGTGGGGCTTCGGCGGCGTCGCCTGCGACCTGGTCGTGCTCAATGGCGAGCCCAACTCGTACCTGATGCCGCTTCAAAGGGAGATCGAGGCGTTGAGAGCTCGCGTCATACAACAGACGCAGAACAGCTTCCCGCGCAACGATGCGGCGGGCTTCTACCTGCTGCGCGACCATGAGGTGGCACCATCCGAAAAAGCGGCCCTGTCGAGCTTGGCGCGGGCGGTGTTCACCGCCGACGGCCGCTCGCTCGAATTGCAGATCGCTGCGCTGCGCGAGCCGGCCGCCAAGCCGGCTGCAGCAGTTGCCGAGCCGCGCGGCGCATCGGCAGCGGCCGTTGCCGCTCGACCGGTGGCGATCGCTGCCCCGTCGAACGCGCTGCCGGATGGCTTCGATGCGGCGAGCGGCGAGTTCCGCTTCGACGTCGATGCGAACCGCCGCACCGCAAGGCCGTGGGTCAACGTCATCGCCAACGCATCCTTCGGTTTTCAGGTGTCCGAGTCGGGCAACGGCTACACCTGGGCCGTCAACAGCCGACAGCACCAGCTCACGCCCTGGTCCAACGACCCGGTGCAAGACCCGGCCTTCGAGCACTACATGCTGCAGGACCTCGACGCCGGCACGCTGCTCGCACTCACGCCGGCCAGCCGCGGCAAAAGCGCCGCGACGCATCGCGTGCGGCACGGCCAGGGCTACACGGTGTTCGAAACGTCGCACGGCGGCATGCAGCTCGAAACCACCTTCTTCGCGGACCGCGACGAACGGATGAAGCTGGTGCAAGTGAACGTGCGCAACACCGGCAGCGGCAACCGCCGGCTGCGCGCGCTGGCGATGGTCGAATGGCAGCTCGGCGCCGCACGCGGCGAGCGGCGCACCGTCCACACCTGGAAGCCCGAAGACCTGCCCGCCGTGTTCGGCCAGCAGCGCGAATCGAGCGCCGGCTTCGGCGGCAGCACCGGCTTCGTGCAGCTGGCGGGCCTGAAGGGCGTCATTCAATGGACCTGCGACCGCAGCGAGTTCTTCGCCGGCCGCGGCCGTATCGAATTGCCCCGCGACCTGGCGCAGCGCGCGGGCAGCGGGCTCGATGCCTGCGCCGCAGTGGCCGGCGAGTTCAAAGTTGCCGCTGGGGAAAGCGTCTCCTTCACCTTCATGCTCGGCCAGGCCGACAGCGCGGAGGCCGCCATGCAGATGGCTCGCCGATGGCAGCAGCGCGACGTGGCCGAGGCGCTCGCGCAGGCGCGCGGCTTCTGGGACGACCTGCTCGGCCGGCTGCAGGTGCGCACGCCCGATCCGTTGTTCGACGCGCTCGTGAACCGATGGCTGGTCTACCAGACGCTGGTGTGCCGGCTCTGGTCGAAGGCCGGCTTCTACCAGGCCGGGGGAGCCTTCGGCTTCCGAGATCAGCTGCAGGACGCGATGGCATTCGCCCTCACCGATCCGCTGCGGCTGCGCGAGCAGATCATGGTGAATGCGGCGCGCCAGTTCCCCGAAGGCGACGTGCAGCACTGGTGGCACATGCCCGGCGGTGCCGGGGTGCGGACACATTTTTCTGACGATCTGCTGTGGCTGCCCTATGCCGTGTCGCACTACGTCGAGGTCACCGCCGACCGGTCGGTGCTGGACGAGATCGTGCCCTTCATCGACGGCCCGGCCATACCGGACGGAGCGGAAGACGCCTACTACGCGCCACCGGTCAGCAGCCGCACCGCCACCGTCTACGAGCATGCCGCACGCGCCATCGATCACAGTCTCGCGACCGGCGCGCACGGCCTGCCCCTGATGGGCACCGGCGACTGGAACGACGGCATGAACCGCGTCGGCCACGAGGGCCGCGGCGAATCGGTCTGGCTCGCCTGGTTCCTGTGCAGCGTGGTCGAGCGCTTCGCGCCGACGGCCGAGGCCCGCGGCGAGCGCGAGCGGGCTGGCCGCTGGCAGGCCGCAAGGCGCGGCTGGATCGCCGCGCTGCACGAGGCCGGATGGGACGGCGCCTGGTTCCGCCGTGCCTTCTTCGACGACGGCACGCCGCTCGGTTCGTCGGCCAACGACGAATGCCGCATCGACCTGATCGCACAGGCCTGGTCGGTACTCTCGGGCGCATCGGATGCCGCGCACACGGTGCCGGCGCTTGCGGCCATGAAGGGCGAACTGCACGACGAGCCGGCGGGGCTGATGCGCCTGCTGCATCCGCCGCTCGCCCGCTCGAACCCCAGCCCGGGCTACATCCAGGCCTATCCACCGGGCGTGCGCGAGAACGGCGGCCAGTACGCGCATGCCGCCGTGTGGGCCCTGATGGCCCAGGCGCTCAGCGGCGACACCGAGGCGGCCTGGCAAAGTCGAGGGCCTGAGCCCTGCGCACCGATCGAAGATCCGGAACGCGGGCCTCGACGAACTTGAGCCCTACGTCATGGCCGGCGACATATACGGCGCCGCGCCTTACGTGGGGCGCGGCGGCTGGAGCTGGTACACCGGCTCGGCGGCGTGGCTGCATCGGGCCGCAGTCGAAACCCTGCTCGGCCTCGCCGTGCGCGGCGACCGCCTGTCGATGACGCCGCGAGTGCCCGCGCACTGGCCCGGCTTCGAAGTCGTGCTGAAGTTGAACGGACGCGAACTGACGCTGCAGCACGGCGAGCCGCCTGCGCCCGCGCAGGCGCCGACGCATCGGGTCGCCATCGGCGAGTGGATCGTCTGGCGCACCCTGCCGGAGGACGCCGTGGTGCGGGTGGGCTGAGCCGAGCCGAGCCGGCCGAGCCTAGACTTCCGGGATGCTCTCGGCCCTTTTTTGCCTTGTCGTTGCAGTCAGCGACGGCGACACGCTCAAGCTGCGCTGTGGCGAACCCGGTGCCTATTACCCCGTCGTCGTGCGGCTGGGTGCCATCGACGCGCCCGAGCTCGGCCAGCCGTTCGGCCAACGCGCCAAGCGCACGCTGGCTTCGCTCACGCAGCGCAAGGCGGTGCGGCTGGACTGCGGCCCGATCGATCGCTACGGCCGGCCCGTTTGCAAGGTACTGGTGGCACCCCCCGCCTGCACCGACGGTACGTGTGCGCAAACGCTCGATGCCGGCTTGGCGATGGTGGGCGCCGGCATGGCCTGGTGGTCGCGCGCCTATCGCAGCGAACAGGCGCCATCGGATCGACAGCGCTACGGACTGGCCGAACCGATGCCAGACGCCAGCGACGGCCTCTTGGCCGACGGGCGCCGGTGCCGCCCTGGGGTGGCGCGCCGAGCACCCCGCGCGCTGAACTTCAGGCGGCGTGCCGGTCGACGGACTCGGTCGCGAATGCCAACACCCGGTCGATGCGCTTGCCGTCCAGGGCAACGATCTCGAAACACCAGCCGGCGCACTCGATGCGCTCGCCGACTTCGGGCAGGTGCCCCGACACCGACATCAAAAGCCCTGCCACGGTGTTGTAGCGCCCGCGCTCCTCTTCGGGCAACTCGCGGATGCCGAGCCGGGCGCGCAGTTCTGACACCGGCATCAACCCGTCGAGTTCCCATGCGCCATCGGCGCGATGCTGGGCCCAGGCATCTGCATGGACCGCGGTTCGCAGTTCGCCGGTGATGGCTTCCAGCAGGTCGCGCGGCGCCATCAGGCCCTGAACCACGCCGTACTCGTCGACCACCAGCACCAGCCGGCCGGCGCGCACGCGAAACTGCTCCAGCAATTCGAGGCCGGTCAGTGTTTCGGGCACGAAGACGGCGGGCTGCGCCACCTGCCCGACGGCGCCCTCGTGGGCCGGGCCGAGCGTGAGCAGATGCGCGACGCTGATCACGCCCACCACGTCGTCCAGCGAATTGCGGCACACCGGATACCACGAGTGCACCAGATTGAGCGCACCGGCGGCCGACACTTTCTGCAGGCTCTGGGCCACGGTCAACGAGGACTCGATCCACTCGATGTCCGCGCGCGGCACCATCAGCGAGGAGAGCCGCCGTTCGTCGAGGTGAAACACGTTGCGAACCATCTGGTGCTCGTGCATCTCGATCACGCCGGCGTCAACGCCCTCTTCGAGGCTGGCGGAAATCTCTTCTTCGGTCATCACGCGGGCCGCGTTCGAATCGATGCGCAGCAGCTTCAGTATGGTCGCCGTAGCGCCCGACAGCAGCAGCACGAACGGCTTGGCACCGGTGGCCAGCGCACGCATCGGCCGCGCCACATAGCGCGCAACCGGCTCCGGATAGAGCTGGCCGATGCGCTTGGGCACGAGCTCGCCGAAGATGATCGTGAAGAAGGTGATGCACGTCACCACGACTGCCGTCGAGGCGACGCTGGCAGCCCCGGCGCCCATGCCGAGTTCCTGCATCCAGATCGAGAGCGGCCCGGCGAAGGCGGCTTCGCCGACGATGCCGCTCAGCATGCCGATCGAGGTGATTCCGATCTGCACGCTCGACAGGAACTGCGTCGGGTCCTCCATCAACTCCAGCGCCGCAGCGGCACCAGCATCTCCCGTTTCGGCCAGCGCAGCGAGGCGCGCGCGGCGACTGGTCGAAAGTGCCATTTCGGACATTGCGAACAGCGCGTTGAGCGTGGTCAGCAAGGCCAGCAGGAAAACATCCATGTATGCGGGAGAGAATAAGGAGCATGGCACTTTACTTGATCGGTGACGTGCAGGGCTGCGACGAAGCCCTGCAGCATCTTCTGGACCTCATCGCCTTTTCGGCCAGCCGAGACACGCTGGTCGTGCTGGGGGACCTGGTCAACCGTGGCCCCGATTCGGTCGGCGTGCTGCGCCGGATGCAGGGCTACGGCAGCGCGGCGCAAAGCCTGCTCGGCAACCACGACCTGCATCTGCTTGGCATCGCGCACGGCGCACGCCAGGCTGGCCGCAAGGACACGCTGGGCAACGTGCTGGAGGCGCCCGACCGCGAAGCCCTGCTCGATTGGCTGCGCCAGCAGCCGATGGCGCTGCACCGGAGCCTGGGTGGCGGCGACTTGCTGATGGTGCATGCCGGCGTGCTGCCGCAGTGGAGCGTGGCACAGACGCTCGGCCTGGCTGCCGAGGTCGAGGCAGTACTGCGCGGCCCGGCATCGCAGGAATTCCTGCACGAGATGTACGGCAACGAGCCCGCCGAGTGGAACGACGCACTGGTCGGCCGCGCGCGGCTGCGCACGATCGTGAATGCATTGACGCGGCTTCGCTTCTGCACGGCCGAAGGCGAGATGGAGTTCGAAGCCAAGGACGCGTCCGCCGGCGCGCCGGAAGGCTTCATGCCGTGGTTCGATGCACCCGGGCGCAAAACCGCCGGCGCAACGATCGCGTTCGGCCACTGGTCGACGCTCGGCTGGCTGTCGCGGCCCGACCTGATGTCGACGGACACGGGCTGCGTGTGGGGCGGATGCCTCAGCGCCGTGCGCCTGGGCGCCACGCTGCAGGATCGCGAGCTGATCCAGGTGCGCTGCCCCGAGTCCCAGAAGCCCAGATAACCCTGGCCTGCCGCAGCCTCAGCGCGGCTCGGCGGTCTTGAACAGCGCCGGCACCTTGCGCTTGGATTTGATGTTGCTCGATATGCCGCGCGCGGGCGCTGCCTTGGCGGCCGCTTCCCATGCGGGTTCGGCTTCGCGCTCGGGTGTTTCGTAGGGCTTCTCAAAGAACGGGTCGCGCGGTGCCGAGGGCGCACGGTGCGGGCGCCCGCCGCCGCGCACCGGCCGCGCTTCAGTGCGTTCGCGTGGCTGGTCGAGCATGTCGCGCGCATCGCCGGCTTCGCCTTCTTCGCGCCAGTGGCGCCGGCCATCGTTGATGCGGCCTCGCGGCGCATCTTCCTCGAACTCGATCGGCTCCAGCTCGATCTTGCGCTTGATGAGCTTCTCGATGTCGGCCACCAGGCGCACGTCGTTGCCGCCGCTGGCAAAACTCACCGCCAGCCCGGAAGCGCCGGCGCGGCCGGTACGGCCGATGCGGTGCACGTAGTCTTCGGCGTTGAAAGGAATGTCGAAATTGAAGACGGCCGGCACGTCCTTAATGTCGAGGCCGCGGGCGGCAACGTCGGTCGCCACCAGCAGGTCGACTTCGCCGGCCTTGAAGGCCGCAAGCGCCTTCAAGCGCTCGTCCTGGCTCTTGTCGCCATGCAGCGCGGTGGTGTTGAGGCCCTCGCGTTCGAGCGAACGCGCCAGCCGCGCGCAGCCGAGCTTGCTGTTGACGAACACGAAGGCCTGCTTCAGGCCGCGCTGCCGCAGGATCTGCTTGAGCGCGCGGCGCTTGTCGTCGTCGGCGACGCTGAAGAAACGCTGTTCGACGGTGGAGGCCGTTTCATTGGGCCGCGCCACCTCGATCGTGACCGGGTTCTGCAGGTAGCTGCCGGCCAGGCGCTTGATCTC
>JBBJMS010000201.1:0-5998 GCA_037720315.1 Variovorax sp. | reverse complement strand
CATTGCAAAGGGGCTGGTCACGAGCGGTCCCAAGGTCGGAACGCGCGTACAGCCTGCAGACCAGTGGAACTGGTTCGATGCCGACGTGATCGTCTGGCAGACGCAGGCTGGCCTGTCGGTGGAGTTCCTGCGCGACCTGCAAGACCTTCGCCGCGTCATCGAGCCGGCCGCAGTGGGCCTGGCCGCACTGCGCGCCACCGCCGAGGACATCCGCGAAATGGAAGCGGCCTACGACGGCATGAAGCGCGCCATCGAGTTCGGCGGCGACTACATCACGCCCGACCTGCGCTTTCACCAGGGGCTGATCCGCTCCAGCCACAACCGCATGCTGGTGCAGATGAGCCGCGCTCTCGGTGCGCTGCTGCGCACCAGCTTCGAGATCTCGACTTCGCGCAAGGACGGGCCGTCGAGCTCGCTGCCGCTGCACCGGGCCGTGCTCGATGCGGTGATCGCGCGCAAGCCCGAACGCGCCGAGCGCGCGGTGCTGGTGTTGATCGACGGTGCCCGCAAGGACATCGAACAGATCCTGGCATCGCGCAAGCGCCTGCCGAAGATCAGCCGGCCGGCAACGCAACTCAAGGCCGTCGCGCTTTGAGCGCACGGGCCCCGCGACGAGGACACGTGCAATGACAAAGTCGATCGACTGGTTCTTCCGGCTACTGGAGCTGCTCGTGGTCGCATGCATGGTGGCGATGGTCATCATGGTGTTCGGCAACGTGGTGCTGCGCTACGGCTTCAACTCCGGCATCACGGTGTCCGACGAGATGTCGCGCTACTGCTTCATCTGGCTCACCTACATCGGCGCCATGGTCGCGATGCGCGATGGCGCGCACCTGGGCGTGGACACGCTCATCAGGAAGCTGCCGCTGGGCGGCAAGAAGTTCTGCTTCGCCCTCAGCCAGGCGCTCATGCTGTTCTGCAATGTGCTGTTCCTGATGGGCACCTACCAGATGCATGAACTGCAGGTGACCAACGTCTCGCCGGTAGTCGGCATTTCGATGATTTGGATCTACGGCATCGGCTATGTGGTGTCGGTGGTGATGGGCGCCTTCAACGTCAGCAAGCTGCTGCGCCTGTTCGCCGGCAAGGTGAGCGACGAGGAACTGATCCAGGTGATGGAATCCGAAGAGCAGGTGCTGGAGAACAGCGCCCACGAAACGAAGGCAGCCGCATGACCGTCACCATCTTCGTCGTCTCGCTGCTCGGCGCCATGGCGCTCGGCATGCCGATCGCCTATGCGCTGCTGGTGTGCGGCGTCTCGCTCATGGGCTGGCTCGCGGCCACCGGCGGCCTGCCGGCCTTCGACAGCCAGATCATCGCGCAGCGTTTCGTCGACGGCGCGGACAACTTCCCGCTGCTCGCGGTGCCGTTCTTCCTGCTGGCGGGCGAGTTCATGACGGCGGGCGGCCTGAGCCGGCGCATCGTGAACATGGCGATGGCCTGGGTCGGCCACTTTCGGGGCGGCATGGGCTACGTGGCGGTGGTGGCGGCGATCATCCTGGCGTCGATTTCCGGCTCGGCGGTGGCCGATACGGCCGCGCTTGCGGCGCTGCTGATTCCGATGATGAAGTCGGCCGGCTACCAGGTGAACAGGTCGGCCGGCCTGATTGCCGCCGGCGGGATCATCGCGCCCGTGATCCCGCCGTCGATCGGCATGATCGTCTTCGGCGTGGCGGCCAACGTGTCGATCACCAAGCTGTTCCTGGCCGGCATCGTGCCGGGCATCCTGATGGGCGTGGCGATCGGCATCACCTGGTGGATCGTCGCCAAGAAGGAGAACGTGAAGTCATCGCCTCGCGTGGCCTGGGGCCCGCGGCTCAAGATCACGGCGCAAGGCAGCCTGGCGCTCGCGCTGCCGGTCATCATCATCGGCGGCATGAAGTTCGGCATCTTCACGCCGACCGAGGCGGCGGTGGTCGCTGCGGTGTATTCGCTGGTGGTCGGCATGTTCGTCTACGGCGAGCTGAAGGTGTCGATGCTGTATCGGCTCACGCTCGCGGCCGGCAAGACCACGGCGGTGGTGATGTTCCTGGTTGCTGCAGCGATGGTGAGCGCATGGCTCATCACGGTCGCGAACATTCCGACCGAAGTGGTCGCGCTGCTCGAGCCCTTCATGAACAACCGCATCCTGCTGATGCTGATCATGATGGTGTTGATCGTCGTCGTCGGTACCGCACTCGACTTCACGCCCACGGTGCTGATCCTGACGCCGGTGCTGATGCCGGTGGTGCTCAAGGCCGGCATCGATCCGGTGTACTTCGGCGTGCTCTTCATCATGAACAACGCGATCGGCCTGATCACGCCGCCGGTCGGCACGGTGCTCAACGTAGTGAGCGGCGTCGCGCGCATCTCGATGGACGATGCGTTCAAGGGCGTCATGCCGTTCTTCATCGCGCACCTGGTGGTGCTGTTTTCGCTCGTGTTTTTCCCGAGCATCGTGACCGTCCCGCTGGCATGGTGGATGGCACGATGATTTCAATTCGTTCTTTCACAACCTCAACCCAGGAGACATGTCCATGTTCAACCGCAGAACCCTCGTGACCGCACTCGCCGGCGCCAGCATGATGCTGGCCACCTCGGCCTTTGCCCAGTTCGCCGAACGCACCATCAAGTTCACCAACGGCGTGAACGAAGACCATCCGGTCGGCGTCGGCGTGAAGAAGATGCAGGAAGTGCTGGCCGCCAAGACCGGCGGCAAGATGAAGATCAATGCCTTCTGGGGCGGCGCCGCCGGCGGCGACCTGCCGGCCACGCAGGCGCTGCGCGCGGGCACGCAGGAAATGGTCTGCACATCCAGCTCGCCGCTGGTGGGCATCATCAAGGAGATCGGCGTGTTCGACCTGCCGTTCCTCTTTGCCAACGAGAAGGAGGCCGATGCGGTGCTCGACGGCCCGGCCGGCGAATACTTCAACAAGAAGCTTGAAGCCGCCGGCCTGGTCAACCTGGCCTACTGGGAAAACGGCTTTCGCAACCTGACCAACAGCAAGCGTCCGGTCGCCAAGGTGGAAGACTTCGAGGGCGTGAAGGTTCGCGTGATGCAGAACAACATCTTCCTTGACTCCTTCAAGACGCTCGGCAGCAATGCGGTGCCGATGTCCTTCGGCGAGGTGTTCACTGCGCTCGAAACCCGCACCATCGACGGCCAGGAAAACCCGTTCGTGACCATCGAGACCTCGAAGTTCAGCGAAGTCCAGAAGTACCTGAGCGTCACGCGCCACGCGTACACGCCGTTCCTGGTGCTCTACAGCAAGAAGCTCTGGGACCAGCTCAACCCGCAGGAGCAGGCCGTGCTGCGCGAAGCCGCGATGGAGGGCCAGAAGGTCCAGCGCGCCGCCAACCGTTCGCTCAACGAGAAGTCGCTCGCGAATCTCAGGAAGACGATGGCCGTGAACGAAGTGACGCCCGCCGAGCAGAAGCGCATGTTCGACAAGGTCAAGCCGGTCTACGACAAGAACGTGCCGACCATCGGCGCCGAAGCAGTCAGCGTGGTGATGGACGCCCGGAAAAAGGCGCGCGGCGGGTAACTCACTCGTATGCGGATCACCCAAGTCGAAACCGTCCGCCTCGGCGAGTTTCCCAACATCCTTTGGGTGCGGCTTCACACTGATGAGGGACTCGTCGGACTCGGCGAAACCTTCATGGGCGCGGCCGCTGTCGAAGCCTACCTGCACGAGTGGGCCGCGCCCAAGTTGCTGGGCAGCGATCCGTTGCAGATCGAATCACGCAACCGCGACATCACCGGCTACCTGGGCTGGCGCGGCTCGGGCGTGGAGACGCGCGGCAACTCGGCCGTCGACATCGCCCTGTGGGACCTGTTCGGCAAGGCGGCCGGCATGCCGGTGCACACCGCACTCGGCGGCAAGAGCCGCGATGCGATCCGCATCTACAACACCTGCGCCGGCTACGGCTATGGCGCAGCACGGCGAACCAGAACACGTCGAACTGGGGCCTCGGCAACAAGGCCGGCCCCTATGAAGACCTCGAAGGTTTCCTGCACCATGCGGACGAGCTGGCCGAGTCGCTGCTGTCGGAAGGCATCACAGCGATGAAGATCTGGCCCTTCGATCCGGCTGCCGAGAAGAGCCATGGGCAGTACATCAGCAATGCCGACCTGGACACCGCGCTCGAACCGTTTCGCAAGATCCGCAGCGCGGTCGGCGACCAGATGGACATCATGGTCGAGTTCCACAGCCTGTGGCGCCTGCCCATGGCGCAGAAGATCGCGCGCGCACTCCAGCCCTTCGGCACCTTTTGGCACGAGGACGCGATCCGCATGGACAGCCTCGACCTGCTCAAGCAGTACGCGAAGGATTGCCAAGCATTGATCTGCGCCAGCGAAACGCTGGCCTACAAGTGGGGCTTCAAGGACTACCTGCAGACGGGGGTGGCCGGCGTCGCGATGCTCGACCTGAGCTGGTGCGGCGGCCTGAGCGAAGCCCGCAAGATCGCGGCGATGGCCGATGCCTGGCAGCTGCCGGTGGCGCCGCACGATTGCACCGGCCCGGTGGTCTGGGCCGCGTCCACGCACCTGAGCCTGCATGCGCCGAACGCGCTGATCCAGGAGAGCGTGCGGGCCTTCTTCACCGGTTGGTACAAGGAACTGGTGACCGAGCTGCCGATCGTCGAGAACGGAATGATCCGGCTCAACGGCAAGCCCGGGCTGGGGCTCGAACTCTTGCCGGACCTGCACCTGCGGGCCGACGCGATGGTTCGCATTTCCAAGCGCTGAGCGCGCGCAGAACAAGAGCTAGGCCGGCGCGGCAAGACCTTCAAGCGCAGCGTCGGCGATGGCCTGGAGCGTGCGGCGGCCGGGCCGTGTCTTGGCCAGCACGTTCATTCCCTGCACCAATGCCATCAGAAAAGCGGCCGCGTCCGGGCCCGCGCCGGGCCGGAGTTCACCCGCGGCACGTGCCCGCGCGAGCGCTGCAGCGAAGGTCGTCTCCAGCCGCGCGAGATGCAGCTGGAACATGCCCGCCAGTTCCGGGTCGCGCGACGCGAACTCGACCACCGAGTTGGTGATCAGGCAGCCCCACTGCCGCTTGCCGTCGACCATGGCGTCCACCAGATGGGCGAAGTAGCTGCGCACGCCCTCAAGGCCGGTGGGCGCACCGTTGATCTTCTCCATCGCGTCCGCAGAGACCGTGTCCATATAGCGTCGAAGCGCAACCACGAAGAGGCCGCGCTTGCTGCCGAACGCGGCATACACGCTACCGGGCTTGAGTTCCATCGCGCTGCAGATTTCGGCCATCGGCATGCCCTCGAAACCCTGGCGCCAGAAGGCATCGAGCGCCAAGTCCAGCACTTCGTCGATGTCGAATTCGCGCGATCGTCCCATTCAACAATTGTAGAGCATGCGTTCAAGAATATTGACTGATGTGATTGTATGGAGCAATATTGAAGGTCAATATTTGTTGTATGTCTACTAATCTATAGAGGAGAACTTCATGCGTATCACCGTGATGGGAACCGGCGGCGTCGGCGGCTATTTCGGAGCGCGCCTGGCGAATGCGGGGCATGACGTGACTTTCATTGCCCGCGGGCGACAGCTCGCGGCAATCCGCGAACATGGACTGCGCGTGGAAAGCCCGCGCGGCAATCTGCACCTGCCCAGCGTGAAGGCGACAGACACGCCGGCGGACGTCGGCGGCGCAGACTTCGTGCTGTTCGGCGTCAAGCTCTGGGACACGGCTTCGGCCGCCGAGGCGATCAGGCCCCTGGTCGGCGACGAGACCGCGGTCGTGTCGTTCCAGAACGGTGTGGTGAAGGACGACATCCTGCGGCAGGTGCTCGGTGCGGCGCACGTCGTCGGCGGCGTCTGCTACATCGCCGCCACCATCGCCGAGCCCGGCGTGATACGGCATTCGGGCGCGATGCAGAAGCTGGTGTTCGGCGAGTACGACGGCTCTGCGTCGCCGCGCGCATCCCGCTTTCGGGATGCATTTGTCGAAGCGGACATCGACGTCGAGGTCAGCAGCCGCATACGGCAAACGATCTGGGA
>JBBJMS010000054.1:0-19366 GCA_037720315.1 Variovorax sp. | reverse complement strand
CCTTCGAAGTCCGCTTGATCGGCATCCTGTGAGCAAGATAGTCCAGGAAGTCATCCTCGCCGAGCCGCGCGGCTTTTGCGCCGGCGTCGACCGCGCCATCGAGATCGTCGAGCGGGCCCTCGCCAAGTTCGGCGCGCCGATCTATGTGCGTCACGAGATCGTGCACAACACCTACGTTGTCAACGAGCTCAAGGCCAAGGGCGCGATCTTCATCGAAGACCTGGCCGACGTGCCGCCCGGCTCGACCCTGGTGTTCAGCGCTCACGGCGTCAGCAAGGCGGTGCAGGCCGAGGCGCAGGCGCGCGGCTTCGATGTCTTCGATGCCACCTGCCCGCTGGTGACCAAGGTGCATGTCGAGGTCGCCAAGCTGGCCAAGGAAGGCTACGAATTCATCATGATCGGCCACAAGGGCCACCCCGAGGTCGAAGGCACGATGGGCCAGCTGTCGAGCGGCATTCATCTCGTGGAAGACGTGGAAGGCGTGGCGCATGTGTCGCCGGCGCAGACCGCCAAGCTCGCCGTCGTCACGCAGACCACGCTCTCGGTCGACGATGCAGCCGAAATCTCGGCCGCGGTGCGTGCGCGCTTTCCGAGCGTGCGCGAGCCCAAGCAGCAGGACATCTGCTATGCCACGCAGAACCGGCAGGACGCCGTGAAGGTGCTGAGCCCGCAGGTCGACCTGGTGATCGTGGTCGGCAGCCCGACTAGTTCCAACAGCAACCGGCTGCGCGAACTGGCGCAGCGCCTGGGCACCGAAAGCTACATGGTCGATTCGGCCGCCGAGCTCAAGCCCGAGTGGTTCGAGGGCAAGAGCCGCGTCGGCCTGACGGCTGGGGCATCGGCGCCCGAGGTGCTGGTGCGCGAGGTGATCGATCGCGTCAAGGCGCTCGGCGCAGTGTCGATCCGCAAGATGGACGGCATCGAGGAAACGCTCAAGTTCCCGCTGCCCAAGGGCCTGAAGCTCGACGACATGTCCGCACCGGGCCATATCTCGTGACCGGTGCGGCCATCGACTGGCGGCGCGACATCGACGCCGCGGCGCAGCGCCTGCATGAACGCGTGCCGCATTTCGTGCGCGAGACGCCGCTCTGGAAGCTGCCCGGCAGAGCCTTCGGTTTCGATGCGGAAGGCGTCGAGATCTGGCTCAAGCTGGAGCATCTGCAGGCGGGCGGCAGCTTCAAGGCGCGCGGCATGATGAACCGGCTGCTGGCCGGGGATATTCCGGCGAGCGGCGCCATCGTCGCCTCGGGCGGCAATGCCGGCATCGCGACGGCTGCGGCGGCGCAGGCGCTCGGCGTTCCTTGCGAAGTCTTTCTGCCCGCGGTGTCGTCCGAGGCCAAGCGCGCGCGGCTGCGCACGCTGGGCGCGGAAGTGGTGGTGGCCGGCCAGGTCTATGGCGACGCTCTGGCGGCCTGCCTCGAACGGCAGCGTGCCAGCGGCGCGCTGCTCACCCACGCCTACGACCAGGTTGAAGTGGTTGCCGGTGCCGGCACGCTCGGGCGCGAGATCGAACGCCAGGGCGGCGTGCCAGATACCGTGCTGGTCAGCGTCGGCGGTGGCGGCCTGATCAGCGGACTCGCGGCCTGGTTCGAAGCGCGCAGCCGAATCGTCGCGCTAGAACCCGAACGCGCACCGACCTTGTTTCGCGCCCGCGAAGCCGGCGAGCCGGTCGATGTCGATGTGGGCGGCATCGCTGCCGATTCGCTCGGCGCACGGCGCATCGGTTCGATCGCCTGGGACATCACGCAGCGCCACGTTCGCGATGCGCTGCTGCTGCCCGACGAGGCGATCCGCGCCGCGCAGCTTTGGCTCTGGCGCGAACTGAAGCTGGCGGTCGAACCGGCGGCCGCCTTGCCGCTGGCAGCGCTGCAAAGCGGCGCCTGGCCGCCACGCGAGGGCGAGAAGATCTGCCTGATCGTCTGCGGCGCGAATCTGGACCCGGCCAGCCTGGGCCGATCGGTCAGTTCATCGGCTGGTCGACATTGACCATCCAGGGCACACCGAACCTGTCTTCCAGCATGCCGAAGCCCGGCGACCAGAAGGTGGGTTCGTACTTCATGATGACTTTGCCGCCTTGGGCGAGCGTGGTGAAAAGCTGTTCGCCTTCTTTCACATCCTTGGCCTGGACGCACAGCGAAAAGCCCTTGTAGCCTTCGAAGGGCATGCCAGGCGGCATGTCCGAGGCCATGATCTGCTTGCCGCGCGCTTCGAGGGCGGCATGCATGATCTTGTTCTTGTGGTCGGGCGGCGTTTCGGCGCCCATGGGGCTGTCGCCGAAGGTCTGGCTGAAAAGGATCTTGCCGCCGAGGCTCTTGGCGTAGAAGTCCAGCGCTTCGGTCGCGTTTCCGTTGAAGGTCAGATAGGCTTCCATCGAATCTCCTTGGGGTCGATTGCAGAGGAGAGCGATCCTACGCCCGCACCTAGAATCTTTGGATGCTCGATATCAATCTTTTACGCAAGGACCTGCCCTCGGTCGTTGCCCGGCTCCAGACACGCAAGAAGAACCAGACCTTTCTCGACGTCGCCACGTTCAGTGCGCTCGAAGCCGAGCGCAAGACGCTGCAGACCCGCACCGAGGAGTTGCAGGCGCGCCGCAATACTTTGAACAAGCAGATCGGTCCGCTGAAAGGCAAGGGCGAATCGGTCGATGCACTGATGGCAGAGGTCAATGCGCTCAAGGCCGAGCAGGAATCGTCGGCCGTGCGGCTCGACGAACTGCAGCCCGAATTGCAGTCCCTGCTGCTCGCTGTGCCCAACTTGCCGCATGTCAGCGTGCCGGTCGGCGAAGACGAAACGGCAAACGTCGAAGTCCGGCGCTGGAGCCCACAGGACGGCCTGGGCGGCGATGCACCCGCGCTCCGTTTCGTCGCAAAGGATCATGGACCTGCTTGCCTCTGGGGCTCGACTTCGAGCTGGGCGCCAAGCTCTCGGGCTCTCGCTTCAGCGTCATGAAAGGCACGATTGCGCGGCTGCATCGTGCGCTCGCACAGTTCATGCTCGACCTGCAGACGCAACAGCATGGCTACGTCGAGTGCTACGTGCCCTACATCGTCAATGCCGAGACACTGCGCGGCACGGGGCAATTGCCCAAGTTCGAGGGCGACCTGTTCGCCGTCAAGAAGGGCGGCCAGGACGGCGAGCCCGCACCCGACAATGCCGCGCTCTACCTGATCCCGACCAGCGAGGTGCCGCTCACCAACTTCATGCGCGACGAAGTCGTGCCCGAGGCGCAGCTGCCGATCAAGCTGACCGCGCACACGCCATGCTTTCGCTCCGAAGCCGGCAGTGCCGGCCGCGACACGCGCGGCATGATTCGCCAGCACCAGTTCGACAAGGTCGAGATGGTGCAGATCACGCATCCCGATGCGAGCTACGACGCGCTCGAAGCGATGACCGGCCATGCCGAAGCCGTGCTGCAGGTGCTCGAGCTGCCCTACCGTGCGGTGCTGCTGTGCACCGGCGACATGGGTTTCGGCGCCACTAAAACCTATGACCTCGAAGTCTGGCTGCCGGCGCAGAACACCTATCGCGAGATCAGCTCGGTGTCGAACTGCGAGGCCTTCCAGGCACGCCGCCTGCAGGCACGCTTCAAGAACGCGCAAGGCAAGAACGAGCTGGTGCACACGCTGAATGGCTCAGGCCTGGCAGTCGGCCGCACGCTGGTCGCGGTGCTGGAAAACCATCAGAACGAGGACGGCTCGATCGCCGTTCCGGCCGCGCTACGGCCTTATCTGGGCGGTCTCGAAGTGCTGCGCGGCTGAAAGAATCGCTGCGGGCCTCTGCTAGAATCGCCGGCTCGACGAGAACACCGGAAGACACTGGAGAGGTGGCAGAGTGGTCGAATGTACCTGACTCGAAATCAGGCGTACGTGCGAACGTACCGAGGGTTCGAATCCCTCCCTCTCCTCCAAGTCGCTAGCAAATGCGCCCCTTTTCGGGGCGTTTTTTGTTTGTTTCCGCTGCGCGTTGCCGCGACCAGCGTCGGGGGCAATGACGGACAGCACATCCGACTTTCGCTCACACGGTCTCAGGCTGCCGCGTTGCACCGCGCAAGCCTGCACTCCAGCGCTCGACCCTGTTGCGGCCGTGCGCCTTGGCCGAATACATCGCCGCGTCGGCGCGTTTGATCAGCGCGTCGACACCCTCGACATCTTGGTCCATGCCCGCCACGCCGGCGCTGATCGTGTAGCGAATCTGTGCGTTCGCCACCTCGACAGACTGCGACTGGATCGTTCGGCAAAGGTTCGAGGCAAGCGACTCGGCTTCTGCAAGCGTGGTCCCGGGAAGGAGCACAACGAACTCTTCTCCGCCGAGCCGCGCCACCACCGCCGATGAATGAAAGGTGGCGGACATTTCGTCGGCCAAATGACGTAGAACGGAATCGCCGGCTGCATGCCCGTGCAGGTCGTTCACCTTTTTGAAGTGGTCCGCATCGATCAGCACGATCGAAAGCGGCCGATGCGTTTGCGTCCAGCGCTGCATTTCATTTTCAGCCGCCTCGAACAAGACGCGACGATTGGCCAGTCCAGTCAAGTGGTCGCACGAAACTGACCGGCGCACTGCCTCGGCAGCTTCGCGGCGGTCGGAAATATCGCGAATGATCAAGCTATAGGACCGCTCTTCGGAACTGGATTCATCCAGCGGCTCGAAGGGGGCGATCAGACAACTCCCCCAATAGCGGCTTCCATCGGCACGTGCGCGCCAGCCCTCGTCGAGGCTCCAGCCACTGCGGTCGGCCTCGCGCAACCGGTCCATCGCACGGTCGTCCGAGAGGTTGTCCGTCGGGTAGAAGAGGGAGTAGGAGTGGCCATTCGTCGCTGCGCTTTCAAAGCCAGTCACACGGCCAATGCCGGGGTTCCAGGTTTGGCAGTTGCCGCGCGCGTCGAGGGATACGAGTGCGTAATCCGTCAACTCCGTGACGATGGTGTGGATCCAGGCTTGGCTCTGCCGCAAGGCACGGTCCCTTTTGACCGACTGTGTGACGTCGCCAAGCACAACCATGAACCGTTCGTGGTCGAGCTTTAGCAAGCTCAGCGCCAGGATCTGCGCATCCTCATGCCCCGTCCTGCCAGCACTGACTTGTAGATGCATGCCTTCGCACACCATGCCGTGCGTCTGGTCGAAACGCTGTGCAATGTATTTCAGATCAGGGGCAACACCTTGCAGGGCGGTGAAGATGTTGGTGAGCCCGCCGTTGACCGACAACGGCAGCAGAAGCTGCGCGCACAACGGGTTGATCATCACGATCTCGCCATCGCTCCTGGCCTGCGCAAGCCCTATCGGCGCGATATACAGAAACTGAATCAGCGCTTCGTACTCTTCTTCGACATTGACAAGCATTGGACGCAGGGCTAGACGCAACGATGGACCAGGACATAGCGAGAGGCGCCCTCGGCATCGCTGAGCAGGCGCAGCCTGACTTTGATCGGCCGCATCCTGAGAGTCAGTACGTAGTCGATCGTCAGGTCAAGCGGCTGGGCGCCATGCCGAGCGTCTTCGAAGCGCTGCGCAACCATATAGTTGTTCATGCACGGCGCGACGACTGTGAAAAGAGGGTTGCCCACGACGCGCTGCAGCGATAAACCGGCTGCCTCGGATTCATAGCGGTTGTAGCGTCGTACGACCCCGTCCGCATCGAAGCCGATTACGCCGAATGAAACATCATCCAGTTCCGCGTTCGACAGTTCATCCAGCTGGGATCGCATCGCTGCGTCGGAAAAATCGAGAGCCAGGTTGGATGCCATGGTGTTCCGTTGTAGGGTCAAAACCAGCGCTTGCAGTCCAACGCATATCGGCATCGCATTGCGCAAGTCGAACCGCATTTTGATGGCGGGTGTTTGGTCGGCTTCGAATCGCGGCGAACACCCGCCACCCCTTGCGTGACTTTTCTCTCTAAACGCTGCACCGGGTATCAAAGGCGGTTCTTATCGGCAACAGTGCCGCCAAACAGTGAGCTAAACCGGTGCGCTTCAGCAGACCCCGACGTCGATTTTTGCCTTGGAGCGCTCGGTGGGCCGAACCCGGACCTTTTGATAAAGCAAGAAGGCAGGCTCGCTGTCTTCAGGTTGGAAAAGCTCCGCGATACGGCGCTTTTTTTGCGTGCAAACGCTGTCCACTGCGTGCCCGCAGTTATGATCACCGCGCCCCACGACTGCCGACACGGATCGGGGCGCGCCGGGCCCCACGCAAGGGGCCTTTTTTATGCCTGACTGACAGAGAGCGGGAGAGGGCCGTGAGCCATGACCGGTAATTCGTCGTTCGCAGGGCTGGGCAATTCGTCCTTTGCCAGCCTCACACCGGCACCCGCTTCGGCCGACGAGGCCGAACCGTGGGTCCGCGGCGAACTGATCCGCAGCCTGATGCGGGCGTCGCGGGGATCCTACCTTCTGGCCGCGGCACTGATGCCGGCCATGGTCGGCTTGAGCTGGAGCCATGTGCCCGCTTGGCAGTTGTTCCTGTGGCTCACCATCGGCATCACGGCGACGGGGTGCCGCATCTGGGGCGAGCAGCTCTACAGCCGGCACTACGCGGACCGCGATTCAACGGCGCAGCAGTACTTCGTCGAGCGCTACCGGTTTCTGTGGAGCACCAGTGCCTTCGCTTGGGGCCTGTCGATCCTGATCTTCTTCGAGCGCACACCGCTGGTGAACCAGTTCATGAGCTGGCTGATCGTTGCCGGCGTGGCGACCTTCCCGCTGAACGGGCTGGCGCTGCATCCGCCGCTGCTCAAACGCTACGTCAACACGCTTTTCGTGACGATGCTGGCTGCCGTCATCTTTCGGGTGATCGAGCTCAACTTCGAGCGGCCGCACTTTCACTACGGCTTCCTGCTGCTTCCCGTGCTGCACTGGTGGCTGCTGCAGCGCGCCGGCCGGCGCATCCACGAAACGGCGCGCAACAGCTTCGAGCTGCTCTTCCACAACCACATCCTGATCAACTCGCTGACGCAGCAGCGGCAGGCGGCGGTTTCGGCGGTGGCGATGAAGAACCGCTTTCTGGCGAGCGCGGCGCACGACATGCGCCAGCCAGTGCTGGCGCTCTCACTCTATGCCGACTGGCTGCGCAATGAGCCCGAGCTGGTCGACGAGATTGCGCCGAAGATCGTGCGTGCGACGCACGCCGTCAACGCGTTGTTCGATTCGCTGTTCGACATTGCGCGCATCGATTCAGGCCAGGTGAGGCTGCACATCGAACGCGTCGACGTGGGTCAGCTCCTGCACGATCTCGAGCTTCAGTACCGGCCGGTTGCCGAGGCCAAGGGCCTGCGCTTTCGCATGCATGTGAGCCCGGGCACGGTGCTGACCGACCCGATCCGCGTGCGCCGCATGATCGGCAACCTGCTGGCCAACGCCATCAAGTACACGGGCGAAGGTGGCATCCTGCTGGCGTCTCGGCACACCCGCGACGGCCTGCGCGTGGAGGTGTGGGACACGGGCATCGGCATCGCTCGGGAGCACCTGCGCGACGTGTTCCTCGAGTTCTACAAGGTGGCCGACCATGCCGGCACCTCGGATGGCTTCGGCCTGGGTCTGGCCATCGTCGCGCGGCTGTCGCATGCGCTGGGCCATCCGGTCAGCGTGCGCTCCAGGCTGGGACGCGGCAGCGTGTTTCGGGTTGCGCTGCACGACGCCGACGAGTTGCAGGCGCAGACCCGCATTTCCGGCGCCGTGGGTTAGCGTTCAGCTGTTGTTCGACAGCAGCCCGTTGGTGCGGGCGTGGTGCAGGGCCTGCGTGCGGCTCTTCACCCCGAGGCGGCGGAACAGGCGCCACAGGTGCACCTTGACCGTGTGCTCGCTGATCTCGAGCTCGGTCGCGATGTCGCGGTTGCTCATGCCCTGGTCCAGCATGGCGATCAACTGCGTCTGGCGCTTGGACAACTTGCTGTTGGATGCGGCCACCGGCTCTTCGACGTCGGTGTCGGCCATCAGCAGGCCGCGCAGCGCCGCAGTGAGTTCGGCCGAACTCGCCGATTTTTCGATGTAGGTGTCGGCACCGGCTTCGATGCATGCCTCTTCCATGTCGGCCGCGGGCGACGCGGAGTAGACCGCGATCGGCACATCGGGATAGGTCTGCTTGACCCCGAGCACGCCCGAGGTGCCGGTCGCGTCGGGCAGCTTCAGGTCGAGGCAGAACAGCGCGGGCGCGCCGTGCTGCTTGACGGCCGCCGGGAGCTTGTCGAGCCGCTCGAGTTCGACGATATTCTCGGCCGGCCGCAGGCGCCGCAGCACCATCACGATGGCGTCGCGCATCAAGGGGTGGTCGTCGATGACATAAATGCTCATGGTCTTGCTCTTTGATATGCCGGCCAGCGTACACGCCGACGGCGGCTTTCGGGAAATCGGTTCTACTTTTCGCCCGCTGCCGGATCGGCAGCAAGCGCTTCGAGTGCGTTCGTTGCCGCGCGCAGACCTTCATTGTCGACGGGTTCGAATTGCGCCGCGAGTGATGTCAACCCCATGCCTGCCTGCTGCCGCAATGTTGCGATTGCGCGGCCCGCCTCCTGCGGTGAGGCAAATCCTACGCTTTGTAACAGGACCACGCCAGCCGCATCGAGCAGTTTGAAATAAAAGTGCCCATCGCTGTCGCGGTACTGCTTGAAGCTGGGCCGCGCGACCTTGGCTGCCTTGCGGTTGGCGCCCGGGCGGCTCTGTGCCCCGAGCGCACGCAGGCCGACCGCGTGGCGCAGTTCCGCCATGAACGGCCGGGAGAGCTGGCGCGCCTTTTGCGCCCCAGCGAGCAGGATATTTTCGATTCGTGCCGGGTCGGCGAGCAATTCGTCGTAGTGCGCTCGCATCGGCGCCACTTCGCGGTCGATGCGCTCGAACAGCAGCTGCTTGGCGTCGCCCCAGCCGATACCCTCGGCAAATGCTCGGCGAAGGCTCTCGGTTTCGTCGGCGTCGGCAAAGGCCCGGTAGATCTGGAACAGCGCGGAGCCCTCGGTGTCTTTTGGTTCGCCGGGCGAGCGCGAGTCGGTCACGATGGCGTTGATCAGTTTCTGCAGTTGGGGGCGTGGCGCGAAGAGCGGGATCGTGTTGTCGTAGCTCTTGCTCATCTTGCGGCCGTCGAGGCCAGGCAACGTGGCCACCGCATCATCGATCTCGGCCTCGGGCAGCGTGAAAAGCTCGCCGTAGAGATGGTTGAAGCGTTGCGCCATGTCGCGCGCCATTTCGATGTGCTGCACTTGGTCGCGGCCCACCGGCACTTTGTGGGCGTTGAACATCAGGATGTCGGCGCCCATCAGTACCGGGTACATGAAGAGTCCGGCGCTCACGTCGGCGTCCGGGTCGTCGCCGCGCGCGAAGTTCTTGTCCGTCGATGCCTTGTAGGCATGGGCGCGGTTCAGCACGCCCTTGGCCGTGACGCAGGTCAGGAACCAGGTCAGTTCGGGTATCTCGGAGATGTCGGACTGGCGGTAGAACGTGACGCGCTCCGGGTCGAGCCCGCAAGCCAGCCAGGTCGCCGCGATTTCGAGCGTCGAGCGCGGAATGCGCGCCGGCTCGTCGACCTTGATCAGCGCGTGATAGTCGGCCAGGAAATAGAAGCTCTGCACGTCGGCGCGGCGGCTGAAGCGCACCGAATGCCGCACCGAGCCCACATAGTTGCCCAGGTGCGGCGTGCCGCTGGTGGTGATGCCGGTGAGGAAGCGAACGGGATGAACGGGATGAACGGGGGTGTGGGATGACGCGGCCATGGAACGGATCAGCGCAGCAATGCGGTCAGGGGCGTGAGAAGGAGGTTGATCGCCTGGTAGCCGACCCCCATCAGCGGGCGCAGCCACCAGGTGCCTACGATGCCGGCGATCACGAGGCCCATCACGATGAAAAAGCCGTAAGGCTCGATGCGCGCCAGGAAGTCCTGCGCGCGGCCGCGTGGCAGAAGCCCTGCCAGCACGCGGCCGCCATCGAGCGGCGGCAGCGGGAACAGGTTGAAGGCCCACATCACCAGATTGACCAACACGCCGCCCTGGGCCATTCTGATGAAGAAAGTTTCATCGATGTTCGCCGCAACCAGGCCGACCAGGAACAGCGCCCACAAGATGGCCTGGATGAAGTTCGATGCCGGGCCGGCGAGCGCGACCCAGATCATGTCGCGCTTCGGATTGCGCAGTTGGCCGAAGTTGACCGGCACCGGCTTGGCATAGCCAAAGAGAAAAGCGCCGGAGGTCGCGAAGTACAGCATCAGCGGCATCAGGATGGTGCCGATCGGGTCGATGTGCTTGATCGGGTTGAGCGTCACCCGGCCCATCGTCCAGGCCGTGTTGTCGCCCAGGTAGCGGGCCACGTAGCCGTGTGCCGCCTCGTGCACCGTGATCGCGAAGACCACGGGCAGCGCGTAGATGAGCACGGTTTGAATCAGGTTTGAAATATCCACCGGCGAATTGTCTCAGACGGCCTCGACGCGGCCCGCTGAAAGACCTCGGATGTTCAGAGGCCCAGCAGCGCCAGCGCGCCCCGGCCCTGCCGCACCAGCAGCGGCTCGCCGCCTGCGCCCATCGGCGTGAGGTCGACCACCGTGGTCGGCTCCGACGGGCAGGCGCCGGCGTCGATCACCGCGCCGATCTGTTTTTCGAAGCGCTCACGGATTTGCTGCGCGTCGTTGAGCGCCTCGGTTTCGCCGGGCGGGATCAACGTGGTGGCCAGGAGCGGCTCGCCATGCAGCGCGAGCAAGTCGCACAGCACCCGATGGTCGGGCACGCGCAGGCCGATGGTCTTGCGCTGCGGGTGGCTCACCCGCCGCGGCACTTCTTTGGTTGCTTCGAGCAAGAAGGTGTAGGGGCCGGGCGTTGCAGCCTTGAGCAGCCGGTACTGCTTGTTGTCCACCCGCGCGTAGTTGGACAGTTCGCTCAGGTCGCGGCAGATCAGCGTCAGGTGATGCTTGTCGTCGACCTGGCGGATCCGGCGCAGCTGGTCGACCGCGTCCTTGTCGTCGAGATGGCAGGCGAGGGCGTAGCTCGAATCGGTCGGCACAGCGACGATTTCGCCGCGCGCCAGCAGCGCCGCGGCTTGCTTGAGCAGGCGAAGCTGCGGGTTGTCCGGGTGGACTTCGAAGAACTGAGCCATGACTTGCCGCGGGTGGGAGGGAGCCCCGGATTCTGCCTAAGATTCGGCCGGCTCGATCGGCACGCGGCGCTCGCGGACCGTGAGCCACGCGCCGGCCGCGCCGCAGATCGCGATCAGTGCAATACCCGCCAGCGACACGCTGTCCGGCACCTGCGAGAACATGACCCAGCCGCCGAGCATCGCAAATGCGATCTGCGCGTACAGGTAGGGCGTGAGGGTGGAAGCCGGCGCCCGCTGGTACGCGAGGATGAGGATGAAGTGGCCGACCGTGCCCATGAAGCCCATCAGGCAGAGCAGCGCCCACCAATGCCAACCGGGCAGCGTGGTCCATACGAAAGGCAGCGCGAGCGACGCGATCAGCATGCCGACCCAGCCGGTATAGAAGTGCATGGTGAGCGGGTTTTCTGTGCGGGCCAGCTTGCTGGTCAGCACCTGGAACCACGCGTTGGTGAGCACCAGCCCGATCGGCAGCAGCACCGCCCAGCTGAATGTCTGGCCGCCCGGGCGCAGGATGACCAGCGTGCCGGTGAAACCGCCCGCCACCAGCGTCCAGCGCAGCGGCGACACATGCTCCTTCAGCGTGGTGGCCGCCAGCAGCGTGATCACCAGCGGCGCAATCAGCACGATCGACGTGAATTCGGCCAGCGGCATGTAGCGCAGGCTGAAGAAGGCCAGCGTGCTCGATGCGAGCAGCAACGCGCCGCGCAGCAGCTGGTACTTGGGATGCTGAGTGCGCAGCAGCGACAAGCCATGCCGCGGCAGCAACACCGCCGTGGTCGCGACGGCCTGGAACGCATAGCGAAACCACACGCCCATCAGCACCGGCACGGCGGCGGTCGAGAGCTTGGTCGCGGTGTCGAGCGTGGCGAAGCACGCCACTGCCAGCAGCACGAGGCAGATGCCGGCCAGGATGCGTTCGGATTCGAGGTCGCGCGTGCTTTTCTTGGGGAGCGCGCCGCTCCCGGTCGGCGGCCCGCTCACTGAATGCGGTGCTCCAGCAGCTCCCATACGGGGGTGAGCTTGCCGGGCAGCCAGGGCAGCTTGCCAAGGTCGCAGTGGCTTTCGTCCGGGCTGTGGAAGTCGCTGCCGCGCGATGCCGCAAAGCCGAATTCGATCGCCTTGTCGGCGTATTCGACGTATTCGGCCGGCGTGTGGCTGCCCGTCACCACCTCGATCGCACGGCCGCCATGCGCCTTGAACTCGATGAAGAGTGCGTACTCCTCGTTGGCGGTGAACTTGTAGCGCCCGGGATGCGCGATCACGGCCAGGCCCTTGGCGCCGGTGATCCACTGCACCGCATCCTTGAGCGATGCCCACCGGTGCGGCACATAGCCGGGCTTGCCCTCGGTCAGGAACTTCCTGAACACCTCGGACGTGTCGCGGCAATGCCCGTTCTCGACAAGAAAGCGCGCGAAGTGCGTGCGCGAAATGAGTTCGGGATTGCCGACGAATCGCAGCGCGCCCTCGTAGGCGCCGTGGATGCCGACCTTTGCCAGCCCCTCGGCCATTTCCTGCGCGCGCTTGCCGCGGCCGCCGCGGGTGTCGTAGAGCCCCTCTGTCATCGCCGCATCGCCGGGATCGAAGCCCAGCCCGACGATGTGCACTGTTTCATTGGCAAAGGTGACCGAGATCTCGGTGCCGGTGAGGTACTTCATGCCGTGCTCGCGGGCCGCGGCCGCTGCCCGCTGCTGACCGCCGATTTCATCGTGGTCTGTCAATGCCCAGAGCTCGACACCGTTGGCGGAAGCTCGCGCGGCCAGCGCTTCGGGGGTCAGGGTGCCGTCGGACACCACCGAGTGGCAGTGCAGGTCGGCGTTCAGGATGGATGGCACGCGACGAGTTTATTCGCATACGTCCGGGCACGCCCGAGTACGCCATGGCCACGGCGCTGTCATGGGACACGGTACGGAAGCTGCTAAGGTGGATCGAGCCATCGATCGGCTCTCCTGCTTCACATGGCCCGTCGCCGTTCATCCACATCCGCCGCCTCAGCGCTCACGCGCGCCTACCAGCGCAGCATGAAGGCGCTGACCAAGGCCACGCTTCGCAGCGGCAAGCGCATCGCCGAGCAAGTGACACGCGCAGCCGCAGCCCAGCGCAAGCCCCCGCGCGGTCGCGGCGACTGGCTGTCCGGCATGGCCGTCGGCGCCGGCGGTGCGCGCCGCTATCACCTGTACCGCCCGCCCGACATGCAAGCCGGCGAGCGGCTGCCGCTGCTCGTCATGCTGCATGGCTGCGGACAGAGCGCCCGCGACTTTGCCGCCAGCACCCGCATCAACCTGCTCGCCGCGCGCGAACGTTTTCTGGTGCTCTATCCCGAGCAGGACCGGCTCGCCAACGCCCACGGCTGCTGGAACTGGTACGACCGCCGCTCCGGCAAGGCCGATGCCGAAGCTGCCACCTTGATGGCCGCGGTCGACCAGGCCTGCCTGCTGTATCCGGTGGACCGCGAGCGCATCGCGATTGCAGGGCTCTCCGCCGGTGCCTGCATGGCCGCATTGATTGCGACGCGCCATCCAGCGCGATTCAAGGCGCTCGCGATGCACTCCGGGGTCGCGCCAGGAGCCGCCAAGTCGCCTGCCACCGCGCTCGGCGCCATGCGCGGGCGCAACGTGCCGCCCATGCCGGCAACTGCGGTCGGCAAGGCGATGGGCGCCGCAGCGGCCTTCACCACACTGCCGCCGCTGCTGGTGCTTCACGGCGATGCCGACACGGTAGTGTCGGCCAGCAATGCGGGCAGCACAGCGGCCGTGTGGGCGACTGCAACGGGTGCCCGGCCCGGTCTGGAGCGCACCCTCCAGCGCGGCAAGCGCCACGCAATGCGCGTGACGGAGTTCAAGCACGCAGGCCGCACGATGGTCATGCTGTGCCAGGTGGCGGGCCTGGGCCATGCATGGAGCGGCGGCGCCTCCCGCGTCGCCTACAGCGACCCTGCCGGGCCGGATGCGTCGCGGCTGATCTGGGCGTGTGCGGCGAAGCAGTTCACGGTTGCGGCTCGCGCCTGACTCGTACGCCGCCCGGCGTATTTCCGCTGCGCGCCGCACTGCGCAGACTCCTCCTCAGCGTTCAAACCCACCAGGAGCAGGAGTCACCCATGCATCAGCAACGTCGTTTCACCCTCAAGGCGCTCACCGCCGCAGTCGCCTTTGTCGGGCTCGGCACAATCCCCGCGGTCGCGCAGGACACCATCAAGGTCGGCGTGCTGCATTCGCTGTCGGGCACGATGGCGATTTCCGAAACCGTGTTGAAAGACACCGTGCTCATGGCGATCGAGGAGATCAATGCCAAGGGCGGCGTGCTCGGCAAGAAGCTCGAGCCGGTCATCGTCGACCCGGCTTCCAACTGGCCGCTGTTTGCCGAAAAAACAAAGCAGCTGCTCGGCCAGGACAAGGTCTCGGTCATCTTCGGCTGCTGGACTTCGGTGTCGCGCAAGTCGGTGCTGCCGGTGGTCGAGGAAATGAACGGCTTGCTGTTCTACCCCGTGCAGTACGAAGGCGAAGAGCTCAGCAAGAACGTGTTCTACACCGGCGCCGCGCCCAACCAGCAGGCGATTCCTGCGGTCGACTACCTGATGAGCAAGGAAGGCGGCGGCGCCAAGCGCTGGGTGCTGCTGGGCACCGACTACGTGTACCCGCGCACCACCAACAAGATCCTGCGCGCCTACCTCAAGAGCAAAGGCGTGAAGGATTCGGACATCGACGAGAAGTACACGCCGTTCGGCCACAGCGACTACCAGACCATCGTGGCGGACGTGAAGAAGTTCTCCTCGGGCGGCAAGACGGCGGTGGTCTCGACCATCAACGGCGACTCCAACGTGCCCTTCTACAAGGAACTCGGCAACGCCGGCCTGAAGGCCAAGGACGTGCCGGTGGTTGCGTTTTCCGTTGGCGAGGAAGAGCTGCGCGGCGTCGACACCAAGCCGCTGGTCGGCCACCTGGCCGCATGGAACTACTTCATGTCGATCAAGAACCCGACCAACACCGCGTTCATCAAGCAGTGGAGCGACTACGCCAAGGCCAAGAACATCGCCGGCCACAAGGACAAGCCGCTCACCAACGACCCGATGGAAGCCACCTACATCGGCATCCACATGTGGAAGCAGGCGGTCGAGAAGGCCAAGAGCACCGACACCGACAAGGTGATCGCGGCGATGGCCGGGCAGACCTACACCGCGCCCTCGGGCATCGTCTCCAAGATGGACGAGAAGAACCACCACCTGCACAAGAGCGTGTTCATCGGCGAGATCAAGGCCGACGGGCAGTTCGGCGTGGTCTGGAAGACGCCGGGTCCGGTCAAGGCCAAGCCATGGAGCCCGTACATCGCGGGCAACGACAAGAAGCCGGATCAGCCAGCGGGGAAGTCGATGTAACTGGCTCGCCCCCAGGCTGCGGCGCACTTCGTGTCGCCTCCTCCCACCCCCTGCCGGGGGCAACACCAGCGGACCGGCGTAGCCGGATCCGCGGTGTTCCACGAACAGAAAACGCCGTGCCCAACTTTTTGCGCTTCATTCATTGCTGTTTGACGCTCGCGCTGCTGAGCCTCGGGAATGCCCACGCACTGACGCCGGACGAAGCCCGCGCCATCGCCTCCGGCGATTCCGCATCGCGCATCGCCGCGCTCAACCAGGCCGTCGTCACGGCGGACGACAAGACCGCGGCCTTCATCCAGGCCATGGCCGACGATGCGGTCAAGTACACCGAAGACAAGGTCTTCGTCATCAAGGATGCGAAGGCCTACGACCCGGTCACCGGCGGCGAGCTGGCACTGCCCGACGCGGCCGAAGACGTGGTCAACAACAACCTCATGCGCGGTGCGCTCGATGCCGCGCAGGCGTCGCTCAGGCTCACGAGCAAGGACGACGCGGTGCGCGCCGATGCCGCACGGGCGCTATTCAAGGAGCGGGACGCGTCGCGCCTGGCGCTGGTCGAGAAGGCCCTGGCTGCCGAGACCAACGACGGCATCAAGGCGCAGCTTGAACTGGTGCGCGCCGCCAGCATGCTGAGCAGCACCGATCGGACCCAGCGCCTCGCGGCCGCCAAGGACCTCGGCGAAAGCCGCAACCCCGACACCAAGCTGCTGCTCAACCAGCGTCTCGCCGACGAGACCGATGGCGACGTCAAGGCAGCCATCGATGCGTCGATCCGCAGCATCGATGGCGCGCTGGTCTGGGGCGACCGCATTAACGCCATCTTCAGCGGCATCAGCCTCGGCTCGGTGCTGCTGCTGGCTGCGCTCGGGCTGGCCATCACCTACGGCCTGATGGGCGTGATCAACATGGCGCACGGCGAGCTGATGATGATCGGCGCCTACGCTACTTATGTGATGCAGGGCCTGTTCCAGCGCTTCCTGCCCGAGGCCGCATTCGGCCTCTACCTGGTGGCTGCGATACCGGTCGCGTTCCTCGCATCGGCGCTGGTCGGCGCGGTGCTCGAACGCGGAGTGATCCGCTTCCTTTACGGCCGTCCGCTCGAAACCCTGCTCGCCACCTGGGGCATCAGCCTGATGCTGCAGCAGCTGGTGCGCTCGATCTTCGGCGCCCAGAACGTCGGCGTCGAAAACCCGGCCTGGATGAGTGGCGGCTTCACCATGCTGAGCAACGTCACGCTGCCGTGGAACCGCATTTGCATCGTCGTCTTCGCGATGCTGGTACTGCTGGCGATGGGATGGCTCATCGGCAAGACCCGGCTTGGCCTGTTCGTGCGCGGCGTCACGCAGAACCGGCCGATCGCCTCCTGCATGGGCGTCAACACGGCGCGCATCGACACCTATGCCTTCGCGCTTGGGTCCGGCATCGCGGGCCTGGCGGGCTGCGCGCTCTCGCAGATCGGCAATGTCGGACCCGACCTCGGCCAGAGCTACATCGTCGACTCGTTCATGGTGGTGGTGATGGGCGGCGTCGGCCAGCTTGCCGGCACCGTGTACGCGGCGATGGGACTGGGCATCCTCAACAAGTTCATCGAAGGGTGGGCCGGTGCGGTGCTCGCGAAGATCGCGGTGCTCGTCTTCATCATCATCTTCATCCAGAAGCGGCCGCAGGGCATCTTCGCGATGAAGGGCCGGAGCGCCGAGATATGACCACCCCCAGTCTTCGCGCACTTCGTGTCGCTCCATGAAATCTTCAATACTTCCGTCCAATGGACCGTTGCTCACCGGCAAGGGCTGGACGGCGTTCTTCGTCGCGCTCATCGTGGTCTGCGCGCTCGCGCCGGTGCTCAACATCGTCGTGCCCGCGGGCAGCGCGCTGCACCTGAGCGACTACGCAGTGGCGCTCATCGGCAAGATCATGTGCTACGCGATCTGCGCACTCGCGATGGACTTGATCTGGGGCTACACGGGCATCCTCTCGCTCGGTCACGGCCTCTTCTTCGCGCTCGGCGGCTACATGATGGGCATGTACCTGATGCGCCAGATCGGCACCGACGGCAACTACAAAAGCGAACTGCCGGACTTCATGGTGTTCCTCGACTGGAAGACGCTACCCTGGCACTGGAGCTTCAGCGACAGCTTCGTCGCCACGCTGATCCTCATCGTCGCGGTGCCGGGTCTGATCGCCTTCGTGTTCGGCTTCTTCGCCTTCCGCTCGCGCATCAAGGGCGTGTATTTCTCGATCATCACGCAGGCGCTCACCTTTGCCGCGATGCTGCTGTTCTTTCGCAACGAGACCGGCTTCGGCGGCAACAACGGCTTTACCGATTTCAAGCGCATCCTCGGCATTCCGCTGGCAACGCAGGAGATGCGCATGACGCTCTTCGCGCTCACAGGGCTCACGCTGCTCGGCTTCTTCCTCTTTGCCAAGTGGCTCGTGGTGAGCAAGTTCGGCCGCGTGCTGCAGGCCATTCGCGATGCCGAGACGCGGGTCATGTTCTCGGGCTACAACCCGCTCGGCTACAAGCTCACCATCTGGGTCATCTCGGCCGTCATGTGCGGCGTGGCCGGCGCGCTCTACGTGCCACAGGTGGGCATCATCAACCCGGGCGAGATGAGCGCAGCCAACTCGATCGAGATCGCGATCTGGGCGGCAGTCGGCGGTCGCGCCACGCTGGTCGGCCCGATCATCGGCGCCTTCATCGTCAACGGCGCGAAGAGCTGGCTCACGGTGGCTTATCCGGAGTACTGGCTGTACTTTCTGGGTGCGCTTTTCATCGCGGTCACGCTGTTCTTGCCGAACGGCATCGTCGGGCTGGTGAAGAAGCTGCTGTCGCGCAAGTCCGCACCAGCTGAGAGCGCCGGCCGCCACCAGGCGCAGCGGGGCCTGGCCGCGGGGCAGGGCATGGAGCCGTCGGCGCTGCCGGAGCTGCCGGCGGAAACCGAAGGAGCGCGCGCATGACGCCCGACCTGATGGAAGCCGGCGCCTCGCGCATCGCAAGGACCGAATCGGGCGGCCGCGCCGCAGGCTACGGCCGGCATTCGGCAGCCGGCGAGGTCGACACCACGCACGGCCGCATCCTCTACCTCGAAGACGTGAGCGTCAGCTTCGACGGCTTCAAGGCCATCAACAAGCTGTCGCTCGACATCGCGCCGGGCGAACTGCGCTGCATCATCGGCCCGAACGGTGCCGGCAAGACCACGATGATGGACATCATCACCGGCAAGACGCGGCCCGACGAGGGCACGGTCTTCTTCGGCAGCACTATCGACCTGCTGCGCCATACCGAAGCCGAGATCGCGCAGCTCGGCATCGGCCGCAAGTTCCAGAAGCCGACCGTCTTCGAGCACCTCACCGTGTTCGAGAACCTCGAGCTCGCGCTCAAGACCGACAAGGGCGTGAAGGCGTCGATGCTGTTCCGGCTCGACTCGGCCCAGTGCGACCGGTTGGCCGAGGTGCTGCACACCATCCATCTCGACGCCAGCGTGCTGCGCATGGCCGGCAACCTGAGCCATGGCCAGAAGCAGTGGCTCGAGATCGGCATGCTGCTGATGCAGGACCCGAAGCTGCTGCTGCTCGACGAGCCGGTGGCCGGCATGACTGACGAGGAAACCGCGCGCACCGCCGAGCTGTTCCTCACGCTCAAGGGCAAGCACTCGCTGATGGTGGTGGAGCACGACATGAGCTTCATCCGCACCATCTCCGAGATCGTGACTGTGCTGTGCGACGGGTCGGTGCTGGCGCAGGGCACGCTCGACGAGGTGCAGGCGGATGAGCGGGTGATCGAGGTTTATCTTGGGCGATGATGTCCTGCTCCTTCTTCCGCTGGGAGAGGCGTGGGGTGAGGGCAGTTCTGTTTTTTCTTTTGTGGCCTGGGGCCGGGTTTCGCCCCGGCGGGCGAGCTACTTTCTTTTGCGTCGCCAAAAGAAAGTAGCCAAAG
>JBBJMS010000200.1:0-6040 GCA_037720315.1 Variovorax sp. | reverse complement strand
CTGCTGAGGCGCACTGAGAACGAAATCGCGCGCCTCCGAAAACGCCAGCATCGCCAGCCCGAGGGGAGCCAGCATGACGATCGTCGCGCTGACGATGTGGGGCAGCGACGAGCCCGCTGCCAGAAGGGTTGTGTCTCTTTGCGCCCATCGTGAGCGCCGCAGCCCGGCGTCCAGCAGGCGAGCGATGCGGCGGGTCGCGAGAAAGCCGATGCATACGCACAGCAGCCCGGGGAGCAAGCTCTGCCACATGATCAGCAGCAGCGCGCCGGCCATGAGCACGGCTGGCCGCCACCGCCGTGCGACCGGGTCGGCAGGGCGTCGTTCGCGAGACCGGTCGTTCAGGCGACGACGACGGCCGCGCCGCGCGTTCGGTGATGACGCCGATCTCGTGCACCGTCTCGCCCGCTGCGCGGGCGTCGCTGCGCAAGCCGGCGCATCGGCCGCGTCCACCACCACCACCATGCCGATGCCATTGTTGAAGGTGCGGTTCATTTCGATATCGTCGATGCCTGCCACCTTCTGCAGCCAGGCGAACAGCTCGGTCTGCGGCCAGCTCCCCTTCTGCAGGTGGGCGGCCGTGCCTTCCGGCAGTACGCGCGGGATGTTCTCCAGCAGCCCGCCGCCGGTGATGTGCGCGAGCGCCTTGATCCGGTGCTGCGCGAGCGCCGCCAACACCGGCTTCACGTACAGCCGCGTCGGTGCCATCACGGCGTCGCGGAACGGCTTGCCGTCGAGAGTGGCGGGAAAATCGTCACCGGCGCGGTCGATCACCTTGCGCACCAGGCTGAAGCCGTTCGAATGCACGCCCGACGATGCAAGCCCGAGCACCAGGTCGCCGGGTTTGACATCGCGGCCGGTCAGGATCAGAGACTTTTCGACCGCACCCACGGCAAAGCCCGCCAGGTCGTATTCGCCGGCCGGATACATGCCGGGCATTTCAGCCGTCTCGCCGCCGATCAGCGCACACCCGCTTTGTTCGCAGCCGCGGGCGATGCCGCCGATGACAGCCGCGGCGGTCTCGACATCGAGCTTGCCGCAGGCAAAGTAGTCGAGAAAGAACAGCGGCTCGGCGCCCTGGACCAGCACATCGTTCACGCTCATGGCCACCAGGTCGATTCCCACCGTGTCGTGCATGTTCCATTCGAAGGCCAGCTTGAGCTTGGTGCCGACGCCGTCGGTGCCGCTCACCAGCACCGGTTCCTTGTAGCGCTTGGGTACCTCGAACAGCGCGCCGAAGCCGCCGATGCCGGCTAGCACGCCTTCGCGCATCGTCTTTTTCGCGAGCGGCTTGATGCGGTCGACCAGCGCGTCGCCGGCGTCGATGTCAACCCCCGCATCCTTGTAGCTGAGCGGGGCGGGCGGAGTGGAGTTCATGGGCTGGCCGGACGAAAGAGGGAAGTTCGGGAGGAGGGAGGACAATGACGCCGGCAACCGATGCGGTCGGGCCGATAGAATTCGCCACGATTTTAAGGGCGGCCATGCCCTGTCCCATGAACCCTTCTTTCGCGTCACCGGCGCTCACTCAGCCGCTTGCGGCGGTACCTGCATGAAGCAACTTGCGCTCGACATCGGCATGGCAGCCGGTCCGACGCTCAACGGTTTCTTCGCCGGGCCGAACGAGCCGGCGCTCAGGCACCTGACGCTCTGGGTCGGCGATTCGCACGCGCCCACACTCCATTCACCGGTGCCCACCTATCTTTGGGGCGAGGGCGGCTGCGGCAAGACGCACTTGCTTGAGGCGGTGCGCAGCGCCTTGCGCGAGCAGGGCGCGAGCGTGGGCTGGCTTGCTGCCGATCGGATGGACCCGCCCGAGTTCGACGAACGCTGGGGAGCGGTACTGTTAGACGACGTGCATCTCTACACGGCGGTGCAGCAGCATGCGGCGTTCAACTGGTTCGTCAATGCACAAAGTCTGCAGCGCGGCGTGGTCGCCGCCGGGGCCTTACCACCGGCCGATCTGACACTGCGCGAAGACCTCCGTACCCGATTGGGCTGGGGCCATGTGTTCCATCTGCAGGTGCTGAGCGAAGCCGAGCGGCGAGCGGTGCTGCGTCAGGCGGCGGACAGCCGGGGCGTGATGCTCTCGGACGACGTGCTCGACTATGTGCTGCATCGGTTCAGCCGCGACCTCGGCAGCTTGATGGAACTGCTCGCGCAACTCGACGGCTACGCCTTGCAGACCCAGCGCGCTATCACCATTCCGCTGATTCGGGCAATGCTCGAAAATGACTAGGGCGCTCTCTGGCGCTCAACCTTTCCAATGATCAAAAATTTCATCGACAAGCTGCTGGGCAAATCCGGCGACGCCGCTCTCGGCGGCAAGGCCCGTTTCGGCAAGCGCCAGGAGGTGGCTGCTTCTGTCCACGGCATCGACCCGGCGCTGGTCGACGAGCGCGCCAGGAACGTGGTCACTACGCTGCAGGATGCGGGCTATGAAGCCTATGTGGTCGGCGGCGCGGTGCGCGACCTGCTTCTCGGGCTGCGACCCAAGGATTTCGACGTTGCGACCAACGCGACACCCGAGCAGGTGAAGAGCCTGTTCCGCCGCGCCTTCATCATCGGCCGGCGCTTTCGCATCGTGCATGTGGTGTACGGCCGTGGGCGCGAGCACGAAGTGATCGAAGTGTCGACCTTCCGCGCGTCGATGGACAGCGCCGGCGCCGAGCAGGTGGCTGGCAACGAGCGCACCAGCAAGGGCGAGCTCGCCAGCATGAAGCACGCGGTGGACGCAAGCGGGCGCGTGCTGCGCGACAACGTCTGGGGCCCGCAGGAGGAAGACGCGGCGCGGCGCGCTTCTGTCAACGCCATGTATTACGACCCGGCCAGCCAGATCGTGGTCGACTATCACAACGGCATCAAGGACTCGAAGAAGCTCACGCTGCGCATGATCGGCGACCCGATCACGCGCTATCGCGAAGATCCGGTGCGGATCATCCGGGCGATCCGGTTCTCGGCCAAGCTCGCCGCGCTCGGCTTCAAGCTCGAGCCCAAGACCGCCGCGCCGCTGATCGAATCCAGCAGGCTCCTGGCCGACGTTCCGCAAAGCCGCCTGTTCGACGAAATGCTCAAGCTGCTGCAGACCGGCCATGCCGTGGCGACGATCGCGCAATTGCGAAAGCTCGGGCTCTCGACCGGCATCTATCCCTTGCTCGACGTCGTGGTGGAGCGCGCCGACCAGCCTTTCGTCCATGCCGCGCTGCACGACACCGACCGTCGCGTCGGCGAGGGCAAGCCGGTCGCGCCGAGTTTTCTGCTGGCCTGCGTGCTGTGGGCGGACGTGCGCGACGGCTGGGCGCAGCGCGTCGAAGGTGTTCACGGCCAGCGCCCGCAAGCATCCTTTCCGGCGCTGCAGGACGCGATCGACGATGTGTTCAATTCGCGCATCGGCGACGTCTCCGGCCGCGGCAAGCTGGCGGGAGATATGCGAGAGATCTGGATGATGCAGCCGCGCTTCGACAAGCGCAGCGGCGCCACGCCCTACAGCCTGATAGAGCAGGCGCGCTTTCGAGCGGCATTCGATTTCATGCGGCTGCGCGCCGATGTGGGCGAGGTCGGCGAGGCGATTGCGGAGTGGTGGCAGGAGTTCAGCACGGCCGACGACGTGCGCCGCCAGGACCCGATGGACCAGGTGCGTGACGAGCAGCACAAGAAGCCGCGTCAGCGCGTTCCCGCACCTCTTTCATCGACTGCATCGACTGCATCGGCTCCACCCGACGACGACGGCGATGCAAGGCCGCAGCCCGATGCCGAAGCCACCGCGCCGCGCAAGAGGCGCCGGCGCCGCAACACGCCGCGCAGCGGCGAGGCCGGCAGCGCACCGGTCGAGATGACGACGGCGCGAGCCTACGTTGCGCTCGGCGCCAACCTCGGCGACGCGCGCACGACGGTGAGCCGCGCGATGAACGATCTCGACGCGTTGCCGCAGACGCGGGTCGTCCGGCGTTCCTCGCTTATCGAACAGCGCCGGTCGACGCTGCGGGGCCGATTTCGTCAATGGCGTGGTCGAACTCGCGACTTTGCTCGCACCCGAGGCGCTGCTCGCGGAACTGCAGCGTCTCGAAGAGGCGCTGGCCGAAAGCGTCCGTACCGGAACGCGCCGCGCACCCTCGATCTCGATCTGTTGAGTCATGAGCATGGCGTCATGCAGACGGCCGTACTCACGCTGCCGCACCCGCGCATGTTTGAACGCGCCTTCGTGCTCGTCCCACTGGCCGAAATCGCACCCGAGCAGGTAACTGCAGCGCAACTCGCCGCAGTCGCAGAGCAGCCCATCGACCGGCTCTGAGCCGTGCGTGGCATGCCGCCCATTACACTGGCGCGGTTTTTCATGATGGCGTCACATGCATGTGGTACCCGAGAACCCAGGAGAGCGCCAATGTTCGGCAAGCTGCTGCCCCGCGAGGGGAACTTTTTTGAGATGTTCAACCAGCACGCCGACCGCATCGTCGAGGCCGCGCGCGCGTTCGAGCAGTTGGTAGCCAACTACAACGACCTGCACTTGCGGGAGCAGTACAACCGTGATGTCGACAACGCTGAACGTGCAGCCGACCGTGTTACCCACGACGTCAACCGGCTGATTCACAAGACCTTCATCACGCCGATCGACCGCGAGCAGATCCACAAGCTGATCAACACGATGGACGATGTGGCCGACCTGATCCAGGACTCGGCCGAAACCATGGCGCTCTACGACGTGCACCATATGACCGAAGAGATCACCCGCCTCACGGCATTGAGCGTGAAGTGCTGCGAACGGGTGAAGGATGCGGTCAAGTTCCTCGCCAAGATCGCCGATCCGGCCACCGCCGAGGCGGTACTGAAAACCTGCGAGGAGATCGACAAGCTGGAGTCCGACGCCGACCGGGTGATGCGCAGTGCGATGAGCAAGCTGTTCCGCGAAGAGCCCGATGTGCGCGAAGTCATCAAGCTCAAGGCGATCTACGAACTGCTCGAGACGATCACCGACAAGTGCGAAGACGTCGCCAACGTGATCGAGGGCATCGTCCTCGAGAACTCCTGACGCAGAGGGGTTTCGCATGGCTACGGTTCAAGTCGCCCTCTGGGTGGTGGTGATGCTGGTCGCGCTCGCGATCGCGTTCGACTTCATGAACGGTTTTCACGACGCGGCGAATTCGATCGCCACAGTCGTCTCGACCGGTGTTCTCAAGCCCGGACAGGCGGTGGTCTTCGCGGCCTTCTTCAACCTGGCCGCGATCTTCGTCTTTCATCTGAGCGTGGCCGCAACGGTTGGCAAAGGAATCGTGCAGCCCGGCATCGTCGACGTGCAAGTTGTGTTCGGCGCGCTCATCGGCGCGATCAGTTGGAACTTGCTCACCTGGTACTACGGCATTCCCAGTAGTTCGTCGCACGCGCTGATCGGTGGCATCGTCGGCGCGGTGATCGCAAAGGCCGGCGCCGGTGCGTTGTTGACATCGGGTATCTGGAAAACGGTGGCCTTCATCTTTGTTTCGCCGCTGCTCGGCTTCCTGCTCGGCTCGTTGATGATGATCGCCGTCGCCTGGATCTTCCGGCGGTCCACGCCGTCGCGCGTGGATCGATGGTTTCGCACGCTGCAGCTGGTTTCGGCGGGCGCCTACAGCCTGGGCCACGGCGGCAACGACGCACAGAAAACCATCGGCATCATCTGGATGCTGCTGATCGCGACCGGCTACCACGCGGCGAGTGCGGCCGCGCCACCGGTCTGGACTATCGTGAGCTGCTACGTGGCGATCGCGTTGGGCACGATGTTCGGCGGCTGGCGCATCGTCAAGACCATGGGCCAGAAGATCACCAAGCTCAAGCCGGTCGGCGGTTTCTGCGCCGAGACCGGCGGGGCGCTGACGCTGTTTCTTGCGACCGCACTGGGCATCCCGGTGTCGACCACGCACACGATCACCGGTGCGATCGTCGGCGTGGGCGCCACGAAGCGCGCGAGCGCAGTGCGCTGGGGCGTGGCGGGAACCATCGTCTGGGCCTGGATCTTCACGATTCCCGCTTCGGCCTTCGTCGCAGCCCTTGCGTACTGGCTGGGCGTTCAGAT
>JBBJMS010000053.1:0-19564 GCA_037720315.1 Variovorax sp. | reverse complement strand
TCGGGACGATGGGACCGTCGAGCAGAACGCGCGTGCGGGGATCGAGGGCGGTCATGCGGCGGCCTTCGCCGCCAGCACCGGCCGCGCCTCGCGGATCGGGAGATTCACCAGCGCCGCGCCGGCGGCCAGCGCGATGTCGATGTACCAGACGATGTCGTAGCTGCCGGTCGCCTCGAACACGTAGCCGCCGAGAAAGGCGCCCATGAAGCCGCCGATCTGGTGCGCCAGCATCACGATGCCGAACAGCATCGCCATGTTGGCCGTGCCGAACATCTTGGCAACCAGGCCGGCCGTCGGCGGCACCGTCGAGAGAAAGGTGATGCCCATCACCGCAGCGAACACCAGCATCACCGCCGGCGTCTTCGGCGCCAGCAGGAAGACCGCCACCGCGATGCCGCGCGTCGCGTACACCAGCGCCAGCAGTGACTTCATGCGCCAGCGCCCGACCGCCCAACCCATGACGAGGCTGCCGACGATGTTGAAGAGGCCGATCGTGGCGAGCGCCCAGCCGCCGATCTCTGGCGGCAGGCCGCAGGCCGCGACCACGCCCGGCAGGTGCGTGGCAAGGAACGACGTGGAAGCCGCAGACCAGGAAGCCGAGGCTCAGGTAGCGATAGCTCGGCGTGGCCAGCGCCTGGCCGATAGCCTGGCGCGCCGTGAGCGGCTTGGTGCCGCTCGCCGCTGCCGACTGCGCTGCCAGCAGCTTCGAATTGCCCTTCAGCACCCAGACCGCCGGCAGCGCCAGCAGGATCAGGATGCCGAGCCACTGCATCGCGGCGGCCCAGCCGGCGCCGGCCATCAGCGCGATGGCGATCGGCGCCATCGCGAACTGGCCGAACGAGCCACCGGCATTCACCACGCCGGTGGCCAGGCCGCGGCGGCTCGCCGGCACCAAGCGCATGGTGGCGGCCATCAGCACCGACGGGCCTGCCATGCCGGCGCCGCCCGCGGCCAGCACGCCGACGGTGAAGATCAGGCCGGCCGTCGTCGTCATGAGCGGCGTGAGCACCGTGCCCAGCGCCACCAGCAGCACGCCGATGAAGATCACGCGGCCGGTGCCGATGCGATCGGCCACCGCGCCCGCGAAGGGCTGCGTCAGGCCCCACCAGAGCTGGCCGAACGCGAAGGCCAGGCTGATGCTGCCGATGCCCAGCCCCGTCGATGTGTTGAGCGACGAGAGAAAAAGCCCCATCGTCTGCCGCACGCCCATGGTGAGCGCAAAGGTGCCGGCCGCCGCCAGCAGCACCAGCCACAGCGCGTAACGCGCGAGGGGAGTGACGTTTTTGTCAGCCATCGACTTCTCCGGTGTCTGCATCACCGACCGATTGCAGCAGCGCAACGCCTTCCTCGGCCAGCGCGTGAAGCGCCATCACCCGGTCGACGCCAAGCAGCTCGTTGAGCTTGTCCTGCGCGCGACGCCAATGCCGCTGGGCCTCGGTGCGCTTCTTTCGCCCGTCTTCCGTGATCGAGATCAGCCGGCTGCGCGCATCGGCGCCATCGCCCTGCGCCAGCCAGCCCGAAGCGACCAGCGGCTTCAGGTTGCGCGTGAGCGTCGATGCATCGATGCCCATCTCGTGCGCCAAGTCGCTCGGACGCAGCGGCCCGAGGTGCAGCACATGCGACAGCAGCGAATATTGCGTGGTCTTGAGCCCGCTCTTCGCGACCTCGGCGTCGTAGTGGCGGGCAACCTGGCGCAGCAGGCGGCGCAGCCGGAAGTGGGTGCAGCCCTGCGGCTTTGCGATTGCATTCATGCGGTAAATTGTAGCTACAACAGTTGCATATACAAGTTTCACGGGGATCGACATGACGGACACCGATCGGTGCAGCGCGTGCGGGCCGAAGGCAAGGTCATCCACTGCGGCCGCCAGCTCGCCACGGCCGAGGCACGGCTGGTCGGCGCCGACGGCACGCTCTACGCACATGCCACCACCACCTGCCTGGTGTTCGAGCTGCCGCTGCGGCGCGAGTAGGGCCTGTTCCACATGAATCGCACCGACGCGGGTAGGTACAAGGCCGGCAAAAGCGGTTTTAGGAGTGATAATGATTCGTATCGGCGTTCGCAAGCGGGCGCCGAACCCTTCAATCGCCTCTGGAGACTTTTCATGACCGCACGCGCCCGCGCGCTGACCTGCATTGCCGCCGTTTGCCTGGCCACCGCCCTGCCCGCCCATGCCGCCGAAGAACTCACGCTCTACACCACGCGCGAGCCGGGGCTCATCCAGCCTCTGCTCACCGCTTTCAGCACGCAGAGCGGCATCAAGGTCAACACCGTGTTCGTGAAAGACGGTTTGCTCGAGCGCGTCAAGGCCGAAGGCGCCCGTTCGCCGGCCGACCTGCTGATGACGGTCGACATCGGCAACCTGATCGACCTGGTCGACGGCGGCGTCACCCAGCCGGTGAAATCGGCCGCTCTCGAATCGGCCGTGCCGGCCAACCTGCGCGGCGCGGACGGGCAGTGGTTCTCGCTCTCGATGCGGGCACGCGTGCTGTACGCCGACAAGAACCTGCCGCTCACCACCTTCCGCTACGAAGACCTCGCCGACCCCAAGTACAAGGGCAAGGTCTGCATCCGCGCAGGGCAGCATCCGTACAACACCGCGCTGATCGCGGCCATGATCGCGCACGACGGCGAGGCCAAGGCCGAACAATGGCTGCGCGGCGTCAAGTCCAACCTGGCGCGCAAGGCGACCGGCGGCGACCGCGACGTGGCGCGTGACATCCTCGGCGGCATCTGCGATGTCGGCCTGGCCAACTCCTACTACGTCGGCCAGATGAAGGGCGCCAAGGAAGGCACCGATGCGCGCAAGTGGGGCGACGCGATCAAAGTGGTGAAGCCCACGTTCGGCAGCGCGAAGAGCGGCGGCACGCACGTCAACATCAGCGGCGCAGCGGTCGCACGAAACGCGCCGCAGCGCGCCAATGCGGTCAAGCTGCTGGAGTTCCTGGTGTCGGAGCCCGCGCAGGCCTTCTATGCGGAAGTGAACTACGAGTACCCGGTGCGCAGAGGCGTGGCACTCGATTCGACCATTGCCGGCAGCATCGGCGAACTGAAAGCCGACTCGCTCGCCGTCGCCGACATCGCCGTGTACCGCAAGCAGGCCAGCGCGCTGGTCGACAAGGTCGGCTTCGACCAGTGACACCGGTCGGACCCGTCTGGCGGACGGCGTCTTTGCTTATCGCACTCGGCGTGCTGGCGCCGGTGCTCAGCCTGGTCTGGCTTGCGATCGGTTCGGGTTTCGCGCACTGGGCGCACCTGGCGCAGTACGTACTCCCGCAGGCGGCCCTCAACACTGCGGTGCTGCTGGCAGGCGTCGGCGTGCTGGTGCTGGTGATAGGCACCGGCTGCGCCTGGTTGGTGACGGCCTTCGACTTTCCGGGCCGGCGGGTGCTGCACTGGGCGTTGCTGCTGCCGCTTGCGATGCCGACGTACATCGTTGCCTTCGCCTACCTCGACCTGCTGCATCCGATCGGGCCGGTGCAGGGCGCGATCCGCTGGGCGCTCGGCTTCGACAGCCCGCGCGAGTTGCGCCTGCCCGATCTGCGCTCGATGCCGGGCGCGATCTTCGTGCTCGGCTTCGTGCTCTATCCCTATGTCTACATGACGACGCGCGCCATGTTCATCACCCAGCCCGCGCACCTGATGGAAGCGGCCCGCACACTCGGCGAAAGCGCGGTCGGCGCGTTCTTGCGCATTGCGCTGCCGCTCGCACGGCCGGCGCTGGCCGTGGGCCTGAGCCTGGCGCTGCTCGAAGCGCTCAACGACATCGGCGCCTCCGAATTCCTCGGCATCCAGACGCTCACTGTGGCGGTCTACACCACATGGATCACCCGCTCCGACCTGGCGGGCGCGGCGCAGATCGCCTGCGCCATGCTGCTCGTGGTGGTGGCGCTGGTGCTGCTCGAACGCAACGGGCGGCGCAACCAGCGCTTCGGTTCGGCCCAGCGCATGCGCGCGATCCAGCCGCGCCGGCTGCGCGGCGGCGCTGCATGGTGTGCCAGCATTGCGGCGGCGCTGCCGGTGCTGATCGGATTCGTCGCGCCGGCGCTGTACCTGGTGTGGGAAACGGCCAAGCGGCTGAACCAGGGCGGTGGCATATCGCAGGGGCTCATCACGAGTCTCGGCAATACGCTCGGCCTGGCGGCCGGAGTGACCGTGGCCGCGGTGGCGGCGGGGCTGGTGGTGGCCTGGGCGGTCCGCAGCCCGGGCTCGGCGCGCAGCCGCGCGCGCTGGCAGGCCCGGGTTGCGGCGCTCGGCTATGCGGTGCCGGGCACGGTGCTCGCCATCGGCCTGCTGACGCCGGCACTGGCGTTCGATGCCGCGGTCGGCCGGCTCATCGGCCACGACGGGCTGCCGCTGATGAGCGTGGGCGCCGTGCTGATGGTGGCCTGCGCGATCCGCTTCCTGGCGATGCCGGTGGGCGGCATCGAGGCCGGATTGGCCCGCATACCGCCAGCACTGGAGCAGGCCTCGCGCCTGCTAGGCGAAACCGCCAGCGGCACGCTGCGCCGGGTGCACCTGCCGCTGCTTCAGCCGGCCATCGCCGCCGGCGCGCTGCTGGTGTTCGTCGATGCGATGAAGGAGCTTCCCGCCACGCTGCTGCTGCGGCCGGCCAACTTCGACACCCTCGCCACCTGGCTCTATGCCGAGGCCGCCCGCGGCACCTACGAGGAAGGCGCCATCGCAGCACTCGCGATCGTGCTCGCCGGCCTGCTGCCGGTGATCCTGCTGGCGCGCAATCCGCTGGGTGCGCAGGCCAAGGAGGGGCCGGCATGAGCGCCGCGCCGGGCCGCCCCAAGCAAGCGAACGCCCCCTCGGGGGGCAGCGAGGACACGCAGTGCCGAGCGTGGGGGGCCGGCATGAGCGCCGCGCCGGGCCGCCCCGAGCAAGCGAACGCCCCCTCGGGGGGCAGCGAGGACACGCAGTGCCGAGCGTGGGGGGCCGGCATGAGCGCCGCGCCGGGCCGCCCCGAGCAAGCGAACGCCCCCTCGGGGGGCAGCGAGGACACGCAGTGCCGAGCGTGGGGGCCACGATGACCGCCGCGCTGCAAATGGAGGGCGTGCGCGTTTCCTACGACGGCGGGCGCGCGCACAAGACGGTGCTCGACGGATTTTCCATGTCGCTCGATGCCGGCCTGATCGGCTGCCTGCTTGGCCCGTCGGGCTGCGGCAAGACCACGGTGCTGCGCGCCATCGCCGGCTTCGAGCCGGTGCGCGCGGGCTTCATCCGCCTCGGAGGCACCCTGCTCTCATCTGCCACCGCGCACCTGCCGCCGGAGCAGCGCCGCGTCGGCATGATGTTCCAGGAGTACGCGCTTTTCCCGCATCTCACTGCGGCGCAGAACGTCGGCTTCGGCCTGCGGCGGCTGGCACATGCCGACCGCGAAGCGAAGGTGGCCGAGATGCTCGCGCTGGTCGGGCTGGACGAAGCCGGCGAACGGCATCCGCACGAACTGTCCGGCGGCCAGCAGCAGCGCATCGCACTGGCCCGCGCGTTGGCGCCGGCACCGGCGCTGCTGCTGCTCGACGAACCGTTTTCCAATCTCGATGCCGGCACGCGCGAACGCCTCGCGGCCGAAGTGCGCGCCATCCTCAAGGCGGCCGGCCAGACCGCGGTGCTGGTCACGCACGCCGAGGCCGAGGCGCAGGCCATGGCCGACCAGGTCGGCGTGATGCACAACGGCCGGCTGATGCACTGGGCCCCACGCTGCGGCCGTAGAGCGGCGGCGGTTTCCGTTTATCGGTATGTTCGACCCGGTGTAGTTTGAAATTCTTCTAAGGAGTTCGCGCATGACCACCGTCTTCGGGAACTTGCAACGTGGCGCCGCGGGTGTTGCGTTGCTGCGCAGCAGCTTGCGCCAGCGACCCGGCGCGTTTGGCGCCGGGCACGTCGCGGGCCGACGCGCTGCAGCAGCTCGGCACCCCCACCGCCGTCTACCAGACGCGCGCCGGCGAGCGCCTGCAGTACTCGCGCGCCGTGGGCTACGAAGTCAACAACATCGACCTGGACTCGACCGGGCGGGTGGTTTCGGTGCGGCAGGAACTGAACGAAGGCCTGTTCGGCCGCACCATCCAGCCGGGCGTCTGGCGCGAAGCCGACATCCTGCAAACCTACGGCCGGCCGCTGGAGATCACGCGCGTCACTTCTTTCGATGGCGTGGTCTGGACCTGGCGCTACAAGCACATCAATGCGCGCCGCCTGCTGTACATCTACGTCGACCGGACCGGCATGGTCAGTCACTACAACGTTGGCGACGACCTGATGGGCGATCCCGACCAGCGTTCATGAACAGCACAGAGAAAACACAGATGCGACTCCTTCACACCATGCTGCGCGTTGGAAATCTCCAGCGCTCGATCGACTTCTACACGCAGGTGCTCGGCATGCAGCTGCTGCGCAAGTCCGAAAACCCGGAGTACAAGTACAGCCTGGCCTTCGTCGGCTACGAAGGCAATCCGGCGCAGGCCGAGATCGAGCTGACCTACAACTGGGGCACCGAGAGCTACGACATGGGCACCGCCTATGGCCACATCGCGCTGGGCGTGCCGGATGCCTACGCAGCCTGCGAAAAAATCAAGGCTGCCGGTGGCAACGTGACGCGCGAAGCCGGGGCGGTCAAGGGCGGCACCACGGTAATTGCCTTCGTCACCGATCCGGACGGCTACAAGATCGAGCTGATCCAGCGCACGGAAGCGGCAGCCGGAGCCGGGCTGCGCTAGCAGCCGAGCAGATCGGCCAGCGCCTCGATGTCTCGCGCATGCAGGGAGTTGTCGGCGCGTGGCGAAATGTCTTTTGCGTGGCCGGCGCCGAACTCGTGCGGTCGCTCGATGTACGCCGTGAGCAATCCGCAGGCGCGCGCAGCCGCAAGGTCTTCGTGGTGCGCCGCGGCCAGCATCACCCGGCTCGGCGGCACATCGAAGACCGCGGCGACGCCCAGGTAGGTGCGCGGATCGGGCTTGTAAGCCTTGAACACCTCGGCCGATAGCACGCAGTCCCAAGGCAGCCCGGCGCCCTTGGCCATTTCGGCGAGCAGCCCGATGTTGCCGTTCGAGAGCGGGCAGATGACGTACTTGCGCTTCAGCCGCGCAAGGCCAGGCACCGCATCCGGCCACGCCGGCAACCGATGCCATGCCCGGTTGAGTTCGCGCTTGCGCGTCGCGTCGAGATCGGCCGCGCCGAAGTCGCGCAGCACGCCTTCGAGAATGCCCATGTGCAGTTCGTCGAGCAGCGTGAAGCCGCCCTCGCCGACGGCAAGCCGGTCCATCACGCGCTTCATGGCGGGCTGGTAGCCGGCGCGCCAGGCCAGCGCCAGCGCGCGGCCGTCGATGCCCGGCACGATCCGCTCGGCTTCGGCGGCGATGCCGCCGTGCCAGTCGACCACGGTGCCGAAGACATCGAAGGCGATGACCTTCAACTCTCCGATGTCGGCGTTGTCGCCGCTCATCGCGCCAACTGGCTGGCCTCGCGTGCCAGCGCCTCGATGCGCGCCCAGTCGCCCGCAGCGATGGCGTCGGTCGGCACGATCCACGAGCCGCCGACGCATGCCACGTTCGAGAGCGACAGAAACTCGTGCGCATTGTTCGCCTGCACGCCGCCGGTGGGGCAGAACTTCACGTCGCCGAACGGGCCCTGCCACGCCCTGAGCATCGCCAGGCCGCCGGCCTGCACCGCCGGAAAGAACTTGAGTTCGGTCAAACCGTCTTCCTGGGCCAGCATGATCTCGCTGCCGGTCGCGACGCCCGGCAGCAGGGGCAGGCCGAGGTCGCGGCAGGCCTTGCCGACCGATCGCGTGTAGCCCGGGCTGACACCGAAGCGCGCGCCCGCCAGCGCCGACGCCTGCGCATCGGCGGCGCTGCGGATCGTGCCGGCGCCAACCACCGCCTCGGGCACTTCCTTGGCGATGATCTCGATGCATTCGAGCGCCTCGCGCGTGCGCAGCGTCACTTCGAGCATGCGGATGCCGCCGGCCGCAAGTGCGCGGGCAAGCGGCACCGCGTCCTTGACGTCGTGCAGCACGATCACCGGGATCACGGGGGCGTCGCGCATCACGTCGAGTGCGGACAGCGTCGGATTCATCACAGCCATGTGCAGGCTCCTTCTTCGGCAGTCAGGGCATTGCGGCGCATACCGGCAAAGAGATCGCGGCCGAGGTCGAACCCGTTGGCCGCGCGCAGGTCGGCGGGCATGGTGGCGGTCTCTCGCTCGGCCCATTCGTCGGCGGGCAGCAGCACGGTCAGCGTGCCGGCCACGGCATCGAGGCGAATCAGGTCGCCGTCGCGCACCTTGGCAAGCGGTCCGCCGGCGGCGGCTTCGGGCGAGACGTGGATCGCGGCCGGCACCTTGCCCGATGCGCCGCTCATGCGCCCGTCGGTGACGAGCGCGACGCGAAAGCCCCTGCCCTGCAGCACCGACAGCGGCGGCGTGAGCTTGTGCAGCTCAGGCATGCCGTTGGCCTGCGGGCCCTGCCAGCGCACCACGCAGACGACGTCGCGCTCGAGTTCGCCGGCGGCAAAGGCCTGCTGCAGCGCGGCCTGCGAATCGAAGACCTGCGCAGGCGCCTCGATCACATGCCGGTCGTCGGGCACCGAAGACACCTTGATCACGCTGCGGCCCAGGTTGCCGTGCAGCAGCTTCGCGCCGGTGGCGCCGAACGGTGCCGACCGGCCGCGCGACCGCATCGTTCTTCGACGGTGCGGCGGCATGCCACTGAAGCGCGTGCGGATCGCTTGCATCGCGGCCAAGCGATGGGATGCCGGCGTATTCGCGAATGCCGCCAGCCCGCACGGTCAGCACGTCGGCATGCATCAGTCCGGCGTCGAGCAGTTCGCCGATGACGAAGCCCGGCCGCCCGCAGCCTGGAACTCGTTCACGTCGGCGCTGCCGTTCGGGTAGACCCGGGTGAGCAGCGGCACCACATCCGACAGATCGGAAAAGTCGTTCCAGTCGATCAGGATGCCGGCCGCGCGCGCGACCGCGACCCAATGAATCAGGTGATTGGTCGAGCCGCCGGTGGCGAGCAGCGCCGCCATCGCGTTCACGATGACGCGCTCGTCCACCAGTTCACCAATCGGCGGCACCTGCAATGCCGTGTCGCCGGCACGCCCCAGCACCGTGCGAACGGCCTCGCGCGTGAGCGCCTCGCGCAGCGTATCGCCTGGCTGGATGAATGCGGTGCCGGGCACATGCAGGCCCATCGCCTCCAGCAGCATCTGGTTGCTGTTGGCGGTGCCGTAGAAGGTGCAAGTGCCGGGTGCGTGATAGGCGGCCATCTCGGCCTCGAGCAGTTCCTCGCGTCCGACCAGGCCCTGGGCTGCCTGCTCGCGGATCTTCGACTTGGCGTTGTTCGAGAGGCCCGAGGGCATCGGCCCGGCCGGCACGAAGACGGTGGGGAGGTGGCCGAAATGCAGCGCGCCGATGAGTAGGCCCGGCACGATCTTGTCGCACACGCCCATGAGCAGCGCAGCGTCGAACATGTCGTGCGTGAGCGCCACCGCCGTGCCCATCGCGATTACGTCGCGGCTGAACAGGCTGAGTTCCATGCCGGGTGTGCCCTGCGTGACGCCGTCGCACATCGCCGGTACGCCGCCGGCCACTTGCGCCGTGGCACCGAGGCGGCGTGCCTCGTGCTTCACGATGTCCGGGTACGACTGATAGGGCGCATGGGCCGAGAGCATGTCGTTGTAGGCGCTGACGATGCCGATGTTGGGCCCGCGCTCGGCCACCACCCTGAACTTGTCGCTGGCCGGTATGCCCGCCACCGCGTGCGCCACGTTGGCGCAGCCCATGCGGTCGGAGCCGCGATCGCGGCTGCGCGTTGCGGCAAGCCGCTCCAGGTAGGCGCTTCGCAGGCCGCGGCTGCGCTCTTGGATGCGGTCGGTCACGTCGCGGACGGCGGTGTGTGGTCATTGGTTCGATCAATCGATGAGCCGGACTTCGACCCGGCGCGCCTCGGCATCGTTGCCGGAGCCGGCGGTGACGGCGGGCGCCGGATGTCGATGCTGCCGGCCGGCACGCCCAGCCCTGCCAGCACATCGCGCACGGTCTGCGCGCGCTGGCGCGCAAGTTGTTCGTTGACGGCCGCGTCGCCGGTGGCGTCGTGGAAGCCGGCGACGAGCGCCTTGCGGCCGTCCTCCACGCCCTTGATCACCGTCGCCAGCGCTTCGGCAGCACCCGGCGCCAGGTCGGCGCTGCCGGTGGCGAAGTAGAAGTTGACGATGCCGCCCTGCACGCGAACGCTGGCACCGTCCGGGACCACGGCGGTCACCGTCTCGGTGACGACGCTCACCGTCGTCTCCGGTGGCTCGGGGTCGGAAGGCGGTGCGATCTCGACCACCCTGGCGGCCGGCGTCGCCGCCGCCGCCACTGCCTTGCGGCTTTGGTGATGCATCGCGATGCCGATGACCAGGAAGAGCACGAGCGCGATCAGCCCGAACAGGAAAGCCAGGATGAAGTTCTGCTGACTTTCGTCGTCGCTGGGGGTGGACATGGTTCGGACTCCAGGAGAAAGTGGCCGGTAAATAATGGTGCGGTGAACCATGACCGCGAAATTGTAGGCGCCGGGCTTCCGGCAGCGTCCGGCGATCCCGGGCCACCGGGACTCGATCCGATGCTCAAACCCTTGCGTGACCCTAAGCCGATGCTCGAGCGCACGATCGCCGAATGGGGCGGCCACCACGACCTGTGGGTGTTCGGCTACGGCTCGCTGATTTGGCGGCCCGAGTTCGCATTTGTCGAGCGGCGTCCTGCGCGGGTGCACGGCTGGCACCGCGCACTCAAGATGTGGAGCCGGGTGAACCGCGGCTCGGTCGAGAACCCGGGGCTCGTGTTCGGCTTGTTGTCGGGCGGCAGCTGCAGGGGTATGGTGTTTCGCGTGCCCGCGGCCGACGGCCTCGAAACGCTGGGCAGGCTGTGGCTGCGCGAGATGCCGACCGGCGTCTATGACCCCAGGTGGCTCGACTGCACAACGCCTGGCGGCCCGGTTCGGGCCCTGGCCTTCACGCTGTCGCGACGCAGCCCCAACTTCACTGGGAACCTGGAAGACGACCGCTACCGCCAGATCTTTGCCAGCGCCACCGGCCGCTACGGCACCTCGCTCGACTATGCGCAGCAGACCCTGCTGGAGCTCGGGCGCCACGCCATCCACGATGCCGCGCTGGCGCGCCTGATCCGGCTCGCGGAGGCCCAGTTGTCGGGAGAGGCCGATTGCGGCGGGCTGCCGGGTCCGGTATACCCAATGGCGTCGTCCACCGATTCATCCCCCAAGGAGTAGCCATGTCCCGTCGTCTCATTGCCCCTGCCCTCGCCCTGCTTGCGGCCGGCCTGCTCGCCGCCTGCGGCACCATGGGCGGCTCCAAGGCGGGCGCCAGCGCCAGCCTGGCGCCGACCGCGGCGATCACGCCGAACCCGACGATGGGCAGCGTGACCTTCACCGCGCTCGACCACGGCGTGCGGGTGGCGGGCGAGGTGCGCGGTTTCGTGCCCGGCTCCGAACACGGCTTCCACGTCCACGAAAAGGGCGACTGCGGCGACAACGGCAATGCCTCGGGCGGCCACTTCAACCCGGCCGGCGGCACGCACGGCAAGTACGGCGCGCCCGGCAGCCATGCCGGCGAACTGCCGAGCTTGGTGGCCGATGCGAGCGGCACCGCCCGCTTCAGCGTCGACGTGCGCACGCTGTCGCTCACCGAAGGCGCGGCGAACAACGTGATCGGCCGTGCGCTGGTGGTTCACCGCGATCGCGACGACTTCACCTCGCAGCCGGCAGGCAACTCGGGCCCGCGCGTGGCCTGCGCGCTGATCACGAGGCGCTGAGGCGCCCGGCAATCAGCGCCTCGGCACGCATCAGCGCGTCGGGCGTGTCGATGTCGGTCAGGATGCCGATGTCGTCGACATTGATGTCCGCCACCGACTGCGCGTCGCGCAGTGCACGCAGCACGCGAGCAGCACCCTGCGCACCGGCGAGCGCGGCGAGCGCCGGCCCGCAGGCCGCGGCAAATCCGACCGGGTGGCCACGCTCGCCCCGATGCGAAGGTTGCGCTGCCTGGACCGCGCCGCACAACGCATGCGCCACGGCCTGCAAGGTCGCCGGCTGTACCAGCGGCAGATCGCCCCGCAGGATCAACCAGCCCGGCGCATCGGCAGTGGCGCGCACAGCGCCGGCGCTCGAAGCGCCCATGCCCGGATGACCCGCATCCTCCAGCCGCCAGCGCAAGCCGCTGGCCCGCACAGCAGCCAGCGTGTGCTCGAGCACCGGCCTGCCCCCCAGCAGTGCCGGCAGGTTGGAGCGGGTGCCGCGGGCGGCACGAAAGCGCTCGCCCCTGCCCGAGGCGAGCACGATCACGACCGGCAGGCAAGGCGTTCCAGACAAGGCGGCATCGTTCATCGCCCCGCAGTATCCGCGCTTCGCTTGCGCAACAATGGCCCGATGAGCACATCCCAAGACGCACTGGCTGCGCTGCGCAAGAGCTACGAGCGGGCCGAACTCGACGAAACCCGCAGCGCGCCCGACCCGCTTTCGCAGTTCGAGCGCTGGCTCGGCGAAGCCATCGATGCGCAACTGCCGGAGCCGAACGCGATGACGCTGGCAACGGTCGGCGGCGACCTGCGCCCCTCCACGCGCGTCGTGCTGATCAAGGGTTTCGATGCGCGCGGCATCGTCTGGTACACCAACTACCGAAGCCGCAAGGGCCAGGAACTCGCCGGCAATCCCTGGGCTGCGCTTCAGTTTCACTGGATCGAACTGGAGCGCGTGGTGCGCATCGAGGGCCAGGTCGAGAAAGTGAGCGGCGCCGAAAGCGACGCCTACTTCGCAACCCGCCCGCTCGACTCGCGCATCGGCGCCTGGGCCAGCCCGCAAAGCGAGGTCATCGCCGGGCGCGAGGTGCTGGTGAAGAACGCGGCTTTCGAAGCTGCCCGACACCTGCTCTCGCCGCCGCGCCCGCCGCATTGGGGCGGTTTCCGCCTCGTGCCCGACCACTGGGAGTTCTGGCAGGGTCGCAAGAGCCGGCTGCACGACCGGCTGCGATACCGGCGAGAAGACGGGGCCTGGGTACGCGAGCGGCTCGCGCCTTGAGGCGCGCTGAGAATCACGTCTGAGCCGCGCCGCCGATAAATTCACCGGCGGCACGGATGCAGGGCGCCTAGAACGTCGCGCGCAGCCCCACCTTCAGGCTGCGTCCCGGCAATGGCGCATCCGGGAACGCGGTCGACGTGAGGATCGACGTCGCGCTGTAGGCCAGCTTATTGCCGATGTTGTCGACACGCGCATACCAGGTGAGGTTGCTGCGCTGCACCTTCATGCGGTAGGTGAGCGCCGCATTCCAGAGCGTGAACGCATCCGTGGCGCGCACGCCGACGCTCGGCACGCGCCGCTGGGCCGCGTAGTGGTCGAAGCCGACGCGCGCGGTCCATGGACCGTTGCCCCAGGCCAGCGTGCTGCCGACGCGCGCCGGCGAGATGCGCGGCAGAGGCTCGCCGGTGTCGGCGTTCTTCGCGCGCACAAGATCGCCGCGCCACTGCAGGTCGAGTGTCGAGCCGTCTGCCGGACGCGAGAACCCTTCCGTGCCCATGAGCCGCAGGTTGCCGCTCGCTTCGAGCCCGGTGAAGCGCGCACGCACGCCGCGATACACGTACTCGGCCACCACGTCGGGGAACACCAGGCCATCGTCGGTTTCGTCCGGCGCGGGGTTGATGTCGCCCTCTTCGCTTCGGACATTGCCCGAGGCCGTGAGCCCGATGTAGTTGCGAAACCGGGTGGCATACGCATTCACGCGTGTGTTGTTGGCGCCCGAGCGCCACTGGGCGCCGACGTCGAACCCGACAGATCTTTCTTTCTCCAGATCCGGATTGCCGAGTTCGAAGGCCGCCGTCGCAATGTGCAGTCCGTTGGCGAACAACTCGTAATCCTTGGGCGCGCGCTCTGTGTAGGCGATGTTCGAGGTCAGCTGCCACCCGGGAGCAACGTCGACCAGCGCGCCGAAAGCCGCGCTGTGCGGATTGAACTTGCGCTCGCCCACGGCGAAGCGCGTGTTCTCCAGGTCCGACGATCCGAAGGACCGGACGCGGACCTGCTCGGTGCGCGCACCGAAGCTCAGCCGGCCCCATGTCGTGGCCAGCTCTTCATGCAGGAACAGGGCGCGCGCACGCGTGCGGCTGTTCGGCGCGAAGGCTTCCTCGCCATCGGCCGAAAAGTCGTTGGTTTCGGCTGAAAAGCCGATCAGGCCTTCGACGCCACCGATCTTGCGGTGGCGCGCCTCGATGCGCAGGTCGTTGCTCTTGTTGGCGAACACGGTGCCGATTTCGGCACCCTCGAATTCGGTGTGGCGGTAGTCGGTGCGGCTCGCCTTGCCGCGCACGCTGCTGAAAAAGCCGCCCGGCCGCCATTCGCCTTCGAGCGCATAGCGGTCGGACTTCATGCCGATGGTGACGTCGTCTTCGGCCACCGTGCCGTAGTTGCTGCGGTAGGTGCTGGCAGATGCGCCGATGTAGCCCTGACCGAAGAACACCGAGCCGCCAACGGCACCGCCGCGCGCTTCGTTGGCCGAATTGCAGATCTTGCGCGCCAGGCCGGCGCGGCGCGGGCTTTCGCAGCCGAGTTCGATCGGCACCGAAGTGTCGTCGGCATCGCGATTGAATGCGTCGACATGCAGGGCATAGCGGTCGTTGCCGCCTTCCAGCACCACGCCGCCGCTCTTCTCGCGGCTGCCGGTCGCATAGCCCAGGTCGGCCCTGCCGCCGAAGCCCTGCAGCGGCTCGCTCGGAATGCGGTTGTCGATCACGTTGACCACGCCGCCGACCGCACTGCCGCCGTACTGGAGCGCCGAGGGGCCGCGCAGCACCTCGATGCGCTCGGTGACCAGCGCGTCGACCGGCACCGCGTGGTCGTAGCTGAGCGACGACGCGTCGGGTGCGGCGCCGCCGTTCTGGAGGATGCGGATGCGGTCGCCGTCCTGGCCGCGGATGGCCGGCCGGCTGGCGTTCGGCCCGAAGTAGCTGCTGGAGACGCCCGGCACGCCATTGAGCGTCTCACCGAGCGTGGATTGCGAGCGCAGCAACAGCGTGTCGCCCGACAACGTGGTGGTCGGCGCGATCAGGTCGGCCGCGCCGAGCGGATTGCCGGTGACGGTGATTTCTTGCAGTGCCGGCGGCGCAGCAGATGCGCGATCGTTCTGGGCCCAGGCGGCGCAGGACAGAAAAGAAAGAACGGCAACGCCGATGGCGTTGCGCCTGAAGTTGGATGACATGGTGAGCACTCGTTGAATCAATGAAGAGCCGGCCGCGGCCCACAACGAAGCGGGCACGGCAGCCGGTCGGCAAGACGGGATTCAGCGAGTGGAAGGCGGGCCGCGGGCGTCGAACAGTGCGACGCGGCGCACCAGTGCCTGGCCTTCGAGCCAGGCGAAGACGGCCGTCGGCAGAACGAGCGGCAGCACGACAAGCGGCACGCAGGGCGCCGCGGCGCCGCTGGACAGCTGGTCGTAGAGCCGGCACTCCGCATCGGTGTGAGCACCGAACAGCGCCAGCAGGCCGTGCGGCGCGTGCGCCTCGCCGTGTGAAGGTGCGGCCACCGTATGCGCGGGGGCCGGGTTGTGCATCGTCCGGTGCACGAGCCCTAGCGTCGCCGCCAGCCAGAGCGCGAGCGCCAGCACGCACGAGCGTGCGGGCGGTGGCGGGATGGCGCGCGGCGGATGCAAGCTCAGGACTTCTTGACGTTCCGCGAAGACCTTCTGAAACTTCGCGACCTTGGGCCCGACCACCATGGCGCAATAGCCCTGGTTCGGGTTCTTCAGGAAGTAGTCCTGGTGGTAGGCCTCAGCGGTGGAATAGTTCGACAAAGGCTCGACCTCCGTCACCACTGCCGAGCGATAGGTCTTGCTCGCCTCGATCTCGCGGATCACGTCGAGCGCGACCTGCTTCTGCGCATCGTTGTCGTAGTAGATGCCGCTGCGATATTGGGTGCCGGCATCGTTGCCCTGCCGGTTAAGCGTGGTCGGGTCATGCACCACGAAGAAGATCACGAGCACTTCGCGCAGCGTGATCTCGGCCGGATCGAATGTGACTTTCACCACTTCGTTGTGCCCGGTGCGTCCGGTGCAGACCTGCTCGTAGCTCGGGTTGGCCGCCTGGCCGTTGCTGTAGCCCGATTCGACGTCGACCACGCCTTCGAACCGATCGAACACCGCCTCGGTGCACCAGAAACAGCCGCCGCCCAGGACGATGGTTTCGGTTTGCGCTGTGGTGGTGGTCATGGAAGCTCCGTCAGTTGGAAATCGGCGAACCCAGGATTGTGGCGGCTTGACGCGCACCCGCACGCTCACTACATTACTAACCCGCCAGTCATTAAGAGTCGAATGCCCGCCCCCCGTTTCATCAGCGACAAGTTTTGCCCCGTGCGGGCCAAGCGCGAGCGCCGCAAGGAGGCCCGGCCGGGCGAACTGCTCGAAGCGGCGCTGGACCTGTTCGTCGACAAGGGTTTTGCCGCCACGCGCGCCGAAGAGGTCGCGGCGCGCGCCGGCGTGTCCAAGGGCACGCTGTTTCTCTACTTCCCGAGCAAGGAAGAACTGTTCAAGGCGGTGATCGTCGAGAACCTGTCGGGCCGGTTCACCGAGTGGAACACCGAGTTCGAAGCCTTCGAAGGCAGCACCGCGGACATGCTGCGCCATTGCATGAGCATTTGGTGGGAGCGCGTCGGCTCGACCAAGGCGTCGGGCCTGACCAAGCTGATGATGAGCGAGGGCCGCAACTTCCCTGAACTGGCGGAGTTCTACCGGCAGGAGGTCGTGCGGCCCGGCCATGCGCTACTGCGGCGCATCCTGCGGCGCGGCATCGACAGCGGCGAGTTCGGCCCGATCGATGTCGATCACGCGATCTACGCCGTCGTGGCGCCGATGATCTTCCTGATGCTCTGGAAGCACTCGGCCGTGATCTGCGTCGACGGCGAAGCCGACATCGACCCTCACAAATACCTCGCCACGCAAGCCGATATCGTGCTGAACGGCCTTGGCATCCAGCCGCAGGCGGGCGCATGAAGCGCTCGATCAAATGGGTCGTGCTCGCCCTGGTCGTGCTGCTGCTGGCGGCGGGCGTGCTGCGCGCCCTTTCCGCACGGAAGGCGCAGCAGGCAGCAGTCTCGGCAGCGGCCACGCCGGCTGAAACCGTGGTGCAGCTCGCGCCCGGCGACGTCGTGCGCGCAGCACGGCGCGAGCTCGCGCAAACGCTGTCGGTATCGGGCACGCTGCGCGCCGCCGATTCCGCGGTGGTCAAGGCCCGCGTGGCCGGCGAGCTGAGCGGGCTCACCTTGCGCGAGGGCGATGCGGTTGCCGCCGGGCAGGTCATCGCCCGCATCGAGCCGGCCGACTTCCAGTCCCGCGTGCGCCAGGCGCAGGAGCAGGCCGATTCGGCCAATGCGCAGGCCGGGTCGCGCAGCGCACCTACGACAACAACAAGGCGCTGGTGGACCAGGGCTTCATTTCGCGCACCGCGCTCGATACCTCGCAATCCAGCCTGAATTCCGCGCGCTCCACGCACCGCGCCGCGCTCGCCGCGGTGGAGATGGCGCGCAAGTCGCTCGACGACACGGTGCTTCGCAGTCCGCTGGCAGGCCAGGTCTCGCAGCGTTTCGTGCAGCCGGGCGAACGCGTCGCCGTCGACGCCCGCGTGGTCGAGGTGATCGACCTGAGCCGCATCGAGGTCGAAGCCACGTCGCCGCGGCCGATTCGATGGCGGTTCGCGTCGGCCAGCGCGCCACGCTGCAGATCGAAGGCGGAGGCCTGGCAGACCCGGCCGCAGGCGCGCGCCGCGTCGGTGCCAGCGTCGCGCGCGTGAACCCGAGCGCGCAGGCCGGCAGCCGCAGCGTGCTGGTGTACCTGCGGCTCGACGGCAGCACGGGCCTGCGCCAGGGACTCTTTGCGCAGGGCACGATCGACGTCGGCCGCACCGATGCACTGGCCCTGCCCTTGTCGGCCGTTCGCATCGACAAGCCCGCGCCGTACGTGCAGCTTGTGATCGGCGGGCGCATCGCCACCGCGCCGTGCAGACCGGCAGCGCGGCGACGTCGGCGGCCAGACGATGGTCGCGGTCGTCAGCGGTGTCGAAGACGGTGCCGTGGTCGTCGCCGGCAGCGTCGGGCCGCTGCGCGAAGGACTGCCGTGCGCCTGGCGCAGGCCACGGCGCCCTGAGCGCGGATATCACGGACATCGCATGTGGTTCACCCGCGTCAGCCTGAAGAACCCGGTCTTCGCGACGATGCTGATGCTGGCGCTGGTGGTGCTCGGCATCTTTTCGTACCAGCGGCTGCAAGTCGACCAGTTTCCCAACATCGACTTTCCGGTGGTGGTGGTGATCACCGACTATCCGGGAGCCTCGCCGGAAATCGTGGAGAGCGAAGTCACCAAGAAGGTCGAGGAAGGCGTCAACTCCATCGCCGGCATCAACGCCCTCACCTCGCGCAGCTACGAGGGCCAGTCGATCGTCATCGTCGAGTTCCAGCTCTACGTGGACGGCCGCCGCGCGGCGGAAGACGTGCGCGAAAAGTCGCCGCGGTGCGGCCGCTGTTTCGCGACGAGGTGAAGGACCCGCGGGTGCTGCGTTTCGATCCGGCATCGCGTCCGGTGTGGTCGGTGGCGGTGCTGCCCGACGGTGAGAAGGCCATTCAGCCAAGCGCGGTCGAGCTCACCAACTGGGCCGACCAGGTGCTGAAGAAGCGGCTCGAGAACGTGCGTGGCGTCGGCTCGGTCACGCTGGTCGGCGGCACCAAGCGCGAGATCAACATCTACCTCGATCCGCAGGCGATGGAAGCCCTCGGCGTGAGCGCGACCCAGGTGGTCGATGCGGTGCGCAGCGAGAACCAGGCACTGCCCGTGGGCTCGGTGCGTTCGCTCGAGCAGGAGCGCGTGGTGCAGGTCGATGCGCGCATGGAGCGGCCCGAAGACTTCGGCCGCATCATCGTTTCGCGCAAGGGCGGCGCGCCGATCCGCATCGACCAGGTGGCGACCGTGCGCGACGGCGCGCAGGAGGTCGAGAGCCTCGCGCTCTACAACGGCCAGCGCACGCTGCTGCTGTCGGTGCAGAAGGCGCAGGACGAAAACACGATCCAGGTGGTCGACGGGCTCGCGAAAGCGCTGGCCGAGATCCGGCCGCAGCTGCCGCCCGGGTTCAAGCTCGAACCGATTGCCGATGCCTCGCGGCCGATCCGCGTCGCGGTCGACAACGTGCGGCGCACGCTGATCGAAGGCGCGCTGCTCACGGTGCTCATCGTGTTCCTGTTCCTGAACTCCTGGCGCTCGACCGTGATCACCGGGCTCACCCTGCCCATCGCGCTGATCGGCACCTTCTGGTTCATGGCGATGTTCGGCTTCACCATCAACATGATCACGCTGATGGCGCTTTCGCTGTGCGTCGGCCTGCTGATCGACGATGCGATCGTGGTGCGCGAGAACATCGTGCGCCATGTGCAGATGGGAAAGACGCCGTACAACGCCGCGCTCGACGGTACGCAGGAGATCGGGCTGGCGGTGCTGGCGACCACGCTCTCGATCGTGGCGGTGTTCCTGCCGATCGGCTTCATGG
>JBBJMS010000199.1:0-6079 GCA_037720315.1 Variovorax sp. | reverse complement strand
ACCGTCGGCAAGCGCGGCGCGGCGATCATCGAGGCGCGCGGCTCCTCGTCGGCCGCATCGGCTGCCAATGCCGCCATCGACCACATGCGCGACTGGGCGCTCGGCACGCAAGGCAAGTGGGTCACGATGGGCATTCCGTCGGACGGCCAGTACGGAATCCCGAAGGACACGATGTTCGGATTCCCCGTCACCTGCGAAGGCGGCGAGTACAAGTTGGTCGAAGGCCTCGACATCGACGCGTTCAGCAAGGAACGCATCGACAAGACGCTCAAGGAACTGCAGGACGAACAGGCCGGCGTGGCCCACTTGCTCTGAACCGCTTGCACCATCCCGCCGAGGTGCTGCGTGGTCCGCGGGCCGGCGCCGCCGTGCTGCCGGTCTGCGACCACTACAGCGGCGTCGAAGCGCGCATGCGCAAAAGCCTGGCACTCCAGGCCGAGATGGCTCAGGAATTCGGCGCCTGCGTGTTTGACGTCACGCTCGACTGCGAAGACGGCGCGGCCGTGGGCGGCGAGGCCGAGCATGCTGCGCTGGTGACCGAACTCGCACTGGCCGCGGCGCCCACCATGCGCGTCGGCGTGCGGGTGCATCCGGTGGACCATCCAGCGTTTGCCGGCGACATGGTGACGATCGCCGGCCGCGCCGGACACCGCCTGAGCCACCTGATGGTGCCGAAGGTCGAATCGATCGGCGACGTGCGCGAAGCCGTAGCGGCCCTCGAGGCGGCGGGCGCCGAAGCGCTGCCGCTGCATGTGCTGATCGAATCCCCGCTGGCGGTGCATCACGCCTTCGAGATCGCCGGGCATCCGCGGGTCCAGTCCTTGAGTTTCGGGCTGATGGATTTCGTCTCGGCGCATGGCGGCGCGATACCGGCCGATGGCATGGGCGCCCAAGGACAATTCATTCATCCGCTGGTGGTGCGCGCCAAGCTGGAGATCGCTTCGGCAGCGCATGCGCACGGCAAGGTGCCGTCGCATTGCGTGGTGACGGAGTTCAACGACCCGAAAACCATGCTCGCCGCCGCCAAGCGGGCGTCCGTCGAGTTCGGCTACACCCGCATGTGGAGCATCCACCCGAACCAGATCCGCCCGATCATCGAAGCCTTTGCGCCCGACGAGCGGCAGATCGAGATCGCCACGAAGATCATCGCCGCGGCGATTCGGGCCGATTGGGCGCCGGTGAGCTTTGATGGCACATTGCACGACCGCGCGAGCTACCGCCACTTCTGGCAGGTGCTCACGCGCGCACAGGCCACCGGCCGTGTGCTGCCGCCGGAGGCGCAAACATGGTTCGCGCCCCGGGCCTCCTGAAAAACTACGCCCACCAAGGAAAGACAACCATCATGAAGACACTCCTGCTCGCTGCCGCCGTATCGCTCGCCCTGCCGTTCGCTGCAGTGGCCCAGAGCGCGGCCCCTGCAAAGCCGGCTGCCAAGTCCACCGCCAGCGAGGAAAAGAAGGCGCCCGTTAAGAAGCGCCAAGTCACGCGCCGCGCCGCCAAGGCGGTCGAGGAAGTGACGCCGATCGACACCGATCCGAACGTCATCCTCACCGAGGCGGATCTGGCCGTCGCCAAGCGGGTGCACACCGGCAAGATCCAGTGTGAACTCGGCGCCGACGTGACGGTCACGGCCGACGAGAAGAAGCCCGGCTTCTTCACCGTGTCCACCAAGGGCGCGCGCTACCGCATGCACCCGGTCGAAAGCCGGACCGGCGCCATCCGCCTCGAAGACCCGAACGCCGGCGCTCTCTGGCTGCAGATTGCCAACAAGTCGATGCTGATGAACCAGAAGCAGGGCCTTCGCCTTGCCGACGAGTGCCAGGCACCAGAGCAGCTGACGGCTGCCGCGGAGCTGAAGAAGAACCCGCAGAAGAGCCTGTTCGACGCGGCCGATGCACCCGCCGACACCAAGAAGTAAGCCAAGGTGCCGGCGGCCCGCCTTTGCTTCGGCCGCCACAGCTCGATAGATGAAGATCCCGGAGAAGAAAGATGTTGCAAGCTTACGTTGACCATGTCGCCGAACGCGCTGCGCTCGGCATCCCGCCGCTGCCGCTCACCGCAAAGCAGACTGCCGAACTGATCGAGATCATGAAGACGCCGGCAACAGCCGAAGCGGACTTTCTGCTCAACCTGCTCACGCATCGCGTGCCGGCCGGCGTGGACGACGCGGCAAAGGTCAAGGCCAGCTACCTGGCGGCGGTGGCGCACGGCACTGAAAAGAGCCTGCTGCTTACCCGTGCCCGCGCTACTGAACTGCTCGGCACGATGCTCGGCGGCTACAACATCTCCCCGCTCATCGATCTGCTGGACGATGCCGAGGTAGGGGCTGTGGCAGCCGAAGCGCTCAAGAAGACGCTGCTCATGTTCGATCAGTTCCACGACGTCAAGGAAAAGGCCGACAAGGGCAACGCGCATGCCAAGGCCGTGCTGCAAAGCTGGGCCGATGCCGAGTGGTTCACCAGCCGCCCGGCGGTGCCTCAGAGCATCACCGTCAGCATCTTCAAGGTGGCCGGCGAAATCAACACCGACGACCTGTCGCCCGCACCTGATGCCTGGAGCCGCCCCGACATTCCAATGCACGCCCTGGCGATGCACAAGAATGCGCGCCCCGGCATTGCGCCGGAAGAAGACGGCAAGCGCGGACCCGTCAAGTTCATCGAAGACTTGCGCGCGCGGGGCCATTTGGTTGCCTATGCCGGCGACGTTGTCGGCACCGGCTCGTCGCGCAAGAGCGCAACCAATTCCGTGCTGTGGTTCACCGGCGAAGACATTCCCTTCGTGCCCAACAAGCGCTTCGGCGGTGTCTGTCTCGGCGGCAAGATCGCGCCGATCTTCTACAACACGATGGAAGACTCCGGCGCGCTGCCGATCGAGCTCGACGTCAGCCAGATGAACATGGGCGACGTGGTCGAACTGCGTCCCTATGAAGGCAAGGCGCTCAAGGACGGCAAGGTCATCGCCGAATTCAAGCTCAAGAGCGACGTGCTGTTCGACGAGGTGCGCGCCGGCGGCCGCATTCCGCTGATCATCGGCCGCGGTCTTACCGCGAAGGCGCGCGAAGCGCTCGGCCTGCCGGCTTCGACGCTGTTCCGCCTGCCGATCAGTCCTGTCGACACCAAGAAGGGCTACTCGCTGGCGCAGAAGATGGTCGGCCGCGCCTGCGGCCTGCCCGAGAGCACCGGCGTGCGGCCGGGCACCTACTGCGAACCGAAGATGACCAGCGTGGGCTCGCAGGACACGACCGGGCCGATGACGCGCGACGAGCTGAAAGACCTGGCCTGCCTCGGCTTCAGCGCCGACCTCGTGATGCAGTCGTTCTGCCACACGGCGGCCTATCCGAAGAAGGTCGACGTGAAGATGCACCACGAGCTGCCCGACTTCATGGCCACGCGCGGCGGCGTCTCGCTGCGTCCTGGCGACGGCGTCATCCATTCGTGGCTGAACCGGCTGCTTACCCCCGACACGGTCGGCACCGGCGGCGACAGCCACACGCGCTTTCCGATCGGCATCAGCTTTCCGGCGGGCTCGGGTCTGGTCGCGTTTGCGGCCGCCACAGGCGTGATGCCGCTCGACATGCCCGAATCGGTGCTGGTGCGCTTCAAGGGCACGATGCAGCCCGGCGTGACCCTGCGCGATCTCGTCAACGCGATTCCGCTCTACGCCATCAAGGCGGGCCTGTTGACGGTCGAGAAAAAAGGCAAGAAGAACGTGTTCTCTGGCCGCATCCTCGAAATCGAAGGGCTGCCCGACCTGAAGGTCGAGCAAGCCTTCGAGCTGAGCGATGCATCGGCCGAACGCTCGGCGGCGGGTTGCACGGTGCACCTCAACAAGGAGCCGATCGTCGAATACATCAACAGCAACGTCACCCTGATGCGCTGGATGATCGCCGAGGGTTATGCCGACGGCCGCACGCTGGCACGCCGCATCGCCGCGCAGGAGGCCTGGCTCAAGGACCCGCAATTGCTCAAGGGCGACGCCGATGCCGACTACGCCGCGGTGATCGAGATCGACCTGGCCGACATTCACGAGCCCATCGTGGCCTGCCCGAACGATCCGGACGACGTGAAGACGCTGTCGGACGTGGCCGGCGCCACCATCGACGAAGTGTTCATCGGTTCCTGCATGACCAACATCGGCCACTTTCGCGCCGCGTCGAAGCTGCTCGAAGGCAGGCGCGACATTCCGGTCAAGCTGTGGATCGCGCCGCCGACCAAGATGGATGCGCAGCAGCTCAGCGAAGAAGGCCATTACGGCGTGTTCGGCAACGCCGGCGCCCGCACCGAGATGCCGGGCTGTTCGCTGTGCATGGGCAATCAGGCGCAGGTGCGCGAAGGCGCGACGGTCATGTCGACCAGCACGCGCAACTTTCCCAATCGGCTGGGGAAGGGCGCGAACGTGTATTTGGGCAGCGCCGAACTGGCTGCGATCTGCTCGCGCCTCGGCCGCATTCCGACGCGCGAGGAGTACATGTCCGGCGTCGGCGTCCTGGATGCATCGAGCGCAGAGATCTACCAGTATCTGAGCTTCGACAAGATCGACGACTACAAGGACGTGGCCGACAAAGTTGCTGCCTGACGGTTCGAACCCGGCATTGGCCGCATCGAAAAGGCCCGCTCTCGAGCGGGCCTTTTTTCATGTGACGTTGAGCTTCTTGTGCTCGCCCATCTCGGGCGGCTCGCCGGTCATGGCGGCCTTCATCATCTTGAACACTTGCACCATCTTGCTGTCGTTCACGTCCCAGTATTCAGCCTCGACGATCTGCACGGCAAGCAGGCCGACGTTCGGATCGGCAGGTCCGTTCGGAAACCAGGCCTTGGCCATGGGCGTGAACAGCTCTTCCTTCTTGCGCTGGTCATCGGACAACGAGGCCCGACCGGCGACCGACACGTAGCTGTCGGCGTCGGTGTTGGCATACGCGATGTTCACCACCGGATCGCTCGCAACGTGGCGCGCGATATCCCCATCCTTCGGAATGAAGAAGTACAGCGTGGCGCCTTCGTCCACCGATTTGTTCTGCGTGGTCAACGGATGGCTGTGCAGCAGACTGTCGCCATGGCGATGCGTAAGCATGCCGAATTTGGTGTCCTTGATCAGTTCCCACAGCTTGGCGTGGTCGTTCGGCGAATTCATGTCTGGGTCTCCGGTGAGTTGACTTCAATGGGTCAAGGTAGATCAGGCAGGCCGGCGCGAAGACGGACGAAGGCCGCGAGCGCGTGTCGTCCACAGCCGACGGTTTGTCAGCCGCCGGCGGATTCGAGCCCCGCGACGAGCGCAGCCAGTGCCGCAGCGGTTTGCGGGTCCGCCGGGAAGAAGGATTCGACTGCCAACTCCTGCAGCGTCACGTCGACCGGCGTTCCGAAGATCGTGGTGGTGGTGATGAAGCTGAGCACGCCCCCGGGCGTTACGAGCTGGAACGGCACGACCACGCTGGAGAACGTGCCTGCCGCTGGCGGCGTGTCGTGACTGACCTGCGGCGCGGGGTACGCCGCGAGTTCGTCGTGCAGCGCGCCGAGTACCGCATCGCCCGTAGCCGCGATCTGCTGCTGCAGACGCTCGAGCAGGTGCGCGCGCCACTGCGCCAGATTCGCGATCCGCGGCGCGAGGCCGTCCGGATGCAGGCTGAGCCGGAGCACGTTGACCGGCGGCACCACCAGTTCCGGCGCTGCACCGGCCATCAGCAGCGGTATCAAGGCGTTGTGCGCCACCAGATTCCAGTGCCTGTCCACCGCCAGCGCGGGAAAGGGCTCGTGGCCCTTCAGCACCAGGTCGACCGCTGCACGGGCCGAGGCGAGCGCCGGATCGTCCAGCGAGCGCTGCCGGTACATCGGCGCGAAGCCGGCGGATACGAGCAGCATGTTGCGCTCGCGCAGCGGCACCTCCAGCCGTTCGGCCAGGCGCAGCACCATCTCGCGGCTGGGCTCCGCCCGGCCGGTCTCGACATAGCTCAGGTGGCGCGTCGACACCTGCGCCTCGTGCGCCAGGTCGAGCTGGCTCAGGCGCCGATGCTGGCGCCAGTGGCGCAAATGGGCGCCGAAGGAGTCGGCGGCGGTGGGTGCGGGGCTCGGCGGGTTCATGGCGT
>JBBJMS010000198.1:0-6080 GCA_037720315.1 Variovorax sp. | reverse complement strand
GCCGAAGCGCGCGCGGAAGGCCTCGCCCACCGGTATCGAGGCGACCTCGGTGCAGTCGGCTGCATCCATCATCACCAGCCGCTCGGTGAACACCGACTCGCGGCGCACCGCATCGCCCACGCCGAGCGCATCCAGCGCCGCAAACGCATTGGGTCCGAGTTGCAGGCCGGCGCCGATCTCCCCCATTTCGGCGCTCTGCTCCAACAGGTCGATCGAGATGCCGAGCCGTGCCAGCGCCAGCGCCGCCGCCATGCCACCGATGCCGCCGCCGACCAGCAGCACGGTGGGCCTGGGACCGGGCAGAGTGAAGGACATGAATTCAGGCGTCGTCGAGGAACGCTTCGCGCAGCACGCCCATGGCCTGCTGCACCGGCCGGTCGGAAAAACTGAACAGCACGGCGTCCTCGCGCGCCGAAAGCCGCAGCGGCGCCCACGAGGGCACCACGAAGGTGTCGCGCGGGCCGAACGCGAAGCGCTCGCCGCCTATGTCGGCGGTGCCGCGCCCTTCGACCACGCTGTAGACCGCGCCGTCGGTGGCGCGGTGCGTCTTGCCGGCAAAACCCGCCGGCAGCATTTGCAGGTGCGTCGCGATGGTCGGCATCGGCGAGCCGCCCGTGAGCGGGTTGATGTAGCGCAGCTTGTGGCCGAGCCAGGCGTCGGGCGTCTCCTGCTTCTGCAGTTGCGCCAGCGTCTCGCGGCTGCGCGCGTAGGGGTAGTTGAAGATCGGCGACGTCGGCGCCGCATGGTCGTGGCGCACCGGAACCATGTTGTGGCCGAAGCGCGCCAGGCTTTGGCCTTCGGGCCGGGCCACGTGCTGCACCTTGGCATCGTCGTTCTCGGCAAAGCCGGCATCGAAAAAACGCAGCATCGGGATGTCGAGCCCGTCGAGCCAGACCACCGGCTGCGTCACGCCCTCGATGCCCTCGTTGCCATGGTCGTGCCAGGCCCACGACGGCGTGATGATGAAGTCGCCCGGATACATCGTCGTACGCTCGCCGCCCACGGTGGTGTACGCACCCTTGCCATCCACGATGAAGCGCAGCGCCGACTGCACATGGCGGTGCGATGGCGCCACCTCGCCCGGCATGATGAGCTGCAGCCCGGCGTAGAGCGACTGCGTGATCGACGAGCGGCCCGGTATCGCCGGGTTCTCGAGCACCAGCACGCGGCGCACGGCTTCTTCGGCGGTGATGAGCGCGGCCGATTCCATCAGGAGCGGCCGGATGTCGTCGTAGCGCCAGAGCGCCGGCACGCAGGGCGTCGTGGGTTCGCGAGGCACCAGCGCGTGCAGCGATTCCCACAGCGGCGTGAGGTTGAGCGGACGGATGCGGTCGTAGTAGTCGCGCCGGGCGTCCGAGGTTCTCGGTGCGTTCTGCATGGGGTGTCTCCTTGCTGCGGAGGCATTGTTCTCCCGGCCCACTATCGCTTCAAGCCCTGCGGTCAATACCCCGGATTGCGTTTTTCGATAATGGACGCGGCATCCTTCAAGGAACAGTGAAATGTCGAAACTCGATCTGGAATGGCTCGCCGTCTTCGACGAGGTCTACAAGACCGGCAGCGTCTCGAAAGCGGCCGACCGCCTGGGCATGGCGCAGGCAGCGGCCAGCACCATGCTGAACAAGCTGCGCGCCCACTTCGACGACCGGCTGTTCGCCCGCACCGCGCAGGGCATGCAGCCCACGCCCTATGCACAAGGCATTCGCGCTCATGTACGCGAAGTGCTGCTGCAGTTGGAGCAGGCGCGCGGCAGCCGAAACATCTTCGAGCCCGGCCGCGCGCAGCGCAGCTTTCGCATCTGCATGACCGACATCAGCGAGGTGGTGCTGCTGCCCGCGCTGCTCGACCACCTGCGGCGCACCGCGCCCGGCGTGCAGATCGAAACCGAGATCGTCTCCACCGAAAGCGGCCGGCGCCTCGAGGATGGCGAGGTCGACCTGGCGGTCGGCTTCATGCCGCAGCTGGACGCGGGCTTCTACCAGCAGACGCTCTTCATGCAGAACTTCGTCTGCCTGGCGGCGCAGAACCATCCGCGCATCGGCGAGCGGCTCACCCGCAAGCGCTTCGAGGCCGAGGCGCATGCGGTGATCTCGTCGTCGGGCACGGGCCATGCGATCGTCGACAAGACGATCGCGCGCCTGGGGATCGAGCGCAACGTGGTGGTCCGGCTGTCGAGCTTTCTGAGCGTCGCGCGGATCGTGGCGCACACCGAACTGATCGTGATCGTGCCGCGCATCCTGGGCGCGGTGCTGGCCACGCAGGAGCCGGTGAAGCTGCTGGAGCCGCCCTTCGCGCTGCCCGCCTACGCCGTCAAGCAGCACTGGCACGAACGCTTCCACGCGGATGCGGGCAACGTCTGGCTGCGCCGCACGGCCGCGCAGCTATTCGCAGCGGGCACGGCGCTCGCATAATCGCCGCGGGCGCCCTCATCCACTCATCGCCCAGGCATCCATGGCATCCATCACCCTGCGTTTCCTGGCCGAGCCGAGCGCCGTCAACTTCGGCGGCAAGGTCCATGGCGGCACCGTCATGAAATGGATCGACGAGGCCGGCTATGCCTGCGCGACGAGCTGGTCCAAGCGCTACTGCGTCACGGTGTTCCTCGGCAGCATCCGCTTTCACCGGCCGATCATGATCGGCGACCTGGTCGAGGTCGAGGCGCGCCTGGCCTACACCGGCAACAGCAGCATGAACATCTCGGTCGAAGTGCGCAGCGGCGACATGAAAGGCGGCGAGATGCAGAAGACGACCGAATGCCTGATCGTCTTCGTCTCCGTCGATTCGCACGGCCGGCCGCTGCCGGTCGACGCCTTCGCCCCCGGCACGCCGGGCGAGATGGCGCTGGCGGAGCGGGCGCGCGCGCACCTGGAGGCATCGCGGGCAGCAGCGAACGGCCGCACCTGAGCGACGCCACACACACCCCAACGACACGCGAGAAAGGAGAAACCGCCGGTCGACGCGCCGGCGCGACAAAGGCATGCGGCGCCTGCGACCGCCGGCGCCTCAACACATCGAATGCAAGGGAGTTACAAAAATGAAGAAGATTCTGGCAATCGCCACCAACAGCAATGCCGAGCTGGCCGAGGGTCATCGCACCGGTTTGTGGCTTTCTGAACTCACGCATTTCCTGGAGGAGATGCAGGTGGCCGGCTATCGCGTGGATCTGGCCAGTCCGCTGGGCGGGAAGATCCCGCTGGACGCCGGCAGCGTTTCCGAGAAGCAGATGCGCGACCGCGCCAACGCCCGCTTCATGGGCGACCGCGCGATGCGCAGCATGCTCGAAACGTCGCTGAGCGTGAGCGGCGTCGAAGCCGCCGACTACGCGGCGATCTACCTGTCGGGCGGGCACGGCACCATGTTCGACTTCCGGCAGTCGGCGGCCTTGCAGCAGAAGCTGACGGAGTTCCACACGGCCGGGAAGATCCTGGCCGGCGTGTGCCACGGCGTGGCGGGCTACATCGATGCCGAGGACGCGCGGGGCGACCTGATCGTCGCCGGGCGGCGAATCACCGGCTTCTCGAACATCGAGGACACGCTGGCCGGCAGCAAGAAGTACATGCCGTTCCTGCTGGAGGACGAGCTTTCAATGAACGGCGCGCTCTACCGCAAGAACCTGGTGCCGTTCACCGCGCGCGTCGAAGTGGACGGCATGCTGGTGACGGGACAGAACCCGCAGTCGGCCAAAGCCGTGGGCCGCGAAGTCGTGAAGCTGCTCAAGAAGCAGCCGACGGCAGCCGCGAAGCTTCCACCGTTGCGCTGACCTCGCCCAGACCGATGCGCACCGCGCCTGCGCGCTCGCAGTAGCCGCGCAGGCTCAGTGTGTCGCCGTCTTCGAGGAAGGTGCGGCGCTCACCGTTGGCGAGCGTGATCGGCTGCTTGCCGCCCATCGTGAGTTCGAGCAGCGAACCGGCTTCGTCCGGCTTCGGACCCGACAGCGTGCCGGAGCCGAGCAGGTCGCCCGGCTGCAGGTTGCAGCCGTTCACGGTGTGGTGCGTGACGAGTTGCGCGGCGGTCCAGTAGGCCGCTTGCGTGGTGTTGCCGCGCGTCAGGCGAACGGCGCCCTCGCCGGCCTCGCGCATCGTCGCGGTCCGCAACCAGACCTCGAGCGTGATGTCGAGCGCGCCGCGCTCGCGGTTGACCGGCGAGTCGAGGTAAGGCAGCGGCTGCGGATCGCCGGCTGGCCGCGTGAACGGCGCGCGGAACGGCGCCAGCGCTTCCATCGTCACGACCCACGGCGACAAGGTGGTCGCGAAGTTCTTCGCCAGGAAGGGGCCGAGCGGCTGGTATTCCCAGGCCTGGATGTCGCGCGCCGACCAGTCGTTGAGCAGCATGACGCCGAACAAATGCTGCTCCGCGTCGGCGATGGCGATCGGCTCGCCGAGTTCGTTGCCTCGGCCGATCAGGAAGCCGAGTTCGAGTTCGTAGTCGAGCCGTTTCGACGGCCCGAGCGATGGCGCCTCGGCGTCGGGCGCCCGGGTCTGGCCCTGCGGGCGCCTGAAGCGCTGGCCGCTGACGCCAATCGACGATGCGCGGCCGTGATAGCCGATCGGCACCCACTTGTAGTTGGGCATCAGCGGCTGGTCGGGGCGGAACAGCTTGCCGACCGTGTTGGCATGGTGGATGCCGGTATAGAAATCGGTGTAGTCGCCGATGCGGCAGGGCAGCGCCATTTCGACGGCCGATTGCGCCTGCAAGGCTTTCTTCCATGCGCCCTCCTGGCTGCTTTCTGCGGCCAGGCCGGCCGAGAGGGCAACGCGCAGTGCTTGCAGTTCGGCCGGGCTCTGCGCCATCAGCACGTTCATGTCGGCGGTGTCGACAAGGCCGGTCGCCTTCAGGTCGAGCACCTGGTCGCCGATGGCGATGCCGATGCGGAACCCTTCGTCCGCGCTGCCGGCGGTGCGGAAGCGGCCGAAGGGCAGGTTCTGGATCGGAAAGTCGCAGCCGGCCGTGTTGGCCGATGCGACCCAGCTGCGCAGCTTCGGATCGTGGGTGGTGTTGAGTGCTGAAGAAGTCATGGCTTGAATTGGTCCTTGAGGCCGGCCCAGCAGTCGGCATAGTCGTTGTCGAGCGCCGGGCTTTGCAGCGCCCACGCGGTCGGAATGAAGCGGAAGCGGCTTTCGAACATGAAGGCGAGCGTGTTGTCGAGCTTGTGCGGCGTCAGGTCGGCATGGCTGGCCTTGTCGAAAGCCTCTTCGTCAGGACCGTGCGGCACCATGCTGTTGTGCAGGCTCGCGCCGCCGGGCTTGAACCCGCCGGGCTTCGCGTCGTACTGGCCGTAGACCAGCCCCATGAACTCGCTCATGAGGTTGCGGTGGTACCAGGGCGGACGGAAGGTGTCTTCCATCACCAGCCAGCGCGGCGGAAAGATCACGAAGTCGCAGTTGGCGGTGCCCGGCGTGTCCGATGGCGACGTGAGCACGGTGAAGATCGACGGGTCCGGATGGTCGAAGCTGATCGATCCGATAGTCATGAAGTTGGCGGTGTCGTACTTCACCGGCGCCAGGTTGCCGTGCCACGCGACCACGTTGAAGGGCGATTGCTTCATGGGCGCACGCCAGAGGCGGCCGCCGGATTTCTTGACCAGCTCGTACCCGCCGGTATCGTCGGCCTCGAAGGCGGCTACCGGCGCCTGGAAATCGCGCGCGTTCGCCAGGCCGTTGGAGCCGATCGGGCCGAGTTCGGGCAGACGGAACTGCGCGCCATAGTTCTCGCAGATGTAGCCGCGCGACAAGCCCTCCGGCAGTTCGACCTTGAACGCGATGCCGCGCGGAAGCAGCGCGATCTCGCCCGGCGCGACGTCGAGCACGCCCATCTCCGTGGTGATGACGAGGCGGCCCTGCTGCGGCACGACGAGCATCTCGCCGTCGGCATTGACAAGTGCGCGGCGCGCCATCGAGCGGCTCGCGAGGTAGACGTGTGCGGCCAGGCCGCTTTGCGCTTCGACGTCGCCGTTGGCAGCCATGGTGCGGATGCCGTCCACGAAGTCTGCATCGACGTTGTTGTCGAGCGGCAGCGGATGCCAGCGCATCGGCTCGGGCGCGAGCGCGATGTCCCGGTCGGCGCCGGTCTGCCAGAGCGGCTGC
>JBBJMS010000197.1:0-6201 GCA_037720315.1 Variovorax sp. | reverse complement strand
CGGGCGTGACTACTTGTGGAGCGAGATGCGCGCCAAACACCTGGATGCGAAAGTCGCCTGCGAATGGCTGGACTCGGCCGCCATCAGCTACACCATCTACACCAGCGGCACCACCGGCAAACCCAAGGGCGTACAGCGCGACACCGGCGGCTATGCGGTGGCTCTGGCCGCCAGCATGAAGCACATATTCGATGGCCACGCCGGTGAAACCTATTTTTCGACCAGCGACATCGGCTGGGTGGTGGGCCACAGCTACATCGTTTACGGCCCGTTGATCGCCGGCATGGCAAGCATCATGTACGAGGCCGCAACCCAGGGAATGGACGGCCAGCCCAACGGCGGCATCTGGTGGAGCCTGGTTGAAAGTACCGCGTCACGTGTTCGGCACCCACGGCGGTGCGGGTGCTGCGCAAGCGGACCCCACGCTGCTCAAGAAATACGACCTGTCGAGCCTGCGTGCGCTGTTTTTGGCCGGCGAGCCGCTCGATGAGCCGACCGCGCGATGGATCAGCAACGGTCTCGGCGTGCCCATCATCGACAACTACTGGCAGACCGAATCAGGCTGGCCGATCCTCACCGTGGCCAACGGCGTGGAGCAAACGCCCAGCAAATTCGGCAGCCCGGGCATTCCGATGTACGGCTTCAAGGTCAAGATCCTTCACGAATCGACCGGCGAGGAACTGACCGGCGCCAACGAAAAAGGCGTGGTCGTGATCGAAGGCCCGACGCCGCCGGGTTTCATGCAGACCCTCTGGAAGGACGACGAGCGCTTCGTCCAGACCTATTGGAAGACCGTGCCCGGCAAGCTGGTGTATTCCACCTTCGATTGGGGCATTCGTGATGAGGACGGGTATTTCTACATCCTCGGGCGCACCGACGACGTGATCAACGTCGCCGGCCACCGGCTCGGCACGCGCGAGATCGAGGAAAGCATCTCCGGCCATTTTGGCGTTGCCGAAGTGGCGGTCGTCGGCGTGGCCGATGCACTGAAGGGCCAGGTCGCGATGGCCTTCGTCGTGCCGAAGAATGGCGACGCCATAGACGACGCGGTCGTGGCCCTGCAGCTCGAAGAGGAAATCATGAAGCAGGTCGCCGACCAGCTTGGCGCCCTGGCACGACCGGCACGGGTGCGCTTCGTGAACGCCCTGCCGAAGACGCGCAGCGGCAAGTTGCTTCGCCGCGCGATCCAGGCCGTGTGCGAGCAAAGAGACCCCGGCGACCTCACCACCATGGACGATCCCGCCGCGCTGCAGCAGATCAGGCAGCTCGTCTCGCCCTGAGGGGATGTGACTGCGCAGCGGGCCGCCACTGGCCCGCGTGGCACAATGCCTCGGTACTCAGGCCCTTCCCAGCCACAGTCGCATCCGCCATTCGGTCCAGCCGTGTCGCGGAAGGTTTCTTAAACCAGCTAATGCATCCCTCAGGGAAGCGAAAGTCAGCGGAACATGAGCGATTCCTCGTCGGTCTACAGTGCCTATCAAGGCAACACCTACCTCTTCGGCGGCAATGCGCCCTATGTCGAGGAGATGTACGAGAACTACCTTTCCAATCCGGGCAGCGTTCCCGACAACTGGCGCTCCTACTTCGACGCGCTCCAGAACGTGCCGGCAGTCGACGGCTCCAATGCCAAGGATGTGCCGCACCTGCCGGTGGTCAATGCCTTCGCCGAGTTGGCCAAGCAGGGCACCACGCGTGTGGTGCAGGCCAGCGGTGCCGACTCCGAGCTCGGCCGCAAGCGCACGGCCGTCCAGCAGCTGATCGCCGCATACCGGAATGTAGGCGCCCGTTGGGCCGATCTCGATCCGCTCAAGCGCACCGAACGCCCGCCCATCCCCGAACTGGAGCCATCGTTCTACGGCTTCGCCGACGCCGATCTAGAAACAGTTTTCAACACCAGCAACACCTTCTTCGGCAAGGACACCATGTCCCTGCGCGATCTGCTGAACGCCCTGCGCGAAACCTATTGCGGCACGATGGGCGCCGAGTACATGTACATCACCGACCAGGCCCAGAAGCGCTGGTGGCAGCAGAAGCTCGAGAGTGCGCGCACCAATCCGAAGCTGAGCGCCGAGCAGAAAAAGCATGTGCTCGACCGGCTCACGGCAGCCGAAGGCCTGGAGCGGTTCCTGCACACCAAGTACGTCGGCCAAAAGCGCTTTTCGCTCGAGGGCGGCGAGAGCTTCATCGTCGCGATGGACGAGCTGATCGACCAGGCGGGCGCCAGGGGCGTGCAGGAAATCGTGATCGGCATGGCGCACCGCGGCCGCCTGAATGTGCTGGTCAATTCGCTCGGCAAGCTGCCGGCGGACCTGTTCGCCGAGTTCGACCACACCGCGCCCGAAGACCTGCCCAGCGGCGACGTCAAGTACCACCAGGGCTTCAGCTCCGACGTGACGACCAGCGGCGGACCGGTCCACCTGAGCCTGGCCTTCAATCCGTCGCATCTCGAAATCGTGAATCCGGTGGTCGAAGGTTCGGTGCGCGCCCGCATGGACCGCCGGGGCGATCCGCTCGGCAAGCAGGTGCTGCCGGTCATCGTGCACGGCGACGCTGCATTCGCGGGCCAGGGCGTGGTGATGGAGACGCTCGCGCTGGCCGAAACGCGCGGTTATTTCACTGGGGGCACGGTTCATATCGTGATCAACAACCAGATCGGCTTCACCACCAGCGACCCGCGCGACAGCCGCTCGACGCTGTACTGCACCGATATCGTCAAGATGATCGATGCGCCCGTGCTGCATGTGAACGGCGACGACCCCGAAGCCGTGGTGCTCGCGACCCAGTTCGCGCTCGAATTCCGCATGGAGTTCCAGAAGGACGTGGTGGTCGACATCATCTGTTTCCGCAAGCTGGGCCACAACGAGCAGGACACCCCCTCGCTTACGCAGCCGCTGATGTACAAAAAGATCGCGGCGCATCCGGGAACGCGCAGGCTCTACGCCGACAAGCTTTCCGCCCAAGGCATGGGCGACACGCTCGGCGACGACATGGTCAAGGCGCAGCGCGCCGCTTTAGATGCCGGCAAGAACACCTCGGACCCGGTGCTCACCAACTTCAAGAGCAAGTACGCCGTCGACTGGACGCCGTTCCTGAACAAGAAGTGGACCGACGCCGGCGACACCGCGATTCCCACCGCCGAGTGGAAGCGCCTGGCCGAACGCATCACCCGCGCGCCCGACAGTTTCACCGTGCATCCCCTGGTCAAGAAGGTGCTCGACGACCGCGCTGCGATGGGCCGCGGCGAGAGCAACATCGATTGGGGCATGGGCGAGCACATGGCGTTCGCGTCGCTGGTCGCCAGCGGCTATCCGGTGCGCTTGTCGGGCGAGGACAGCGGGCGCGGGACCTTCACCCACCGCCATGCCGTCCTGCACGACCAGAACCGCGAGAAGTTCGACGAAGGCACGTACGTGCCTTTGCAGAACGTGACCGACAACCAGGCGCCTTTCGTCGTCATCGACTCCATCCTGTCGGAAGAAGCGGTGCTCGCTTTCGAATACGGCTACGCATCGAACGACCCGAACACATTGGTGGTGTGGGAGGCGCAGTTCGGCGACTTCGTCAATGGCGCGCAGGTCGTGATCGACCAGTTCATTGCGTCCGGAGAAGTCAAGTGGGGCCGCGTCAACGGCATCACGCTCATGCTGCCGCATGGCTACGAGGGCCAGGGACCGGAGCACAGCTCGGCGCGCCTGGAGCGCTTCATGCAGCTGTCGGCCGATGCGAACATGCAGGTGGTCCAGCCCACTACCGCGAGCCAGATCTTCCATGTGCTGCGCCGGCAGATGGTGCGCAATCTGCGCAAGCCGCTGATCATCATGACGCCGAAGTCGCTGCTGCGGAACAAGGACGCGACTTCACCGCTTTCCGAGTTCACCAAGGGCGGTTTTCAAACGGTCATTCCGGACAGCAAGGACTTGAAGGCCGACAAGGTCAAGCGCGTCATCGCCTGCTCCGGCAAGGTCTATTACGACCTGGCAAAAAAGCGCGAGGAACGCGGCAGCGACGACGTCGCGATCCTGCGCGTTGAGCAGCTATATCCGTTCCCGCACAAGGTGTTCGGCGCGGAACTGAAGAAGTACCCCAACCTGGTCGATGTCGTCTGGTGTCAGGACGAGCCGCAGAACCAGGGCGCCTGGTTCTTCGTTCAGCACTACATCCACGAGAACATGCAGGAAGGCCAGAAGCTCGGCTATTCCGGCCGGGCCGCTTCGGCCTCGCCGGCAGTCGGCTACTCGCACCTGCACCAGGAACAGCAGAAGGCGCTGGTCGACGGCGCGTTAGGCAAGCTCAAGGGCTTTGTGCTGACCAAATGAACAACAACAGTTTCATCCCCACAAGAACCGTGAAGCGGAGCGCATAAAAAATGTCCATCGTTGAAGTCAAGGTCCCCCAGCTGTCCGAATCGGTGGCCGAAGCCACCATGCTGCAATGGAAGAAGAAGCCCGGCGACGCGGTCGCCATCGATGAGATCCTGATCGAGATCGAGACCGACAAGGTCGTGCTCGAAGTGCCGGCACCCGCTGCCGGCGTGCTGGCCGAGATTGTCGCGGCCGATGGCGCCACGGTGGTTGCCGAGCAGCTGATCGCCAGGATCGATACCGAGGGCAAGGGTGCCGCTGCCGCACCGGCCAGCGCCCCCGCAGCCGCAGCCGCAAGCGCTCCAAGTGCGCCAGCGGCAGCCGCCGCGGCGCCGGCGGGTGGTTTGAAGTCCGATGTCGCGATGCCTGCCGCCGCCAAGCTGCTGGCCGACAACGGAATGAAGACCGGCGATGTTTCCGGCACCGGCAAGGACGGCCGCGTGACCAAGGGCGATGTGCTCGGTGCCGTCGCGTCCGGCACTACGACGGCCAAGGTTGCGCCCCCCGCGCCCGCGCCGAAGCCTGCGCTGCAGCAGGTCGCCTCGCCTTCAGGTTCGCCGAATCTCGGCGAGCGTCCCGAGCAGCGCGTGCCGATGAGCCGCCTTCGTGCGCGCATCGCCGAGCGCCTGCTGCAGTCGCAGTCGACCAACGCCATCCTGACCACGTTCAATGAGGTCAACATGGCGCCGGTGATGGAGATGCGCAAGCGCTTCCAGGAGAAGTTCGAGAAGGAGCACGGCGTCAAGATCGGCTTCATGAGCTTCTTCGTGAAGGCGGCTGTGCACGCGCTCAAGAAGTACCCGGTGATCAACGCCTCGGTCGACGGGAACGACGTCGTCTATCACGGCTACTTCGACATCGGGATCGCAGTCGGTTCGCCGCGCGGGCTGGTGGTGCCCATTCTTCGCAATGCCGACCAGATGAGCTTTGCCGACATCGAAAAGAAGATCGGCGAGTACGGTCAGAAGGCCAGAGACGGAAAGCTCGGCATCGAAGAGATGACCGGCGGTACCTTCTCGATCTCGAACGGCGGCGTGTTCGGCTCGATGCTTTCGACACCGATCATCAACCCGCCGCAGTCGGCCATCCTCGGCGTGCATGCCACCAAAGACCGCGCCGTGGTCGAGAACGGGCAGGTCGTGGTGCGGCCGATGAATTATCTGGCCATGAGCTACGACCACCGCATCATCGACGGCCGCGAAGCCGTGCTGGGCCTGGTCGCGATGAAGGAAGCGCTGGAAGATCCGGCTCGCCTGCTGTTCGACATCTGAGGAGCGTCACTCAATGGCCAACAAGCAATTCGACGTCATCGTCGTCGGTGGCGGACCCGGCGGCTACATCGCAGCCATCCGTGCGGCGCAACTCGGCTTCAGCGTCGCCTGCATCGACGAATGGAAGAACGCAACGGGCGGGCCCGCACTGGGGGGCACCTGTACCAACGTGGGCTGCATTCCTTCCAAGGCGCTGCTGCAGTCTTCGGAGCATTTCGACCATGCCTCGCATCACTTTGCGGACCATGGCATCAAGGTCGAGGGCTTGAGCCTCGACCTCGACAAGATGCTGGCGCGCAAGGACGCGGTCGTGAAGCAGAACAACGACGGCATCGTGTACCTCTTCAAGAAGAACAAGGTCGCTTTCTTTCATGGCCGCGGATCTTTCGTGAAGCAAGCCGAAGGCGGCTACGAGATCAAGGTCTCGGGCACGGCCGAGGAAAGCATCGACGGCAAGCACATCGTCCTGGCGACTGGCTCGAGCGCGCGGGCGTTGGCCGGTGCCGAGTTCGATGAGGAGAACATCCTCTCCAATGATGGCGCCCTGCGCATCGACGGCGTGCCGAAAA
>JBBJMS010000196.1:0-6256 GCA_037720315.1 Variovorax sp. | reverse complement strand
CGGGCGCCTCGAAGTTGCGGTAGCCCCAGTAGTGGCCGATGCCGTTGATGATGCCAGCCGCGGTGATGGGAATCCAGATCATCTGCACTGCCCAGACCGTGAGACCAAGCGCGCCGAAGAGCGCGACGTTCAGCACCAGCATCACGCCGACACCCTGCCAGCTGAACCGCGTGTACAGATTGCGTTCGAGCCAGTCGTCGGGCGTACCGTGGCCGAAACGCTCCATCGTTTCCTTGTTCTTCGATTCGGCTCGATACATCTCGGCGCCGCGCCAAAAGACCGCGTCGATGCCCCTTACCTGCGGGCTGTGCGGATCATCATGCGTTTCGCATTTGGCGTGGTGCTTGCGGTGGATGGCCACCCATTCCTTGGTCACCATGCCGGTGCCGAGCCAGAGCCAGAAACGGAAGAAATGCGAAGGGATGGGCCCCAGGTCCATAGCCCGATGCGTCTGAGTGCGGTGCAGAAAAATCGTGACCGCCGCAATGGTGATGTGCGTTGTGACGAGCGTGTACAGCACGACCTGCCACCAGGTGAGGTCCAACAGGCCATTTCCGAGCCAGTCGAGGGCCGCGCTCAGGACGGCAGAGTCAGGAAGCAACATTGGTTCAATATTCCGTTGCCGCACGAAGGTGCGGCCTTTAGGTAACCCACGATTTTAAAGGTTTGGCACCGCGAAAGGTGCTAAATCCTTGGTCGATCTTGAGTTTCCGTCGTGGTTTGGAGCGCTGCGCCTACTTCCGGTTCCACACCGCGGCAAAGAAACCGTCGGTGGCGTGCCGGTGAGGCCAGAGCCGGAGGTAGCGCGAGCCGCTATCACCGCCCACGCAAAGCTCTGCAGCGCCGGCAACCTTGAGGCCACTCAGCAGATCCGCCGCATTGAGGAACTCGAATTCCGGGTTAGCGGCCGCGAAAGCCTCGGCAATCGCCTCGTTTTCTTCCGGCAGGAGGCTGCAGGTTGCATAGATCAGGCGGCCGCCCAGCTTGACCAGTCGTGCGGCACTTTGCAGGATCGCGGCTTGCTTAGCGGTCATTTCCTCGACCGACTTCGGCGATTGCCGCCACTTCAGATCCGGATTGCGCCGCAGCGTGCCGAGCCCCGAACAGGGCGCATCGACCAGCACCCGGTCGATCTTGCCGGCCAGGCGCTTGACGCGCTCGTCCCGCTCGTGCGCGATGGCCGCCGGGTGCACGTTAGACAGCTTGCTGCGCGCCAGGCGTGGCTTGAGTGCATCGAGCCGGTGTGCCGAGGTGTCGAATGCGTAGAGCCGGCCCGTGCTACGCATCGTGGCGCCAATGGCCAGTGTCTTGCCGCCCGCGCCGGCGCAGAAGTCCACCACCATCTCTCCTCGCTTACCGTCGAGCAGCAGCGCCAGCAATTGAGAACCCTCGTCCTGCACCTCGATGGCGCCGCGCGCAAAGGCATCGAGCTTGGCCAGAGCGGGTTTGCCGTCGATGCGCAGACCCCACGGCGAGAAGGGCGTCGGGACGGCCTTGATCGCGGCCAGCGCAAGCTCTTTCTGCACATCGGCGCGCTTGTCGTTCAGCGCGTTGACGCGCAGATCGAGCGGTGCCGGCTGCTGCAGGCTTTCCACCAGCGGCCAGAATTCCTGGCCAAGTTGCGCTTTGAGCGGCGCCACCAGCCACTCTGGAAGATTGTGCCGATGCCGCTCGAGCAGGTCTTCCTGCTTGACGGCGTCGCAGTTGTCGAGCCAGCGCTTCTCGGGGTCGGTCAATGCGCTTTTCAGAAAGTCTCGCGGGCCATGAAATCCGAGGATCGCCATGCGCCGCTCTTTCGACCCGCTGCCCGAGGGCGACAAGTGGTCGAACAGCAGCTTCTTGCGCAGCACGGTGTAAACCGTCTCGGCCAGCGTGGCGCGCTCCCGTGGACCGAGTTCGCGGTGGTCGCGAAAGAACCGCGAAACAACCTGATCGGCGGGATGATCGAATTTCAGGACCAGGCCGACCAAGTCGGCGCAGGCTTCAAGCAGGGCTTTGGGGTGCATGCCCCATTGTCTCAGCCGACTCCCTTCGAACCCGACTGCCAAGACGAAGTGCCCACATGACCGAAGACAAGCTCCCGCCCCTGATCGAAACCCCTCCGGGCCGCTACCGCCACTACAAGGGAGGCGAATACGAGGTGATCGGCACAGTTCGCCACAGCGAAACGCTGCAACCGATGACGCTGTACCGCGCGCTCTACGGCGAGCGCGGGCTTTGGGTTCGCCCGCGGCGATGTTCGGCGAAACGGTCGAGGTCGACGACGCGCCGCGGTTGCGCTTCGTCAAGCTCGACTAGGGCCTGTTAAGGCCATTTCGCCTTGATGGACACTAATCGAGCGCCTCGTTCAGCCAGTCGGCAATGGCTTGCGGGTAAAGCAGGTGCTCCTGGGCCAGCACGCGGGCCGAAAGCGCTTCCGCCGTGTCTTTCGGCATCACGGGCACCACGGCTTGGGCGAGGATGCGGCCGTGGTCGAGTTGCACCGTTACCTGGTGCACTGTTGCGCCTGCCACCCGGCATCCGGCCTCGATCGCGCGCCGGTGGGTATGAAGCCCCGGAAAAGCCGGCAGCAGCGAAGGATGGATATTGAGCAGCCGGCCTTCATAGCGGGCCACGAAGGCCGGCGTCAGGATGCGCATGAAACCCGCGAGCACCACCAGAAAGGGCGCATGCGAATCGACCGCCTCGGCCAAGGCGGCGTCGAAAGAATCCCGCCCGGCATAGTCACGGTGCGGAACCACGGCGACGGGAATGCCGGCTGCCCGGGCAATCGCCAAACCGGCTGCGTCCCCCTTGTTGCTGATGACTGCGGCGACGCGGGCGTCGAAACGGGCGGCCCAGCGTTCGCGCTCGGCGGCACGCACGATGGCCTCCATGTTGGAACCGCTGCCGGAGATCAGGATCACGATGTTCTTCATGGGAGGCGGGATTATCCGTGCTGGTTTTCACCGGTCCGGCTTGTCGCAACGCTGACAGCAACGAGCCGCACGACCGTGCTAAAACCGTCCGTTCAACAGCCAGCGCAGTTGCCGCAGCAGTACCGCGGCGCTCGATCAACACAGCGAGGCACACATGGATTTGAGCTTCACGCCAGAAGAACAGAAGTTCCGCGAAGAGATTCGCGCCTGGGTCAAGGAAAACCTTCCCCAAGACATTTCGCACAAGGTGCACCGAGCGCTCGAACTCACGCGCGACGACCTGCAGCGCTGGGCGAAGATCCTCGGTAAGAAGGGCTGGCTGGGCTACGGCTGGCCGCAGGAATTCGGCGGCCCCGGTTGGACGGCGGTGCAAAAGCATCTGTTCGAGGAAGAGACCGCGCTCGCCGGTGCGCCTCGCATCATTCCGTTTGGGCCCGTGATGGTGGCGCCCGTCATTCAGGCCTTCGGCAACGCGGAACAACAAAAGCGCTTCCTGCCCGGGATCGCGAGCGGTGAAGTCTGGTGGAGCCAGGGCTACAGCGAACCCGGCGCGGGTTCCGACCTCGCTTCGGTCAAGACCAAGGCCGAGCGCAAGGGCGACAAGTTCATCGTCAACGGCCAGAAGACCTGGACCACGCTCGGCCAGTACGGCGACTGGATCTTCTGCCTCGTTCGGACCAGCAACGAGGGCAAGCCGCAGACCGGCATCAGCTTCCTCCTTATCGACATGAAGTCCCCGGGCGTCACCGTGCGGCCGATCCGGCTGCTCGACGGCAGCGACGAAGTCAACGAAGTCTGGTTCGACAACGTCGAAGTGCCGGCCGAGAACCTGATCGGCGAAGAGAACAAGGGCTGGACCTACGCCAAGCACCTGCTCTCCCACGAGCGCACCAACATCGCCGACGTGAACCGTGCCAAGCGCGAACTCGAACGGCTGAAGCGCATCGCGAAGAGCGAAGGCGTCTGGGAAGATTCGCGTTTCCGCGACGAAATCGCCAGGCTCGAAGTCGACGTGGTCGCGCTCGAAATGCTGGTGCTGCGCGTGCTGTCGGCTGCCACATCCGGCAAGAACTCGCTCGACATCGCCGGCCTGCTGAAGATCAAGGGCAGCGAAATCCAGCAGCGCTATTCCGAGCTGATGATGCTGGCCGCCGGCCCCTATGCGCTGCCGCTCGTCCGCGAGGCGATGGCAGCCGGCTGGCAAGGCGACTTCCCTGGCGGTCATCCGGAGCTGGCACCGCTCGCGACAACGTATTTCAACATGCGCAAGACCACCATCTACGGCGGCAGCAATGAAGTGCAACGCAACATCGTTGCTCAAACCGTTCTCGGCTGAGCGCCGGCACCAAGGATCACCGTCATGGATTTCAATTTCAGCGACGACCAGCAACAGCTTCGCGACGCGGTCGCCAGATGGGTCGAAAAGGGCTACACATTCGACCGCCGCCGCGCGACCGAGGCGGCGGGCGGTTTCTCGCGCGAGGCCTGGGACGAGCTGGCCGAGCTCGGCCGCGGCGGCCTCTACATTCCCGAAGACCACGGCGGCCTGGGGATGGGCCCGGTCGAAGGCATGGTCGTCATGGAAGAACTGGGCCGCGGCGTGGTGCTGGAGCCGCTCGCGCAATCCTTCATTGCCGGCGCCGTGCTCGCGGGCCATGCGGATGAAGACACCAAGGGCAACTGGCTGCCGCGCATCGCGGGCGGGCAGGCCCTTGTGGTGCTCGCATATCAAGAGCGCAAGGCGCGCTACCGCCTCGATGTGTGCGAGGCGCAGGCCTCTCGGGCCGGTGAATCCTTTCGAGTGAGCGGCAGCAAGAGCCTGGTTGCCGCCGGCGACGAAGCCGACGCCTTCATCGTGCCCGCGCAGCTGGACGGCAAGATCTCGCTCTTCCTGGTCGAACGCACTGCCGACGGCGTCACGGCGCAGGGCTACGGCACGCAGGACGGCAGCCGCGCGGCCGAGGTCATGTTCGACGGCGCACCTGCCACTCTCATCGCCAAGGATGGCCTGCCGGCACTCGAGCATGCGGTTGACATCGGCATCGCCGCCGCGTGCGCCGAAGCCGTCGGCGTAATGGACAAGACGGTGGCCATCACGGTCGAGTACATGAACACGCGCAAGCAGTTCGGCGTGGCGATCGCCAGCTTCCAGGCGCTGCGCCACCGCCTGGCCGACGTCAAGATGCAGCTCGAACTTGCGCGCTCCATGAGCTACTACGCAAGCCTGAAGCTCAATGCGCCGGCAGCCGAACGCCGCCAGGCCATGGCGCGCGCCAAATACCAGCTGGGCGTGTCGATGCGCTTCGTCGGCCAGCAGGCGGTGCAGTTGCATGGCGGCATCGGCGTGACCGACGAGTACATCGTGAGTCACTACTTTCGCAAGCTCACGCAGTTGGAGATGTGCTTCGGCGACACGCTGCACCAGCTCGGCGAAGTGTCGTCGCGCATGCAGGACACGGCGGGCGTCTTCGCCTGATCCGCAATTGCGCCGCAGCACCCTGCGACAAATCTTCCGCGCCCGCCGGCCCTTGCGCTTGCGGGCGCTTCTTCTTTCTGCACCGGAGCCTTCCATGCACACTCGCCGCCACCTGATCGTCCTGGGCCTCCTCGCCGCCTCCATGCTCGCTGCCTGCACCACCACTGCGCCCTCGCCGGGAGAACGACCGCCGATCGTCTTCATGCACGGCAACGGCGACTCGGCCGCGCTCTGGCAGACGACGCTGTGGCGCTTCGAATCCAACGGCTGGCCGCGCGAGCGCCTGTTCGCCGTCGACCAGCCGTATCCCCTGGCGCGCGACGACGATGCCGTGGCGCAACCGGGGCGCAGCTCGACCGCCGACTCGATGGACTTTTTGAAAGCCGAGGTCGAGCGGGTGCTGAAGCTCACCGGCGCCAGCAAGGTGGTTTTGGTCGGCAATTCGCGCGGCGGCAACACCATTCGCAACTACGTGCAGAACGGCGGCGGCGATCGCGTGGTGAGCCATGTGATCCTGGGCGGCAATCCGGCGCACGGCATCTGGTCGGTCAAGGGCTTTCGCGAAGGCAGCGAGTTCTCGGCCCTGAGCCCGTTCATGCAGCGGCTCAACCAACCGAAGAACGCCGCCGGCGACGAGGTCACGCCGGGCGTCAAGTGGCTGACAGTGCGTTCGGACAAGAACGACAAGTTCGCGCAACCCGACGGCCTGTGGGTCGGCGCCAAGGGCATGGCCACCAACATCGGCTACGACGGCCCGGCACTCAAGGGCGCGACCAATCTGGCGCTCCCCGCTGTCGATCACCGCGAAACCTCCTTTTCGCCGGCGGCATTCGAAGCCGGCTGGCGCTTCCTCACGGGCGAG
>JBBJMS010000052.1:0-20031 GCA_037720315.1 Variovorax sp. | reverse complement strand
CTGTGCATGCACCCGAGCTCGACGTCGATGCGCGCCGCAGCAGGTCGCTCGCCGCGCTGGCCGACGTTGGCCTGACCGAGGCGCAGTTCCCGTCGCTGCTGTCGCGCTATCCGCACGAATTTTCTGGCGGCCAGCGGCAGCGTCTGGCCATCGCCCGCGCGCTGATCGTCGACCCGAAGCTGCTTGTGCTCGACGAGCCGACCAGCGCGCTGGACGTGACCATCCAGAAGCAGGTGCTGGGCCTCCTGCAGCGCCTGCAGCGCGAGCGCGGCCTGAGCTATCTGCTGATCACCCACGACGTGGAGGTGATCCGTGCCATGGCGCATCAGGTCATCGTGATGAAGGACGGCGCCATTCTCGAAGCCGGCACCGCACTGCGGGTGCTCGATGCGCCCGAGCATCCGTACACCCAAAAGCTGGTCGCCGCCGCGTTGGCGGACTAACGGAAGTCGGAGCAGAAAGAGAATGACGGTCATTGGAACGGACAGGCGCGATGCCTGGCGCGCAGCACTCGCCTGCATGGTGAGCCTGGCCGTGGCGATGGGGCTCGGGCGCTTCGCCTTCACCCCGATGCTGCCGATCATGCTGAACGAGGGCAAGCTGGACCTGCAGGCCGGCGGCGTGCTTGCATCGCTCAACTACCTGGGCTACTTCGTCGGCGCGCTCTCGTGTGCCGCGATCCGGATCAAGCCTGCCAGCATGGTGCGTGGAGCACTCGTTGCCACGGCGGCGCTGCTGGTCGGCATGGGCCTGTGGCAGGGTTTCACCGGCTGGGGCGTGCTGCGCACCGGGGCCGGCGTGATGAGCGCCTGGACCTTTGTCTTCGCGTCGGGCTGGGGTTTGCGGCGACTGGCCGAGACCGGTGCACCGGCGCTGCAGGGTGTGATCTATACCGGCCCGGGCATCGGCATCGCGGTCACCGGCCTCCTGGGCGGCGGCGTCGGGCGCTGGGGGTCGGAGGCAGGCTGGATCGGCTTCGGATTGCTCTCGGCGGCCTTGATTGCCGTGATCTGGCGCGTGTTCGGCGACGGCGAAACCGCGCATGCCGCGCCGCCGCCGGCCACCGCGGCGGCGGCGCCAAGCGATGCCCAATCGGCCGCCGCCCGCAACGACGCACGCTGGCTGGTCGCGTTGTACGGTTTCGCAGGCTTCGGCTACATCATCACGGCAACCTTCTTGCCGGTGATCGCGCGTCAGGCCTTGCCGGGCTCGCCGTGGCCCGACTTCTTCTGGCCGCTGTTCGGGCTCGCGATCGTTCCGGGCGCACTGATCGGCGCCCGCGCACCGATGCATTGGGACAACCGCTTGCTGTTGGCGGCGGCCTATGCGCTTCAGGCGCTGGGGGTCGTGCTCTCGGTAGCCTGGCCCACCATTGCCGGCTTCACGATGGGCAGCCTGCTGCTCGGCATGCCTTTCACGGCAATCACTCTTTTTGCGATGCGCGATGCGCGCCGGCTGCGCGGCAATGCGGCGGCGGGCTTGATCGGCTATGCAACCGCTTCCTATGGCGTGGGCCAGATCCTCGGGCCGCTCTTTGCAGCGCCGCTCGCGCAGCGCAGCGGCTCCTTCGCCGTCCCGCTGCTGGTGGCCGCTGTCGTACTCGCGCTCGGCGCGCTGCTCTTCGTACAGGTCTGGTGGCGATCACGTCGGCGGTAGGTCTTTTGTCCACGTAGAACCCGTGTCCACACGTGTGTTTGGCATATAATCCGAGGCTCACGACCAAACGGGCGGGTACCAACCGCCCGTTTTTTATTGGTCGAAGCATTCTCGATGCCGCAAGCGGGTGGCGGCGTCTGGAACACCAAAGGCGCTAACAGACACGTGGCATTGCAGCAGACAGTGGAACAAACCGTGGCCGGGCTCGGCTACGACCTGGTCGAGATCGAACGCTCGGCCGGAGGATTGCTGCGTGTCACGATTGATTTGCCGTGGACGAACCCCAACTCGGAAGCCGGCGCCGATGTTCCCGAGCCCTACGTGAATGTCGAAGACTGCGAGAAGGTCACCCGCCAACTGCAGTTCGCGCTCGAAGTCGATGGCGCCGAATACAAGCGCCTCGAAGTCTCGTCCCCGGGTATTGACCGTCCGCTGCGCAATGAGCAGGATTTCGAACGTTTTGCCGGCGAGGTGGTTGACATCACGCTGAAGGCGCCCATGGGCGCGGCGGCAGCCGGCCAGGTTTCGGCCACACGCAAGAAATTCCGCGGCACGTTGGAGCGGGTCGCCAAGGCCGATGGTTCGCACGGCTGGCAGATCGTCTGGAGCCAGGAACTCGAAGGCAAACCGGCGCCCAAGCCGGGCCAGAAGGTCAGCAAGAAGCGCGCGCCCGCGCCCCTGCAGGCGCTGGGTTTTGCATTGGAAGAGCTGCGCGAGGCGCGGCTTGCCCCGATAGTGGATTTCAAGGGCCGACGGCCCAAACCTGACACGCTGGTGTCGGACTGAACGAGGAGAGTGGTGGCATGAATCGCGAAATGTTGATGTTGGTGGATGCGATCTCGCGCGAGAAGAACGTCGAGCGCGACGTCGTCTTCGGCGCAGTCGAATCCGCCCTGGCGCAAGCCACCAAGAAGCTCTACCAGGGCGACGTGGACATTCGCGTCGCCGTCGACCGCGACAGCGGTGACTACGAAACCTTCCGCCGCTGGCACGTCGTTCCGGACGAAGCCGGCCTGCAACTGCCCGACCAGGAAATCCTCCTGTTCGAAGCCAAGGAAGAAATGGCCGACATCGAGGTCGACGAGTACATCGAGGAAGCCGTGGACTCGGTGCCGATCGGGCGTATCGGCGCCATGGCAGCCAAGCAGGTCATCCTGCAGAAGATTCGCGACGCCGAGCGCGAGATGCTGCTCAACGACTTCATGTCGCGCGGCGAAAAAATCTTCACCGGCACCGTCAAGCGGCTGGACAAGGGCGACATCATCGTCGAGGCCGGCCGCGTCGAAGGCCGCCTGCGCCGCAGCGAGATGATCTCCAAGGAGAACCTGCGCAACGGCGACCGCGTCCGGGCCATGATCATGGAGGTCGACCTGACACTGCGCGGCGCGCCGATCATCCTGTCGCGCTCGGCCCCCGAATTCATGATCGAGCTGTTCCGCCAAGAAGTGCCTGAAATCGAACAGGGCCTGCTCGAAATCAAGAGCTGTGCCCGCGACCCGGGCTCGCGCGCCAAGATTGCGGTGCTCTCGCACGACAAGCGGGTCGACCCTATTGGCACCTGCGTCGGCGTGCGCGGCACCCGCGTCAATGCGGTCACCAACGAGCTTGCCGGCGAGCGGGTCGACATCGTGCTGTGGAGCGAAGACCCGGCACAGTTCGTGATCGGCGCGCTCGCGCCAGCCAACGTGTCCTCGATCGTGGTCGACGAGGAAAAGCATGCGATGGATGTGGTGGTTGACGAGGAAAACCTCGCGATCGCGATCGGCCGCGGCGGTCAGAACGTGAGGCTCGCCTCCGACCTGACTGGGTGGAAGATCAACATCATGGATGCCAACGAATCGGCCCAGAAGCACGCGAGCGAGACCGACGCGAGTCGCAAGCTCTTCATGGAAAAGCTCGACGTCGACGAGGAAATGGCCGACATCCTGATCTCCGAAGGCTTCACCAGCCTGGAAGAGGTGGCTTACGTGCCGATTTCCGAGTTGCTCGAGATCGAGAGCTTCGACGAAGACACCATCAACGAGCTGCGTTCGCGCGCCAAGGATGCGCTCCTGACGATGGAAATCGCCAGGGAAGAAAACGCCGAAGGCGTCTCGCAGAACCTGCGCGACCTCGAAGGGCTGGACCCAGCCCTCATCCCGAAACTGGGCGAGGCGGGTGTCCACACCCGCGACGACCTGGCCGACCTTGCGGTCGATGAACTCACCGAGATCACCGGCCACAGCGCCGATGAAGCCAAGAACCTCATCTTGAAAGCCCGCGAACATTGGTTCGCTGGCCAAGAGTGACGGTCATGGAGGCACGAAACCAATATGTCCAGCACCACTGTCGCCGAGTTCGCGAACGAACTCAAGAAGACGCCCGAAATCCTGCTTGACCAGCTCAAGAGCGCAGGAGTGGCCAAGGCCGCCCCGACCGATGCGCTTACCGAGGCGGACAAGCAGCGCCTGCTCGGCTTTCTAAAGGCCAGCCACGGCACGGTCGAGCCCGAGCGCAAGAAGATCACGCTTACCAAGAAATCGACCAGCGAAATCAAGCAGGCCGATGCCATGGGCCGCGCGCGCACGATCCAGGTCGAAGTGCGCAAGAAGCGAACCTTCATCCAGCGCGATGAAGGACACCCTGCCACGCCCGAGCCCGTGCTGCAGGCCGACGAAGCGTCCTCCGTTGCACCGGCTGCATCCGGCATCGACGAAGCCGAACTCACGCGCCGCGAAGAAGAAGCGCGCCGGCAGGCCGAGCTGATCCGGCGCCAGGAAGAAGAACTGGCCGAGAAGCGCCGCCTGCGCGAAGAAACCGAAGCGCGCGAGCGCGAGAAGTTCGAGCGGGCGGAGCAGGCAGAGCAGGAAGCCAAGGCGGCCCGCAAGAAGGCAGCTGAAAAACCTGCAACCGTGACCGAAGGCGCGCCCGAGACGCCCGACGATGTCCCAGCGTCGACAGACCGCGAGACGGCCGCCGCCCAGGTCAAGGAAGACGCCCGAGCCAAGGTGGCCGCCGAATCGAAGGCGCGCGCCGACGAGGAAGCTGCACGCGCCAAGGACCTCGACGAGCGTCGTCGCAAGGCACTGGCCGAGGCGGAAGCCATTCGCGCCATGATGAATGCGCCGGCCCGGGTGCTGGTGCCGCACAAGGTGCCGGAGAAGCCCGCGCCCGAAGTCAAGGCAAGCGTCAAGGGCACGCTGCACAAACCGGCTGCGCCCGCGGCCCGCCCCGGCGCGCCTGCCGCACCGGGCAGCACTGCACCCGGTGCAGGCAAGGAAGTCAAGTCGGCGAAGCTCTCGTCGAGCTGGGCCGGCGACACGGCGAAAAAGAAGGAAATCAAGACCCGCGGCGATGCCAGCGGCGGAGTCGGCCGCGGCAACTGGCGCGGAGGCCCGCGTGGCCGCCGTGGCGGCGACCGTACCGGCCACGAAGAGCGGGTGCAGGCTGCGCCGGTCGAAGCGCGCGTGATCGAAGTGCACGTTCCGGAAACCATCACGGTTGCCGAACTCGCGCACAAGATGGCCGTCAAGGCGCAGGAAGTCATCAAGCAGCTGATGAAGCTGGGCATGATGGCGACCATCAACCAGTCGCTGGACCAGGACACCGCGATGATCATCGTGGAAGACATGGGTCACAACGCCGTGGTTGCCGCATTGGACGATCCCGAAGCCTTCACCGACGATGAAGTCGGCACTCAAACTGCCGAAGCCATGCCGCGCGCACCTGTGGTGACCGTCATGGGTCACGTCGACCACGGCAAGACCTCGCTGCTGGACTACATTCGCCGCGCCAAGGTGGCTGCGGGCGAAGCCGGTGGTATTACGCAGCACATCGGCGCCTACCACGTCGAAACGCCGCGCGGCATGGTGTCCTTCCTCGACACGCCCGGCCACGAGGCGTTCACCGCCATGCGAGCGCGCGGTGCACAGGCAACCGACATCGTGATCCTGGTGGTGGCGGCCGACGACGGCGTGATGCCGCAGACCAAGGAAGCCATCAAGCACGCGAAAGCGGCCGGCGTTCCGATCGTCGTGGCAATCAACAAGATCGACAAGCCCGACGCCAACCTCGACCGCGTGAAGCAGGAACTGGTGGCCGAACAGGTTGTGCCCGAAGAGTACGGCGGCGATGTGCCCTTCGTGTCGGTGTCTGCCAAGACCGGCCAGGGCGTGGACGATCTGCTCGAGCAATTGCTGTTGCAAGCGGAAGTGCTCGAACTCAAGGCGCCGGTAGAGGCGCCTGCCAAGGGTCTTGTCATCGAAGCGCAGCTCGACAAGGGCCGCGGTCCGGTTGCGACCGTGCTGGTGCAGTCCGGCACGCTGAAGGCCGGCGACGTGGTGCTGGCAGGTTCGACCTATGGCCGCGTGCGCGCCATGCTCGACGAAGACGGCAAGACCATCAAGACCGCAGGTCCTTCGATCCCGGTCGAAATCCAGGGCCTGACCGAAGTGCCGCAGGCCGGCGACGAGTTCATGGTGATGGCCGACGAGCGCCGTGCGCGCGAGATCGCCACCTACCGTGCGGGCAAGTTCCGCAACACCAAGCTGGCCAAGCAGCAGGCGTCGAACCTGCAGAACATGTTCACCGACCTGTCGGCAGGCGAAGTGCAGACGCTGCGCATCATCATCAAGGCCGATGTCCAGGGCTCGCAGGAAGCATTGGCGCAGTCGCTGCTGAAGCTGGCGACCGAAGAGGTCAAGGTGCAGATGGTGTACGCCGGCGTGGGCGGCATCAGCGAGAGCGACATCAACCTCGCCATCGCATCCAAGGCGATCGTGATCGGGTTCAACGTGCGTGCCGATGCCGGCGCGCGCAAGCTCGCCGAAAACAACGGCGTGCAACTGAACTACTACAGCATCATTTACGACGCCGTGGACGAGATCAAGATCGCGATGTCCGGCATGCTGGCACCCGAGCGGCGCGAAGAGATCATCGGCTCGGCCGAGATTCGCACGGTGTTCGTGGCCTCGAAGATCGGTACGGTCGCGGGCTCCTACATCACCTCGGGTTCGGTCAACCGGACCGCACACTTCCGCCTGCTGCGCGACAACGTGGTGGTCTACACCGGCGAGATCGACTCGATCAAGCGCCTCAAGGACGACGTGCGCGAAGTCCGAGAAGGCTTCGAGTGCGGTATCAAGCTCAAGAACTACAACGACATCAAAGAAGGCGATCAACTGGAGTTCTTCGAGATCAAAGAGATCGCGCGGACGCTTTAAGCGTCTCCTGCGAATCCGGCCATGCCCAAGAGAAAAGCCGCAGCACCCAACCGCGCCTTCAAGGTCGCCGACCAGATCCAGCGCGATCTGACGGAGCTGATCGCGCGCGAGTTGAAGGACCCGCGGGTGGGCATGGTCACGATCCAGGCGGTCGAAGTCACGCCCGACTACGCGCATGCGAAGGTTTTCTTCAGCCTGCTCGTGGGTGACCCGGTGGAAACCACCGAAGCGTTGAACCAGGCAGCGGGCTTCCTGCGCAGCGGTCTGTTCAAGCGCCTGCACATCCACACGGTGCCGACACTTCACTTCCAGTTCGACCGCACGACCGAACGCGCCGCCGACATGAACGCGTTGATCGCGCAGGCGGTCGCCTCGCGTTCCAAAGACGACTGACGATGAACGCGCCACGCACACGGGTGCAGCGGCGCCCTGTGCACGGGGTGTTGTTGCTCGACAAGCCGCTGGGTCTTTCCAGCAACCAGGCCCTGCAGAAAGCCAAGTGGCTCCTGCGCGCGGATAAGGCCGGCCATACCGGGACGCTCGACCCGCTCGCGAGCGGCGTGCTGCCGCTGTGCTTCGGCGCGGCGACTAAGTTCAGCCAACTGCATCTGGATGCCGACAAGACCTATGAAGCCGTTGCACGGCTGGGCATCAAGACGTCGACCGGCGATGCCGAAGGCGAGGTGATTTCAGAGCGGCCGGTGGCAGTCTCTGCCCACGATCTCGCGCGCGTTCAGGCGCAGTTCACCGGGCCGATGCGGCAAGTGCCGCCGATGCACAGTGCGCTCAAGAAAGACGGCAAGGCGCTGTACGAATATGCGCGCCAAGGCGTCGAGGTCGAGCGCGCCGCGCGCGACGTGACGGTCCACAGCCTCGTGCTGGCGGCGGCATCGGCTACCGATATCCGGATTGACGCCGTCGTGAGCAAGGGCACGTACATCCGCACCTTGGGCGAAGACATCGGCGAAGCGCTCGGCTGCGGCGCCCATCTCACAGCCCTGCGGCGTACCGGCACCGGCGCGTTCGAGATTGGGCAGTGCGTCACGCTGGAGGCGCTCGAAGCCATGGACGAAGAGCAGCGGCTTGCGCAGTTGCTGCCGACCGAAGCGCTCGTGGCTGATCACGCGCACGTCACGCTCGGCGTGGAAGATGCGGGGCGCTTTCTTTCAGGCCTGCGCCGGCGCGGCGAGTGGCCCGAGGCACCCGCCGTTGCGGTGTTCGGCCGCGAGCCACACGCATTTCTCGGCACGGCGCACATCGCGGCCGGCGAACTGATCCCGGGGCGCTTGCTGAACCCCATCGAAATCCAGCAGACACTTTTGACCGAAGCGACACCATGAGCACCAAACAGATTCGCAATATTGCCATCATTGCCCACGTAGACCATGGCAAGACCACGATGGTCGACCAACTGCTGCGCCAGTCCGGCACTTTCGCCGAACACGAGAAGGTGGTCGACACCGTGATGGACAACAACGCCATCGAAAAAGAGCGCGGCATCACAATCCTCGCCAAAAACTGCGCCGTGACCTGGCAAGGCACGCACATCAATATCGTCGACACCCCCGGCCACGCCGACTTCGGCGGCGAGGTTGAACGTGCGCTCAGCATGGTCGACGGCGTGGTGCTGCTGATCGACGCCCAGGAAGGCCCGATGCCGCAAACCCGCTTCGTGACCAAGAAGGCGCTGGCCCTGGGCCTCAAGCCGATCCTGGTGGTGAACAAGGTCGACAAACCCGGCGCCCGGCCCGACTACGTCGTCAACGCTGCTTTCGACCTGTTCGACAAGCTCGGCGCCACGGATGAACAGCTGGATTTCCCCGTGGTCTACGCGTCGGGCATCAATGGCTGGTCGTCCATGGAAGAGGGCGAGCACGGCGAGCAGTGGGGCCCCGACATGTCGGCTTTGTTCGACACCATCCTGAAACATGTGCCCGCCCAGCGGGGCGATCCGGACGCGCCGCTCCAGTTGCAGATATCGGCGCTCGACTTCTCGACCTTCGTCGGCCGGATCGGCGTCGGCCGCATCAGTGCCGGCACGATCAAGCCCATGATGGACGTGGTCGTGATGGAAGGCCCGGACGGCAAGGCCGTCAAGGGCCGGGTCAACCAGGTGTTGACCTTCCAGGGCCTGGAACGCGTGCAGGCCACCGAGGCCGGCCCGGGCGACATCGTGCTGATCAACGGCATCACCGACATCGGCATCGGCGTGACAGTGACCGACCCTGCCAATCCGGCGCCGCTGCCCATGCTCAAGGTCGACGAGCCGACCCTGACCATGAACTTCTGCGTCAACACCAGCCCGTTGGCCGGCCGCGAAGGCAAGTACATCACCAGCCGCCAGATCTGGGACCGGCTGCAAAAGGAGCTGCAGCACAACGTGGCGTTGCGGGTCAAGGAAACGGGCGAAGAGGGCATCTTCGAAGTCATGGGCCGCGGCGAGCTGCACCTGACCATCCTGTTGGAAAACATGCGCCGCGAAGGCTATGAGTTGGCTGTGTCCAAGCCGCGCGTGGTGTTCCGCGATGTCGACGGCGTCAAGAACGAGCCGATCGAGCTGGTCACTGCAGACATCGAGGACCAGCACCAGGGCGGCGTGATGCAGGCGTTGGGCGAGCGCAAGGGCGAACTCGTCAACATGGAGTCGGATAGCCGTGGCCGCGTGCGCCTCGAGTACCGCATTCCGGCGCGCGGCCTGATCGGCTTCACCAACGAGTTCCTGAACCTGACGCGCGGCTCGGGCCTGATCTCGAACATCTTCGACAGCTACGAGCCGCACAAGGGCGAGATCGCCAGCCGCAAGAACGGCGTGCTGATTTCGATGGACGACGGCGAGATCTTCACCTATGCGCTGGGCAAGCTGGACGATCGCGGCCGCATGTTCGTGCGGGCAAACGACCCGGTGTACGAAGGCATGATCGTCGGCATCCACAGCCGCGACAACGACCTGGTGGTGAACGCGACGCGCACCAAGCAACTCACCAACTTCCGCGTCTCGGGCAAGGAAGACGCGATCAAGGTCACGCCGCCGATCGACCTCACGCTCGAGTACGGCGTGGAATTCATCGAAGAGGACGAACTGGTCGAGATCACACCCAAGAGCGTGCGGCTGCGCAAGCGCCACCTGAAGGAACATGAGCGCAAGCGCGCCGGCCGCGATACGGCTTCCTAGGACAGCGCTGTCTCACGGCGGCGCGGTCTGGTTGATGATCGCCGTGACCCTCATGTGGGCCACGGCGGGCGTCGTCACACGGCACCTCGAACAGGCCCGCAGTTTCGAGATCACCTTCTGGCGCAGCTTCTTCACGCTGCTGTCGCTGCTTGTGATCCTGCCGCTATGGCAGGGAAGGGCGGTGTTCTCCAGGATTCGCCGGGGCGGCCGGGCGCTATGGATTTCAGGCGTTTGCTGGAGCGTGATGTTCACCGCGTTCATGCTCGCGCTCACGCTCACCAGCGTCGCCAACGTGCTGGTGACAATGGCGCTGGGACCTTTGTTGACCGCGCTGGCTGCCCGCATCTTCATCGGCCACAGGCTGCCTGCGCGCACGTGGGCCGCGATCGTGCTCGCCGGTCTGGGCATTGCCTGGATGTACGGCAATCAGCTCGGCGACGGGCTGCTGACCGGAACGTTGGTGGCGCTGTGTGTGCCGCTGGCCGGCGCCTGCCATTGGACCGTCGTGCAGCACGTCAATGCCAAGGGTCACGACGTAGATTTGGTTCCCGCTGTGCTCGTCGGCGCCTTCATTTCGGCGCTGGCCACCCTGCCTCTGGCATGGCCGCTGCAGGCCAGCGCGAGGGACATCGGCCTGCTTGCCTTCCTAGGACTGTTTCAGCTCGCGATTCCGTGCGTGTTGTCTGTGATGTGCGCGCGCGTCCTGAAGGCACCCGAAGTGGCGCTCCTCGCACTGCTGGAGATCGTGTTCGGCATTGCCATGGTCTGGTTAGGCGCTGGCGAAGAACCGGCACCCAGCGTGCTGACCGGTGGAGTCGTCGTGATCAGCGCATTGGTGCTCAACGAATGGCTCGGCTTGCGTGACCGGCGTACCGCCTCTGTACCGCACCCCTGAGCAGCCATCAGGGGTTCTACCGATGCCCGAACGCCGGCGAAAGGCGTTTTAAGCAAACATCAAAAAGGGAGTGATCCGATGCGACTTTCAACATTCTTGCTGGCCGGCGCGATGGCCGCGGGGCCTCTTTACGCTGCGGCCCAGGTGTCGGTCAACATCCATGTGCCCGGCCTCGTGGCGGTGGCACCGCCTGCGCCTCGCTTCGAACGCGTGCCGTCGCCGCGCCCCGGCCAGGTCTGGGTCCAGGGACACTGGGTAAGAGACCGGGATGCCTACGATTGGCGCCAGGGCTACTGGCAGCCGGCGCGTGCCGACCATGTGTATGCACCGGGCCGCTGGATACGCGCAGACGGCGGATGGCGATGGGTCGAACCCGATTGGCGCCCGGCGAAGAAGCAGAAGGCCCGCCATCGCGATCGTGACGATCGTGACGATCGCCACGATCGCCGCGACGACCATCGTGACGGCGGCTACCACTGCCCACCGGGTCAGGCAAAGAAGGGCCGCTGCTAGGCAAGCCCTGGAATCGCCCGGTCAAGGCCGGGCGACTTTCCAGACCTGGTTGAAGCCGTCGCCGGTCTTGTCGCCGGCCTTGGTGTCCTTGGACCAGTAGTAGAGCGGCCACCCCTTGTAGGCCCATTGTTTCTTGCTGTCGTCGCGCACGACGATGGTGTAGGGGCCCATCGGCTTGGCCATGTCGGGCGCCATGAGCGGCGGCCAGTTGGTGGCGCACGGGCCGTTGCAGGCCGATTTGCCGTTGCCCTCTGCATCGCGGTCGAAGGTGTAGAGCGTCATACCGGTCGGTCCGATCAGCACGCCGTCGGCGGTACGGGTCGGCGTATCGGCAGGCGCAGACGTCATTCGGGACATGCTGCCGCAGCCAGCGAGCAGGGCGACGGCGAGGACTGATGCGCTTAGCAGTTTCATGTTTCTCTTTCGGTTGAGCTATGCCAAAGGGCATTGCAGCTGGCAGTCTAGCCCGGCTTTTTCTTCGGGGGAACAACTCAACCCGGGCGGCGAAGCACCCGCGGTTTCAGCGCCTTGGCCGGGTTGCCACCGTATATCGTCCATGGTTCGAGCGAGCGAAATGCCACGGCGCGTGCGCCAAGAACCGCACCTTCACCCACCTCGACACCCGGCCCCACGAATGCTTCGGCAGCAATCCAGGCCCCCGCACCGATGACGATCGGGCTGGCCGTGAGCTGAAAAGTAGCCGACGAAATGTCATGGCTCCCTGCGCAAAGATGAGCGCCTTGCGAGACCAGTGCTGCGCGGCCGAGCGTGATCGGCGCCATGTTGTAGCAAATCACCCGTTCGGCGAGCAGTGCCCTGTCCTCCAGATGGAGATGGGGCGGATACCAGACGCGCGCACTGCCGCGGACATCGCTGGCCGTGCCCAGCTGCGCGCCGAAGAGCTTCAGCAGGAACCGGCGCCAGCCGCGCATCTGGGGTGGCGTCCAGGATGCGAGCAATGCCCATGACACGTTCCATGCCGCTCGCAGGAGCCGGTTGGAGAACGAAAAGCTGGGGCCGCCTTCTAGCGGGTTTACGCGCTCGGCGTCGAGGGGTTTCAGTGCCATTGCGTTTCCTTCAGCGGCTGCGGCTCTTCATGGCCCGCTCGACTTCGCGCTTGCCTTCGCGGTCCTTGATGGTGTCGCGCTTGTCGTGTTCGGCCTTGCCCTTGGCAAGCGCGATTTCGCACTTCACCTTGCCGGCTTTCCAGTGCAGATTGAGCGGCACCAGGGTGTAGCCCTTCTGCTCGATTTTTCCTATCAAACGCCGGATCTGCTCCTTGTGCAGCAGCAACTTCTTCGTGCGAACGGAGTCGGGCGTCACATGCGTGGATGCGGAGCGTAACGGATTGATTTGGCAACCGATGACGTACAGCTCGCCATCGCGGATCACGACATAGCCGTCGGTCAGCTGCACCTTGCCCTCGCGCAGCGACTTGACCTCCCAGCCTTCAAGCACCATGCCGGCCTCGAACCGCTCTTCAAAGAAATAGTTGTATGCGGCCTTCTTGTTGTCCGCGATCCGGGAGGAGGTATCTTGTTTTTTTGTGGCCATGGTCAATCAGGTAGGGCTGCATGGCTTCAATACAATCCGTCGCGCACGCTGCGCCGATTCTATGAAAACAGTCCACAAGTCCGTCCTGATCTGGTACAGCGCCGAGGAGATGTATGCCTTGGTGACGGACGTCTCGAAGTATCCTGAGTTTCTGCCATGGTGCGACCGCTCCAGGGTCGTCGCGCAGGACGAAGCCGGCATGACTGCCGAGATCGGCCTGGCCTTCAGCGGCTTTCACCAGAGCTTCACCACCCGCAATACCCATGTGCCGGGTCGCGAAGTGCATCTGAAGCTTGTGGACGGGCCGTTCTCCAATCTCGATGGCGTCTGGAAGTTCACGCCCGTCGGAGCCGAGGGCGAACGCGCCTGCCGGGTCGACCTCGACCTCAGCTATGGCTTCAGCAACTTCGCTCTGCAGGCACTGGTGGGCCCCGTGTTCGACAAGATCGCTTCCAACTTGGTGGAAGCGTTCGTCAAGCGCGCCGAGAACGTTTACGGCAGCGCCTGATGGTGCATGTGACGGTGAGCTGTTCGCCCTCGGCGCGCGAGGTGTTCGAGCAGGTGGTGAGCTTGCCGGAGGGCACCACGGCGCGTGACGCAGTCCTTGCCAGCAATCTGTCTTCGCAGTTTCCGCAACTCGAATGGAAAGCGATGACGCCCGGCATCTGGGGCCGGAGCGTCGAATGGGAGCGGGCTCTTGTGGACGGCGACCGGCTCGAGCTGTGCCGTCCGCTCGAAGTCGATCCCAAAGTTGCGCGTCGCGAACGCTTCAAGCAGCAGGGCGCTCGTGGGACAGGTCTTTTTGCCGCCCGCCGAAAGGGCGGCAAGGCAGGCTACTGACCCGGACCGCTGCTTACTTGCAGTCGGCGCCGATCACCGACTGCAGGCGCTGCTGCTCGGCGGCGCGGGCCTTGTCGTCCATGATCTCGCGCTCGCCTTGCGCATTGAGGCGTGCCACGCGGATGCCGCTTTCGAAGGTTGCCTTGGCCTGGCGGGCACGGGTGCAGTTTTCGGCCTTGGCCTGTGCCACCTTTTGCGCCTCGGCTGCCTTCTTTGCCTTTTCGGCTTCTTCGGCCTTGCGGGTCTTCTCTTCGAGTTCCTTGTCGACACCGGTGGGCTTGGCGTCGCTCGCAACGGCACGCGGCGGTACGGCAGCTGCGGACGCGGCCGCTTCGGGTGCCGCGGGTGGCGTGCTGAAGCTCATCCTTTGCGAAGGCGGCCCTGGGCGGCGCAGGATGTTCTTTTCGGGCACATCGGTCGACGGCGCCTGGTCGCTGAAGACTTTCTTGTTGTCCTTGTCGATCCATTGCCATTGAGCGCTTGCGCCCAGCGGCAGTAAGCAGGCCCATCCGAGTACGAGCAGGTGCGCGAATTTCATGGCGGGCAGTTTAGCGCCGCCTTACGTTTTGCAACGTACTTGCTGACGTTCTGCAACGCAAACGCGGCATCCAAGCCACACGGCTAAACGATTTGCCCGGTCCGGGTAACTACTGAGCCATCGCTACAATCCGTCTTTTGGAGCTTCACCCATGCGCCTTCTCGGCAAAGCGCTCACCTTCGACGACGTGTTGCTGGTGCCAGCGTTCTCCCAAGTCCTGCCCAAGGACACCTCTCTCTCCACCCGACTTTCCCGCAATATCACGCTTAATCTGCCGCTGGTTTCCGCGGCGATGGACACGGTGACCGAAGCGCGTCTCGCGATCGCGATCGCGCAAGAGGGAGGCATCGGCATCGTGCACAAGAACTTCAGTGCCGCCGACCAGGCAGCGCAGGTGGCCAAGGTAAAGCGCTACGAATCCGGCGTGGTGCGCGACCCTGTGGTGATTACTCCGACCCACACGGTGCGGCAGGTGATGGCCTTGTCGGACCAACTCGGCATCTCCGGGTTTCCTGTGTGCGATGCGGGCAAGGTGATCGGCATCGTGACCGGCCGCGACCTACGTTTCGAGAACCGCTACGACGTGCCGGTGACCGAGATCATGACGCCGCGCGACAAGCTCATCACAGTGCCGGACGGCACCACGCTGGCCGACGCCAAGGCGCTGCTCAACAAGCACAAGCTCGAGCGCCTGCTGGTAATCAACAGCGCGTGGGAGCTGAAGGGCCTGATCACCGTCAAGGACATCACGAAACAGACCAGTTTCCCCAACGCCGCACGCGACGCCAGCGGCCGGCTGCGCGTGGGTGCGGCGGTCGGCGTGGGCGAGGGCACCGAGGAGCGCGTCGAGGCGCTGGTGAAGGCCGGCGTCGACGCGATCGTGGTTGACACTGCGCACGGCCACAGCGCCGGCGTCATCGAACGCGTGCGTTGGGTCAAGAAGAACTATCCGCAGGTCGATGTGATCGGCGGCAACATCGCCACCGGCGACGCCGCGCGGGCGCTCGCGGACGCGGGCGCCGACGCGGTGAAAGTAGGCATCGGACCGGGCTCGATCTGCACCACCCGCATCGTTGCCGGCGTCGGCGTGCCGCAGATCATGGCGATCGACAACGTCGCCACTGCGTTGCAGGGCACCGGCATTCCGCTGATTGCGGACGGCGGCATCCGCTATTCGGGCGACATCGCCAAGGCCATCGCCGCCGGCGCCAGCACCGTGATGATGGGCGGCATGTTCGCAGGCACCGAAGAAGCGCCAGGCGAGATCGTGTTGTTCCAGGGCCGCAGCTACAAGAGCTACCGAGGCATGGGCTCGATCGGCGCCATGCAGCAGGGCAGCGCCGACCGCTATTTTCAGGAGTCGACCACCGGCAATCCAAATGCCGACAAGCTGGTGCCCGAAGGCATTGAGGGCCGCGTGCCGTACAAGGGCTCGATGGTGTCGATCACCTACCAGATGTCCGGCGGCTTGCGCGCCAGCATGGGCTACTGCGGCTGCGCCACCATCGAGGACATGAAGAGCAGGGCCGAGTTCGTCGAGATCACCACCGCCGGCATTCGCGAGAGCCATGTGCACGACGTGCAGATCACGAAGGAAGCGCCCAATTACCGGGCGGAATGACCAGCGTCTCATGCAACACCAGAAAATCCTCATCCTCGATTTCGGTTCGCAAGTCACCCAGCTGATCGCTCGGCGGGTGCGCGAGGCGCATGTGCTGTCCGAGGTTCATCCCTGCGATGTGAGCGACGAATGGATTCGCGAGTACGCGAAAGACGGCACGCTGAAAGGCGTGATCCTCTCCGGCAGCCACGCGAGCGTCTATGAAGAAGCGACCGACAAGGCGCCGCAGGCGGTGTTCGAGCTGGGCGTGCCGGTACTCGGAATCTGCTACGGAATGCAGACCATGGCGCACCAGCTCGGCGGGAAAGTCGAAGGCGGACACAAGCGCGAGTTCGGCTTTGCGGCTGTTCGGGCCCGCGGCCACACCGAGCTGCTCAGGGACATCGCCGACTTCACCACCGATGAAGGCCACGGCATGCTGAACGTCTGGATGAGCCATGGCGACAAGGTCACCGAGCTGCCACCGGGCTTCAAGCTGATGGCATCCACCGAAAGCTGCCCGATCGCCGGCATGGCCGACGAGGACCGGCACTTCTACGCGCTGCAGTTTCATCCGGAAGTGACGCACACGCAACAGGGCAAGGCAATCATCGAGCGCTTCGTGCTCGGCATCTGCAGCGCCAAGTCCGATTGGGTGATGCGCGACCACGTCGCCGAGGCGGTGGAGGCGATTCGCCAGCAGGTCGGCGACGAGGAGGTGATCCTCGGTCTTTCAGGCGGGGTCGATTCGTCCGTGGCCGCTGCGCTGATCCACCGCGCCATTGGCGACCAGTTGACCTGCGTCTTCGTCGACCACGGCCTGCTGCGGCTGAACGAGGGCGACCTTGTCATGGAGATGTTCGTCGGCAAGCTGCACGCCAAGGTGATCCGGGTCGATGCGAGCGAACTGTTCCTCGGCAGACTCGCCGGCGTCACCGACCCAGAGACCAAGCGCAAAATCATCGGCGGCGAGTTCGTCACCGTGTTTAAGCAAGAGGCGGCCAAGCTCGCCAGCGCCGGCGCCAAGGGCGCCAAGTGGCTGGCGCAGGGCACGATTTATCCGGACGTGATCGAGTCCGGCGGCGCCAAGAGCAAGAAGGCCGTGACCATAAAGAGCCATCACAACGTCGGCGGTCTGCCGGAGCAGTTGGGGCTGAAGCTGCTGGAGCCGCTTCGCGACCTGTTCAAGGACGAGGTGCGAGAGCTCGGCGTGGCGCTGGGGCTGCCGCACGAGATGGTTTACCGCCATCCTTTCCCAGGCCCTGGGTTGGGCGTTCGTATCCTCGGCGAGGTGAAGAAGGAATATGCAGACCTGCTGCGCCGAGCCGACGCGATCTTTATCGAAGAGTTGCGCAACTTTAGGGATGCAGAGAGCGGCAAGAACTGGTACGAACTCACCAGCCAGGCCTTCACAGTATTCCTGCCGGTCAAGAGCGTCGGCGTGATGGGCGACGGACGCACCTACGACTACGTCGTGGCACTGCGCGCCGTGCAGACCAGCGACTTCATGACCGCGGATTGGGCCGAGCTGCCGTATGCGCTGCTAAAGAAGGTTTCGGGCCGCATCATCAACGAGGTGCGCGGCATCAACCGCGTGACCTACGACGTGAGCAGCAAGCCGCCGGCGACGATCGAGTGGGAGTAGGGGTAAGAAAAAGTCTTTTTGAATCAAACACTTGCGGCGTCCATTGATGATCGAATTTGCATCATCAACAGATCCGAGTCTTTGTTTCACATGGACTGTTCGGAGGCTCCTGCATCAGTGCGAGGACAGTCGATGACGGAATCGGCGACGGCATGAACGCGACCTGCTGGTTCAGGGATCTCAATACGGTCACTGAGGCAGGGTTCCCGGCTTCGGCAGGCAAATGAAGCGCTGACTGCTGACGACCTGCTCCTCTCGAGAGTGTCCTGAGTTGCCCCGCTCACTTGTCGGCTGGCTGAAAACCGTCGGTCGGACTCGATCCTCCAACGGCAGTTCTCGCCAGAACCGTCCATTGAGTGCAGGTCGTGCTGAGGTCGAACATGGTCCGCGTGCGACGCGAGTAGCAGCGGGTGGCCCGGCGCTTCGGTGGCCCGCTGCAATAGCGCCTGCGCCTTCGACAACGTCGATCAATCCGTCGATGCAGACATGCTCTGGCGGCCGAGCAGGATCTTCTCGACCTGGCTCACATGCGCGGTTCCCCATGCGCACAGTGGCGCAAGGCTGTTTGCAAGACTCACACCGAATTTGGTGAGCGAGTATTCGACCTTGGGCGGGATGGTCTGGTAGTCGACACGCTGAATCACCCCATCGGCCTGCAATTCCTTCAGATGCTGAATCAGCATCTTGTCGCTGACACCATTGACCGCTCGCTTCAGATCGCCATAGCGGCGGGTGTCGTGTGCGAGATGGAACAGGATCAAGGGCTTCCACTTGCCGCCGATTACCGCGAGTGCTGCGTCCAGGCCGCATGTGAATGAGCTTGTCATTGAGCATCCATTGTACTTACTAAAAGGTGCATACTGTACTACATGAAATAGACCGCCTAGAGTACGAACCCTCAGCAACTGAACTTTAGGAAGCTCTCATGGGCAGGCTCACAGGCAAGACGGCACTGATCACAGGTGGAAGCACCGGCATCGGCTTGGCAAGTGCCAAGCGCTTCGCGGTAGAAGGCGCCCGCGTGTTCATCGCAGGGCGCCGCCAAGCCGAACTCGACAAGGCGGTTGCCGCAATCGGTCATGGCGCCACGGCCATCCGATGCGATGTGTCCAATTTGGCGGATCTCGACCACCTCTACACTCGGATCAAGACCGAAGCGGGTCAGCTCGACGTTGTATTCGCGAACGCTGGCCTGGGAACAGTCGCTCCGCTGGGTGGCATCAGCGAAGCGGACTTCGACCACATGTTCGGCGTCAACGCGAAGGGCACGCTATTTACCGTTCAGAAGGCGCTGCCGCTCATACGGTCCGGCGGCTCGATCATCTTGACCGGTTCGACCACAGGCACGATGGGAACGCCCGCCTTCAGCGTGTACAGCGCGACCAAGGCCGCGATCAGAAACTTCGCAAGAAGCTGGGCCCTGGATCTCAAGGGAACCGGTATTCGCGTCAATGTGCTCTCGCCCGGAGGCACGCAGACGCCGGGACTGCACGGCCTTTTCGAATCCACGGGGCAATCGGACGCGATGCTCGCCGGCTTGGCGGCGCAGACGCCGCTTGGCCGCATCGGCCGCCCGGAGGAAACCGCCGCTGTCGCCTTGTTCCTGGCAAGCGACGACAGCAGCTTCATGACTGGCAGCGAAGTCTTCGTGGATGGCGGTGCGGCTCAGGTCTGAACGACCGAGGCCCTCCGCTTTGAGCTGGGGGGCCCTGGAGATTCGACCGCGCGCCGGCCCTGCTCGACGGGGCCTGGCGCTCGACTTCGTCAGCACATGGCCCCGGTCACGAGTCACCCCAGCGTCGCCACGGCCTGTTCGCTGCGCGCGTCCCGGCTTCAGCCGTAGTTAAGGCGCAGGCAATGGCCGAATCCCTGAAGTTCTGAAAAGAGCGGGCCCGGTGCCACGCGGATGCGATGGGCCAGCGAGTACGTCCAGTGGTGGCCTTCGTCAGCATCCGCCTCGAAGCGGAAATCGGTAGTGCTGCCGACCAGGCCTTTCAGGGGTACCTGTAGCGCGCCGAAGCGGCGCGCTCAGTGCTTTCGCGCGCAGATCGGACTGGTGAGTCACATAGTCTGAAGGCGGGTAGGGCGCTCGATGGCGACGCCACAAAGTTCGACGGTACTTTCGACGGTAAATCGCCTGTTCGAGCGGTTTGCTCCCTCGGGTATTGATCATCGAGTGGGGCCGCAGGTTGCAGCGCATCTGAGCGTTTTCCATCGGACCCATCGTCGGCCGAGGAGCGATTGGCGGGCAGAAGACTTGTGCCTGCGGACTACCGCTGTGAGGCAGACGGTGCGGTTGCACTCACGCGTCGCGACACGGCACGCATCAGCGCGGCCGGCTTTCAACGAAGGCTCGCTGGTGCTCGGCATGGTGCTCAACCCCGGCACCTCGCTGGCCATCTTTACCGCCTTGTTGA
>JBBJMS010000051.1:0-20054 GCA_037720315.1 Variovorax sp. | reverse complement strand
GACCCAACCCGTACTGAACGCGCAAGGCGAGGTGGTCTATGTCATCTCCGGTTCGATCAACCTGAAGGAGCGGAACTTCCTCGGCGCGTTCTCGAACATGAAGTTCGGCCAGACCGGCTTCATGTTCATCACCAATACCGACGGCACCGTCATCGATCATCCGCTCAAGTCCCGCATCCTGACCGATTCGAATGAAGGCAATCCCGATCCCGCGACGCAGCGCGCCCTCGCCGGCTTCGAAGGGACGTTCGCATCCACAGATCACCTCGGAGCGCGCGGGCTTTACGCCTTCCAACGCATCCACCAGACCGACTGGTTGCTGGGCTCGATCTATCCCCAGCAGGAAGCCTTTGCCCGCATCGAGGAGATCGAACACCTGGCCTGGGCCGGCGCATTGCTGCTGACCTTCCTGGCGGGCGCCATCACGTTCCTCGTCGTGCGGGCCGAACTGACGCCTTTGGCGCGGCTGCATGAACACATGCAGATCTCACGCGCCACATCGAACTACGTTCCGGCCAGGGAGCTTCCTCGCGCAGACGAGATCGGCGACATGTCGCGCACCTTCGATTCGCTCATGCTGGAGCGCCAGCTTGCGCAGGAGCGGCTTCAGTCGAGCGCGAAGTTCCTGCGCGACGTGACCGACAACCTGCCGGCCGTCGTTGCCTACTTCGATCGCGATCAGCGCTGCCTCTTCAGCAACAAGGCGGGGCTTGGCATGCGCGGCAAGGCGCAGGCCGACGTCGGCACCATGAAGATCGACGAGGCGCTGCCGGCGTGGATCCACGCGCAGCTCGTCCCGCAGTTCGCGAAGGTGCTCGCGGGCACTCCGACGCGCTTCGAAGGGACCTACGATCGCAGCGGAAAAGAAGGTTTCTTCCAATGCCATCTGGTGCCCGACGCTCGCGGTGGCGGCGAGGTGGTCGGCTACTACGTGATGACGTTCGACATCACTCGCCAGAAGATCGCCGAGCGCGAACGCGCCGCCGGCGAGGCGCGCATCCGCACCATCACCGACAACCTGCCGGCACTGGTGTCGCATGTGGACGCATCGCTGCGCTACACCTTCGTCAACGCCCATGTGCGCGCGCTGCACGACGGCGTCGAACTGGTGGGCCGGTCGATGCCCGCCGTGCGTGGAAGCGAGGATTTCGCGATCGTCGAGCCGTATGTGCGCCGCGTGCTCGCGGGCGAGGCGGTCACCTTCGAGAAAAGCGGTGACCGGGCGCGCGGCATTGGCCAGAACTGGTATCAGTCCCACTTCATCCCCGACCTCGGCGCCGAAGGCACGGTGCAGGGCTTCTATGCGATGACCTTCGACATCACGGCGCGCCGCGAGTTGGAGCAGCGCCTCGCCGAGCTGGCGCGGGTGGACGTGCTCACGCAGCTCCCCAACCGCCTTGCGCTCAACGACTTGCTTCCCCAGGCGATGGCGCGCGCCCGCCGGTCGGGCGACACGCTGGCGGTGATGTTTCTCGACATCGACAACTTCAAGACCATCAACGACACGCTCGGACACGCCGGAGGCGATGCGGTACTCGCCGAATTCGCGCGCCGCCTTCTTGCAAGCGTTCGGACCACCGACACGGTCGTGCGGCTGGCCGGGGATGAATTCGTGGTCATCCTCGAAAACCTCGGCACGTCGGCGCTGGCCGGCCGGCTTGCGGACAAAATCGTGAAGCAGGTGGGCCGTCGAGCGTTTCAGGTCGACGCACGGGCGCTCGACGTCACCACCAGCATCGGCATCGCGCTGTTCGAAGCGGGCGATGCACCGGCCAACGCAGCCGGCGTACTCGCCCGTGCGGACGTGGCGCTCTATGGGGCCAAGGCCGCAGGCCGCAACACCTACCAGTTCGCCGTGCCGGTCTAGAATCCGCCCGCCTCAACGGAGCAAGGGGGTGAATGTGGTAACAGCCAAGCGCAATTTTCCGGGCCGTGCCGCAATGGCCGTGGCCGTGGCCGTGTTCGCGGGCAGCCAAGCCACGGCCGGCGGGCATTTCGATGTCGATGACGCCTATCTGCTCGACCCCGGTCAATGCCAGTACGAAACCTGGCTCTCCCGCACTCGCGTCGAACCGGCGCGGAACTTTCATTTCGGACCTGCTTGCCGCCTGGGACCATTCGAGGTCGGCATTGCGTTCGATCGTTCGTCGACTGGTCAATCTGCTGCCGAATCCAACCTCGGGCCGCAGATCAAGTGGGCCTTCTTCGGGGGCAGCGAAGCGCCGTTCAGTGCAGCCGTGGCCTGGAGCACAACGCGCAACTTTTCGACGCACGGAAAGCCGGGACGCCAACTGTTGCTGCCGCTGACCTGGCGCGGCGCGGAGAACCTGCGCGTGCATGCGAACCTCGGCGCCGACTGGTCGACGGGCGACAGTGTTCGCACGAGCCGCCGCGGGGCCGCGGTCGAATGGGCACTCCTCGACGACCGGCTGTCGCTGATCGCCGAGCGCAACCGGGCCCACGGCCTCTGGACATCCCGGCTGGGCGCGCGGTTGCACTTGACGCCGCTCGTAAGCCTCGACATCAGCGCCGCACGCAGCAGTCCCGATGGCGCCCGCATGTTTGTCGTCGGGCTGAACCAGGAGTTCTCGCGGTAGGCGCAGCCAGCTCGTTCAGCGCAGCCGCGCCGGCATGCTGCTGCGACGAAAGAACGTGGCCCAGTCGCTTCTCGCGCAAGGCGTCGGCGTCACCCGGTTGGTCGAACGCCGTCACCAGGCGCATCGCGTCGTCGTGCGGCAGGACCTTCGAAGTGTAGAGAAAACGCAGCTGGCAGTCTCCGATGCGGATCGCATCGCCGTTCTTCAGCGCGTGGTCGTAGATACGCTTGTCGTTCACGAACGTGCCGTTGAAGCTGCCCGCATCGGTCAGCACGAAACGATCGCCCGTCCAGTGGATGGCGGCATGGCGCCGGCTGACGCCGAGGGTGTCGATGTGGACGCCGCATTGCGCGTCGCGACCGATGGTCGTGAGCGGTCCGGTGATGTTGAACTGCCTGACGCTGCCATGCTTGGCGAGGACGATGAGCCGGGACATTTTTCTACTCGCTGTTCGTTAAATTGCACTCCCCTTCATTTCGGCGCGGCGCAGCGTTCCTGAAGCCGCCGGGATCCATCAGCCCGGCAACTTTTGGCACTTCGGGAGCAAAAGCCTTTGCACCCAGCCTCATGTCCGTCATCCACGCGACCAGGAACGCGGTATAGCTCTGCCGCCAGGCCGTCTTCGACATCGCATGGTCCGCGTCGGCGAGCACGCGGTGGGTCATGGAGCGCACATGCTTGAACGCGCCCAAGTAGTTCTCGATCACCGGATGCGGAACGATGGCGTCGTGCTCCGATTCGACGATCAGCACGTCGCCGATGAAGTCTTCGCAGGCCGCCAATGCGCGGTTCTTCTCGGGCTCGATGGTGGTCTGCCGATAGAGCGCCAGGTCGTCGCTGTTGAGCCTGCGCTTCGGATGCTCCCAGTTCTCGTCGCGATAGATCGCGGGCGCGCGCAATGCGAGCCAGCGCACCGGCCGCAGCGACGTGAGCACCGCGCCGAGATAGCCGCCGTAGCTGCTGCCGACGATGGCGACCGCCGCCGGGTCGACCGCCGGATGGCCGACCAGCACGTCGTAGGCGGCCAGCACGTCGCGCAGGTTGTCCTCGCGCGTAACGGCCTCGCGCTGCGACTGGTGGCGCGCATGGCCACGCAGGTCGAAGGTCAGGCAGATGCAGCCGAGCTTGGCGAGTTCGTGGTCCAGCGCGTGATGTCCTGCTCCTGGCTGCCGTCCCAGCCGTGCACGAGCAGCACGCCGGGCACCATCCTCGAAGGCGCGATGAGAGTTCCCGCGATGTGCTGGCCGTCGACCGGTATGTCGATGAAGTTGTGGCGCGTCGGCATCAGGCGTCGGCCACGGTGTATTTGGTGAGCGGGCCGACCCGCGCATCGACCCCGCTGAAGTAGACGGTGGCATTGGGCGGCGGCACCACGCCGTCGCCGTAGACCTCGAAGCAGGAGGCGTTGACTACGGCGCGCGCCGGCTGGTCCGCGAATATTTCGAGCGCCGCAACCTCGGCGCCGCTCGCGCCGCCGACGCGCCAAGACTGCTCCAGCACGCCGGAGCGCCATGCGCCCGCGCTGTCGGTTCCCTGCGCCACGTCGTAGTTGATGCGCGAAGCAAAAAACGCCGGAAAGCACGCCTGCACCGCGCGGTGGAAGACGCATGCCTGCTCCACGGCGAGCCGCACTTCCGACGAGAAGCTCAGCGCCAGGAGGGCGTCGAAGCCGCCGCGCGCCACCGTGAGATCGGAACCGCCGTAGACCTGATTGCCGTAGTTGTCGCAGGTGAGGCGCTGCCAGCCGTAGTAGCTGGCCACCGCGTCGTTCACATGAACCTGCCCGACGCTGTAGGTCACGGGATGTTCGAGGTTCTCCTCCAGCACCAGGCCATGGGCAGCGACTTCCGCCGCATCCATCAGGTCCAGGCAGCGTTGGAGCGCCTCGCGGTCGCGCGCGACCTGCTGCCCTCGCCCGCCGGTGGACCGCACCGGCTTCAGTCGCACCGGGCCGCGTTCGAGCAGGCGCAGGCCGGCCTTGTGCGCGTCCTGCAGGGGAGAAGGTCGAAACCCCATCGAGCACCGCGTGCGCGACGAGCCCGGCAAAGTCGGCGCGCCATCCGGGCGGTGCGGCGCAGGCGTCGTCGAGCAGCGGATGGGCCAGCGCCTTGGTCATGACGAAGCCATGCGGCACCACGCCGCCGAACAGGCCGTGGTGGTCGGCGACGCCGAGCGCACCGGCCCGGTCGGCACCGACCAGCGTGTCGCTCGGCACGTAGTACACGGGCGCGGCGTACTGCCGGGTGTTGTCGTACTCGCCCTGGAAGCTGGATTTCTTGAGCCGCGCGAGCCGCCAGGCAAGCTGCGAGCGCGTCGCCAGCTCGTGCTCGCTGGCATAGGCGTGAGGGTCTGCCGTCAGGGCGACGACGCTGCCCTGCAGGCCGGGCTCCGCGAGCACGGCGGCTTCGCCGGGCGTCGGCACGGAACCGCCTGTCACCGCGCTGATGAGGGTGTCCATGCAGCCAATGCTGGGCGATTGCGCGGCCGCGGTCAAACGCCGGCGCGCGGATGGCGGTGTTTTCCTACAGCGTCAAACCATTTCCTTGAGGCTGGCGCGCAAGCGGCTGATGGCCTGGCTGTGCAGCTGGCAAACCCGCGACTGGCTCACCTCCAGCACGGCGCCGATTTCGCGCAGGTTGAGCTCTTCTTCGTAGTAGAGGTTGAGCAGCAGACGGTCGCGCTCGGGCAGGGCCGCGATGGCCTCCACCAGTTCCTCGCGGAAGCCGCGTTCCAGCAATTGCTGCAGCGGGTCGTCGCTGCTGAGCCGGTCGTTGCCGGCGTCTCGCGCATGCCGGTCGAGAAACGGGCTGCCGTCGGAATCGTCCTGCGCGAAATCCTCGACGTACAGGAGTTGGGCGCCCTGCACTTCCTGCAGCAGCGACTGGTAGGCGTCCAGGCCGATCTTCAGCTCTTTCGCGATCTCGCCTTCGGTCGGCGAGCGGCCGAGCCGGTGCTCGAGCGCCTGGATCGCAGCTTCGACCTTGCGTGCCGACTGGCGCAGGGCGCGCGAGCCCCAGTCGCTGGCGCGCAGCTCGTCGAGCATCGCGCCGCGAACCCGCTGGCTGGCGAAGGTTTCGAACTGCGCGCCGCGGTTGTCTTCGTAGCGGCTGGAGGCGTCGAGCAGGCCGATCATGCCGGCCTGGATCAGGTCGTCGAGTTCGACGCTGGCCGGCAGCTTGGCGATCATCTGAAGCGCGATGCGGCGCACCATCGGCTGGTGCTGCTTCAGCAGATGCGATTTGTCGATGGTTCCCTGAGCGGTGTACACGGGCGTCCTTTTCCTTCTCTCCATGTGCCGCGCCTAGGCGGCGGCGGTGTTCGTGGGCGCCTGGCGCGCCGCAGGCAGCGCGAGGCTGGCTGCCGGGCGCCATGCCCATTGGCCCATGTCGGCGGCGATGCGTCGGAAATCCGCCGCGGCCGGACTGGCCGGAAAGGCTTCGACCACGGTGTGGTTGAGCCGGCGGGCCTGCTGCAGATGGGGATCGGCCCGCACCCAGCCCGCAGGCTGTAGCGACACGGCCAGGTAGCGGCTGCCGGTATCGACCAGGTTGGCCATGATCTGGCGTGCCGCCGCCGGGTCGGCAACGCCGTTGACCAGGAAGCGCAGCTGCCGCAGAGCGTGCGCGTAGTGCAGCCGCTTGATGCCCGAATAGGTGGCGGTGACCGACGCGGCATCGGGCTGGAGCACAACCACCAGTTCGTCCGCCAGGCACGCGAGCGGCGACAGGCCGCCGGCCTCGTCCAGCGCTGCGTCGATCAGCACCACATCGGCCGGCCGCAGGCGATGCGGATCGGCGTCTTGCGGCAGCGCGCCGTCGCAGGCCGCCAGCACGGCCACGCCGCAGTCGGCGATCACGCCAGCCGCGCCGGTGTTGCCGTTGGCGTAGATCGACCACACCGCGCAGGCGGATTCCGCAGCGAGCCGGTGCTCGTCGACGAGCAGCACTTCCTTGCCTTGCTGGACCAGGGCCGCGGCAAGGTTCATTGCCGCGGTGGTCGTGCCCAGGCCGCGGCGCATGCCCGCCACCGCGACCACGCGCGTGGGTGTCCGGGAGAGCAGCCGACGCAGTCCGTCGGCCTGATCGGATGAGCTTGCTCACGAGCCCAGTGCCTCCAGCAGCAGCATGAGCTTGCCCACGCCGACGTACAGCACGTTGCCCGACAGCGCCCGGTCGGGCCGCGCCGTCTTGCCGGTGAGTTGGGCAACCAGCGTGCGGGTGCGGCCGGCCCATGCGGCGTCGGCATGCAGCAGGCGCCAGACGGTGGTGGTCGCCTGGCCGGCGATCAGCAGGCGCTTCATCATCTGCGGGTCGCCCGGCTCGCCGATGCCGCCGACGAGCTGCAGGCCCTGGCGCATCAGCCGGAAGCAGGGCTCGGCCGCCTGCGCCCAGGCCTGCCATTGCGACAGCTGCCGTGCGCTGACTTCGCTGCCGATGTTCGACAGCGCATAACCTTGCATGAGGATCTTGCCGCTGCGCGGATCGATAACGCGAGTGGCGACACAGCGCAGTGCCGGCAGCGCGGGATCGGAGCGCAGCACCACTTCGGCATGCGCCTCGGAGCGCATCGCCACCTTGCCCTTGAACTGCACCGGCCGTGCCTCGCCGAAGCACAGGTCGAGCCGCGCCAGCGTGCCCGATGCGCCGGTGTGCGGATTCGTGATGGCGGTCGACCCCGGTGCGCGCGCAAGCCAGGTCAGGCCCTGCGCATGCCACTGGCCCAGCACCTCGGCCGCGGGCAGGCCCGAGACGACATGCACCACCGGCTTGCCGAAATCCTGCTGGCGCAGCCACTGCACCTGGCGCATGCCGGGCTTGCGGGCTGCGTCCACCGGGCCGCGCACCGCGGCGGTGGAAAGCCACTGGTTCGGCGCCGCAAGCGGCTGGCCGCTGCAGTCGGACAGCAGCAGACTGCCCTGGCATTCGTAGGCGTCGCCGCCCTCGTTCGACTTGAGCCCGACCTGTCCGCTCAGTGCCAGCACATGGGTGTCGCAGCCGTTGGCGATCTCGCTTGTGGCGTGCGCCATCAGGGACTGCAGCACCGCCTTGTGGCCGACGTCTTCGTCGCCGGCCTGGCGCCAGAGTTCGCGCGCCTGCTCGAAGCCGATGCCGGCACCGGCGAGTGCGGCCGATGCAGCCGCAACCTCCTGCGCGTCATGCGCCATCGCCTCGATCAGCCGCTGGTACTGCACGCGCAGGCGGTCGGTCTCGGCCTGCGCCTGCACCATCTGTGCCTGCGCATCGGCCAACATCGGCTTATCCTGCAGCTCGCTTTCGCCGGGCACGAACAGGGCGCTGTGGCTCCTGGCCTGGAACACGCTGTCGACCAGCTGCGCGCGGTCGGCCGCCATCAGGTTCTCCGGCACCTTCTGGCCGCTGGAGATGTAGTGCACTGGCAGGCGGTGGCGGATCACGGTGTCGATCAGTGCGCCCGGATGGGTGGCCTCGTCGACCTTGGTGAAGATGCAGCCGGCCAGCTCGTTCTTCTCGCTCCCGCTGCCGCCATGCCGGTACGCGTGCACCACTTCGTTAAGCGTGTCGCCATGGCTTGCGGCATTGAGCAGCAGCAGCCGCTTCACCGGCCGGGCACTGTTGCACAGCATCGCGATCTGGTCCGAGACGGCGCGGTCGCGCTGGCTCATGCCGACCGTGTCGATCAGCACCATGTGCTTGTCGCGCAGGTCGGCCAGCACCAGGTGCAGGTCGGCCGCGTCCTTCACCGCGTACACGGGCACGTTCAGGATCTGGCCGTAGATGCGCAGTTGCTCATACGCGCCGATGCGGTAGCTGTCGGTGGTCACCAGCGCCAGCTTGTCGGCACCGAAGCGCATCACGCAACGTGCGGCCAGCTTGGCGGTGGTGGTGGTCTTGCCGACGCCGGTCGGCCCCATCAGCGCATAGACGCCGCCTTCGGCCAGCAGTGCGTCTTCGTCCTGCATGACCGGTACCGTGCGGATCAATTCGGAGCGCACGAAGGCCATGCCCTGCGCGTAGCTCTGGCCGGCAGGCAGATGCTCCAGCATGGCCTTCGACAGGCGCGCGCTGAAGCCGGCGCCGAGCAGCGTGCGCAGCAGGCGACCTCGCATTGGGTCGCGCCGCTGCTTGTCGTTCCAGACCACGCTCGCGAGCTGCTCCTCGATCATGCCGCGCATGGAATGCAGTTCGCTCAGCACGCTGTCGGTGCCAGTCGCGGCGGCCGGGGCGGCGGTTGCAACGAGCGCTGCGGGTGCTGCGGCCGGGGCGATGACGACGGGGGCCGGTGCAGCCGGTGCAGCCGGCCGAGGCGCCTCGCGCACGGCCTCCCCGACCTGCTCCTCGACCTGGTCCTCCGCCATGGCGACGATCTCGACGCCTTCGGGCAGGACGCGATGCGTCAGCACCATCGCGTCAGCGCCGAGCGCCTCGCGTGCCAGGCGCAATGCCTCGCGGCTGGTTGCGGCAATGAACTTGCGTGCGGTGGTTCGCACGTCTGTGGTGATGTTCAAACTCTTCCTCCGAGTGTGGCGGTGATCTTGATGTTGCGGGAGTCAGGTATCTCGGCGTGCGAGAGAACCTTCAGTTGCGGCAGGCTGCGGCGCAGGAAGCGCGACAGCAGCACGCGCAGCGTGTGTTGAACGACGAGCACCGGCGCCAGGCCCATCTGCTCCTGGCGGGCCATCGCGGCCTGCGCCTGTTGCAGCAGGCTGGCGGCGAGCCCCGGCTCGATGCCGCTGTTGTTGGTGAGCGCCTGCTGCAGCACGCCGTCGAGCGTGCCGTCCAGGCCGATCACCTGCAGCTCGGAATCGCCCGGGAACAGCTGCTGCACGATCGCGCGGCCGAGGGCGAGTCGCGTCAGCGTGGTGAGTTCGGTCGCGTCCTTGACGGTCGGCGCATGCTCGGCCATCACGTCGAGGATGGTGCGCATGTCGCGGATCGGCACTTCCTCGTCGAGCAGGTTCTGCAGCACCTTGTGCAGCGTGCTCAACGTGAGCACCTTGGGCACCAGGTCTTCGGTCAGCTTGGGCGCGGTCTTGGCGACCTGGTCGAGCAGCTGCTGCACCTCTTGGCGCCCGAGCAGCTCCGCCGAGTGAGTCTGGATCAGGTGGTTCAGGTGCGTGGCCATCACCGTGCAGGCATCGACCACCGTGTAGCCGAAGATCTGCGCCTGCTGACGCTGGCTGCCGTCGATCCACACCGCCGGCAGGCCGAAGGCCGGGTCCTGCGTCGGTGCGCCGGGGAGCGTGCCGGTCACTTGACCCGGATTGATCGCCATCCACTGGTTCGGGAAGGCCTCGCCGCGTCCGATCTCCACGCCCTTGAGGCTGATGACATAGGTGTTGGGCGCAATCTCGAGGTTGTCGCGGATGTGCACCACCGGCACCAGGAAGCCGACCTCCTGCGCGATCTTCTTGCGGATGCTCTTGATGCGCCCGAGCAGCTCGCCCTGCTGCGACTGGTCGACCAGCGGAATGAGCCGGTAGCCGACCTGCATGCCGAGCGGGTCGACCAGGGCAACGTCGTCCCAGGTGGCTTCAGCCGATTCGGCTGCCGGCGCCGCGGCCGCCGCCGCAGCCTGCGCCGCCGCGGCCTGCTCGGCGGCCGCCGCCTTGGGTTTGGAGACCAGCAGGCGCCGCCCCAACCACACCAGCCCGCCCGCGATCAGCAGGAAAGCCAGGTTCGGCATGCCCGGGATCATGCCCATCAGGCCGATGATGCCGGCCGTGAGGAACAGCACCTGCGGGTTATTGAACAGCTGCCCGGTGAGTTGGCCGCCGACGTCTTCGTCGGTGGTGACGCGGGAGACGATCACGCCGGCCGCGGTCGAAATGATCAGCGCCGGAATCTGCGCAACCAGGCCGTCGCCGATGGCGAGCAGCGTGTAGGTGGTGCCGGCGGTCGCGAAGTCGAGGTCGTGCTGCAGCATGCCGACCACCAGGCCGCCGATGATGTTGATGACCAGGATGAGCAAGCCGGCGATGGCATCGCCGCGCACGAACTTGCTGGCGCCGTCCATCGAGCCGTAGAAGTCGGCTTCCTGCGCGACTTCGGCACGGCGCTTGCGGGCCACGTCCTCGCCGATGAGGCCGGCGTTCAGGTCGGCGTCGATCGCCATCTGCTTGCCCGGCATGGCGTCGAGCGTGAAGCGCGCGCCGACCTCGGCGATGCGCCCCGCGCCCTTGGTGATCACCATGAAGTTGATCAGCACCAGGATGATGAAGACCATCACGCCGACGGCGAAGTTGCCGCCCACCAGGAAGTGGCCGAAAGCCTCGATCACCTTGCCCGCCGCATCCGGGCCGGTGTGGCCGTTCAACAGCACCACCCGCGTGGAAGCGACGTTGAGCGACAGCCGCAGCAGGGTTGTAAACAGCAGCACCGCCGGGAAGGCCGCGAAGTCCAGCGCCTTCATGGTGTACATGCTGACCAGCAGCACCATCACCGAGATCGCGATATTGAAGGTGAACAGCAGGTCGAGCAAAAAGGGCGGCAGCGGCAGCACCATCATGCTCAGGATCAGCACGATGAGGATGGGGCCGGTGAGACCCTTCCAGTGCTTGCCTTGGAACATCTGCGCCGGGTTGCGCATCAGGGCGGTCATTGCATTCATGCTGCTTCACTCACCGCGTATTCGAGTTCTTCGGGAATCGGCAGGTCCGACGGGGTGCGCGGTGCGTCGCCGCCGTCACTCTTGAAGCGCTTGAGCTGGTAGACCCAGGCCAGCACTTCCGCCACTGCGGTGTACAGGCCGGCGGGAATCTCGTCGCCCAGGCGGGTGTGCTTGTAGAGCGCGCGGGTGAGCGGCGGCGCTTCCAGGATGGCGACGTTGTGCTCGCGCGCCAGCTCGCGAATGCGCTCCGCCACGAGGTCGGTGCCCTTGGCGACCACGCGCGGTGCGCGCATGTCGTTGTCGTCGTACTTGAGCGCGACCGCGAAGTGCGTCGGGTTGGTGACCACGATGTCGGCCTTGGGCACCTCGGCCATCATCCGGCGGCGCGCCATCTGTTGCTGTTGCCGGCGAATCTGCGCCTTCAGGTGCGGGTCGCCTTCGCTTTCCTTGTGTTCCTGGCGCACGTCCTCGCGCGACATGCGCAGCTTGCGGTGGTGGCTCCACAGCTGGTAGGGCACGTCGATCAGCGCCACCAGCAGCAGCGCGGCCGTGATGAGCGCGCAGTTGTAGGCCACCAGTTCGATCATCCGCGGCAGCGCCGCGCGTTCAGACTGCGCCATCAGCGCATTCACCTCGTCCATGTTGTCCATGATCACCAGCCACGCCACGCCGCCGATCAGGAGCGACTTGGCGAGCGCCTTGACCAGCTCCGACAGCGCCTGCGCCGAGAACATGCGCCCGATGCCCGCGATGGGATCGAGCTTTTCGAACTTGGGGCCGATGGCCTTGGCCGAGAAGAGCCAGCCGCCCAGCATCAGCGGCGCGGCAATGGCGGCCAGCGCCATCATCCCGAGCAGCGGTGCAATCGCGATCAGCGCCTGCATGGCCATCAGCCCGGTTTGCGCCAGCATGTAGGAAGGATCGAAGGCCGCGGACCGCTCGAAGTGCAGGCCGAGCGCGAGAGCGCCGCGAAGTGTCATGCCGATCGATTCGGCGGTGATCCACAGGCCCGCGACGGCGGTGCTCAGGAGCACGAAGGTGACCAGCTCGCGCGAGCGGGCCACGTTGCCGTCCTCGCGCGCCTTCTCCAGGCGCCGCTCGGACGCCGGTTCTGTTTTCTCGAGATCGCTTTCTTCAGCCATTCATGCTCCGTGCGAGCGTGGGCGCAATGGCGCCTGCTCATGGCTGAATTATTGAAGTCGATGCCCCGGGACAATGCTTCGATCAGGACCCGGATTGCCCTCCTGCTCGGGGGATCGGAGGTCTTGCGCCCTCTCCCTCCGGGAGAGGGAGTCAGAACCCCATGCTCGCCAGCAAATCGTCCACCTGCCCCTGGTCCGTCACCGCGTCAGGGGCGTTCGGCTTGATCTGCGGCCCGTTCTGCAGACTGCCGTGAGAACTCGGCTGCGCGTCGTGGCGCTTGTCGGCCGGCGTGTTGTCGATCAACACCTGCAGCAGCTGCGTCTCGACGTCGTTCACCACTTCCATCATCTTCTTGATGACCTGGCCCGTGAGGTCCTGGAAGTCCTGCGCCATCATGATTTCCATCAACTGCGTGTTGATCGCGCTCGCCTGCCCCGGCACCTTCTGCAGATAGCCACGCGTGTCCATCACCAGTTCGCGCGCCTGGTCCAGCTCAACCGGGTGGGCGAACCACTCGTCCCAGCGCTTGCTCAGGCCCTTGGCGTCGGTCGCCAGGCCCTCCTGCAGCGGCTGCGCCACTTCGATCGCGTTGAGCGCGCGATGCGCCGCACGCTCCGTCATCGTGGCGACGTAGGCGAGCCGGTCGCGTGCGTCGGGTATTGCCTGCGCCGCCTTGGCGACCTGCTTGTCGAGGCCCAGCTCGCGCAGGCCCTCGCGCATCTGGCGCGTAAGCTGGCCGATGCGACCCAGCAACTCTTCGGCGGTATTGCCGTGCCCTGCGGCTTCGAGGGGGTTCGGCGCCATGTCAGTGCTCCACCATGTTGCTGCTTGATCCGCGGCGCATGAAACCGACGCAGCTCCATGCCAGGGATATCGCGGAACCGGCTTCGCCGGGCCGCTGGTATCGCCCCCTCGAGGAGGAGCCGCCGCAGGCGCTTCGGGGGTGTTTCATGCCACCGCCTCTTTCTGCAGTTTTTCGAAGATCTTGGTGATCTTCTCCTCCAGCGTGGCCGCGGTGAACGGCTTCACCACGTAGCCGTTGGCGCCGGCCTGCGCGGCGGCAATGATGTTTTCCTTCTTGGCCTCGGCGGTCACCATCAGCACCGGCAACTTGGCCAGCTCAGGGTCGGCCCGGATGGTCTGCAGCATGGTCAGCCCGTCCATGTTGGGCATGTTCCAGTCCGACACCACGAAGCCGAAGTTGCCGCCTCGCAGCTTCTCGATGCCGGCGGCGCCGTCCTCGGCCTCGTCCACGTTCAGGAACTCGAGTTCCTTCAGCAGGTTGCGCACGATTCGGCGCATGGTCGGGAAGTCATCCACAACCAGTATCTTGATGGTCTTGTCGATCACGATTTTCTATAGCTCCAACAGTTTGTTCGTTTGTTGTTCAAACGCGATTCGCGCGTTCACCGAAAGTGCGCAGGTGCGCGAACACCCGGCGGCTCATTTCCCCGAGCGGCGACACCTCGTCCGCCGCGCCGATGGCGATCGCCTCGCGCGGCATGCCGAAGACCACGCAGCTGGCCTCGTCCTGCGCCAGCGTGTGCGCGCCGGCCTGCTTCATGCGCAGCAGCCCCTCGGCGCCGTCCTTGCCCATGCCGGTGAGGAGCATTCCGATCGCGTTCTTGCCCGCGTGCTTCGCCACCGAATCGAACAGCACGTCGATCGACGGCCGGTGCCGGTTCACCGGCGGCTCCTGGTCGAGCTGCGCCACGTAGTTGGCGCCGCTGCGCCCGAGCGACAGGTGATAGCCGCCGGGTGCGATGTAGGCATGGCCTGGGAGCACGCGCTCGCCGTGTTCGGCCTCCTTCACATGGATGCGGCACAGGCCGTCCAGGCGCTGCGCGAACGAGCGCGTGAAGCCGGGCGGCATGTGCTGCGCGATCAACACCGCAGGCGAATCCGGCGGCAGCGGCTGCAGCACCTCGCGGATGGCTTCGGTGCCACCGGTCGAGGCGCCGATGATGATGAGCTTCTCGGTGCTCAGGAGCGGGCGTTGCAGCGGCGGCTCCTGCACGCTTTCGGCAGCCGCCCGGGCCGTGCCGCCGTTGCGGGCCGGCAGCAGCCGCGCGCACGCAGCGGTGCGGATCTTGGCCGTAATGAGTTCGGTGTAGTTGAGCAGCCCGTCGCGCACCCCGAGTCGCGGCTTGGTGACGAAATCGATCGCGCCCAGTTCCAGCGCGCGCAGCGCGATCTCCGAGCCGCGCTCGGTCAGCGACGACACCATCACCACCGGCATCGGCCGCAGTCGCATCAGCTTCTCTAAAAACTCCAGGCCGTCCATGCGCGGCATCTCGACGTCGAGCGTCAGCACGTCCGGATTGGTCACCTTGATCAGGTCGCGCGCCACCAGCGGGTCGGCCGCCGTGCCGACCACGGTCATGTCGTCCTGGCTGTTGATGATCTCCGTCATCACGCTTCGTATCAGCGCCGAATCGTCGACGCAGAGCACCTTGATCTTCTTCATGCCGCACGGCTCCTCGTGTCGTTGGCCGCCGCCAGCCTGCGCAGCAGCTCGCCTTCGTGCTGCTGGACGCTCTGCACGTCGAATTGCGTGCGCAGCTTGCGCACCACCGCCTTGCCGGTCTTCGGCATCAGGCAGACACGGCGGGCGTGCACGCCGCGCAAGTCCTGCGCGGCGACGACGATGCGCTCGGTCTTCAGGTAGTGCAAGACGAAGTCGGCATTGCGGTCGCCGATGTTGAGCGTGGTCATGTTGGCCAGCACCGCGCCGCCGCCGAACACTTTGGCCTGCAGCCGGTCGCGGCGCGCGCCCGCGCGCATCAGCTCGCGCAGCAGCACGTCCATCGCGAAGGCGCCGTAGCGCATGGCTTCCACAGGCCCGCGGGTGGCGGACTCGCCGTCCTCGGGCAGCATGAAATGGTTCATGCCGGCAACGCCGGCCTCCAGGTCGACCAGGCAGGCGGCGACGCAGGAGCCGAGCACGGTGGTGAGCACCGTGTCGGTGGTGGTGACGTAGTACTCGGACGGCAGCAGCTTGACCGCCATGCTGTCGAAGTCGCGATCGAAATAGTGGTGGCTGGCCACCGACCCCGGCACGGCCGCGGCGAACGCAAGGCCCAAGGCGGCTGCGGTCATCGGGGCACCTTGCTCACTTCGTAGACGGTCTGCCCGACCGACTTGAAACTCGGGTTCACCAGCGACGCGTTCTCCGAATGCCCCGCGAACAGCAGGCCCTCCGGCGCGAGCAGCGGCGCAAAGCGGCCGAGCACCTTGTTCTGCGTCGGCTTGTCGAAATAGATCATCACGTTGCGGCAGAAGATCGCATCCACCGGCTCCTTCACCGACCACGAAGGGTCGAGCAGGTTCAGGCGCGAGAACTTGACCATGGCCGCCACTTCGGGCCGGATGCGCACCTTGCCCGCATTGGCGCCGGTGCCGCGGTTGAAGAAGCGCTTGAGGCGTTCGGGCGACACCCGGTTCACCTGCTCGGCGGTAAAGACGCCGGCCGAGGCCTTGGTCAGCACCGAGGTGTCGATGTCGGTCGCGATGATGCGGGCCGTGCTGGCGCGCTCGCCGAGCGCCTCGATCAGCGTGATGGCGATCGAATAGGGCTCCTCGCCGGTGGAAGCGGCCGCGCACCAGACCGTGACCGGCTGCTTGCATTTGCGCACATGGCTGGCGAGCACCGGGAAGTGATGCGCTTCGCGAAAGAAGGAGGTCAGGTTCGTGGTGAGCGAGTTGATGAAGCTCTGCCACTCGTCACCGTCGCGGCTGGTTTCCAGCAGGTCGATGTAGTCGGAGAAGTCGGACATGTCCAGCTCGCGCAGACGGCGCGACAGCCGGCTATAGACCATCTGGCGCTTCTGCTCGCCGAGCGCGATGCCCGCGCGGAGATGGATGAGCGTGCGGACTTTGGAAAAGTCGTTATCGGTAAGAAGGAATTCGGTGTTCACGTTGGGCCCAATGCATGGCCTTCAATGTAGGAGTCAAGTGCCTGCGGCAATGGTCCGATCAGGGGGATAAAAGCCCGGCATCTCGGCCGGGACGCGCATGCACTCACTTCGTTTCGGCCGCCGGACTCACGTCTTGCGCCCATGCCAGCGCCGACAGATGTGCGGCGTTCACCTGCTCGGCGCTCATGAAGAGCTCCTCCGCCAGCCGCGCGGCTTCGGCGCCGTCCTGTTCGCACATCTCGGCCAGTGCCAGAAAAGGACCGTAGGTACCCTCGCGCGAAAGGATCGCCTGCTGCACGGATTCGCTCAGCTGCACCTTGTCGAGCACTTCGGCCATCGACACACCGAGCAGCTGGTCGATGAGCGAGAACATGCCGACCACGAACAGGTTGTCCGACTCGCTCGCCGGAAGCAGTCCCTTGCCCATCAGCTCGACGAAGCGGCCGCGCATGATGGCCTTCTTCATCAGGTACGGCGGGCTCGCCTGCGAGTTGCTGGTGGCCAGCAGCAGCGACAGCCAGCGGAACAGCGGCGCGTAGCCCAGCATCGTCATGGCGTGGCGCAGCGAATGGATTTCCACGCCGACGCCGATGGCCGGCGAGTTGATGTGGCGCAGCAGGCGGTAGGTGAGCGCGGCATCGTGCTTGAGGGCGGTCTCGATTTCGCGCAGATCCTCGTTGCGCTGGATCATCTGCATGACCTTCACGATCAGCATCGATTCGGGCTGCAGCGTGCGGCCCGGCTCCGGCTTCATCGGCGGCACCGCGAAGGCACCTTCCACGAACACGTCCAGGTGCTGTGCGGCGCAGGCGTCGAAGTCTTTCCATGCTGCCAGCCCCGTCGAGACGACGCGAAGCGGCGGCTCGCCCGGCTGCTCCTGGCGCAAAAGGGCAGCGGCGCGGTGACTTTGCACCGCGTCGATGCCGAAGTGGGTGACGATGCCGCGCGCTTCCTCTTCTTCGGGCAGCGCCTCGGCATCCTTCAGCAGCACGCCGTAGCCCTGCTCGCGCAGGAAAAGGAGCAGCGGCCGCGCGCCGGCATCGGCAAGGTCGGCCGGGCCGAGGCATAGCACCACCTTTTCCGGCGGCAGCGATTGCAGTTCGCTCGCCGCCAGCAGCTCGGCGCTCAGGTCGAGGTACAGCACGGTGCCGCCAAGCCGCCAGCCGGTCTTCGGTGCGTTGAGGTGCTTGGCCATGCAGGCGACCATCGCCTTGAACTGCGCCTGCACGCTGGCTGCTGCCTGCGGTGCCGCCAGATGCCACGCCGGGCGCAGCCCGACGACGCGCTTCTGCGGATCGAGCAGCAAGGCGTAGGTCAGGTAGCCGTCGGGGTTGAGCTCGATCGCCGTCGGTGCCGCCTCGATGCGATCGATCGCGACCGCATCCGTCCCCTGGCGCTTGAAGAAATCGAATCGCATGAAGAGCTTGTCGCAATATTGAGAGTTGCTCTACTGAGCGAGTGCCAGAGCGCCGCGGAAACCGGCTTGCCGGGCCGTTGGTATCGCCCCTTGGGGGGCGGCGCCGCAGGCGCTTCGGGGGGTTCATAGATACCGGGGAGGCGCCGCAGGCGCTTCGGGGTGTTCTCGATGAATTTGCGGCATGGCGCCGACGTCGATGATGAAAGCCACGCTGCCGTCGCCGAGGATCGTGGCGGCCGAGATACCGGGCACCTTGCGGTAGTTGGTTTCGAAGTTCTTCACCACCACCTGGTGCCGTCCGAGCAGCTCGTCGACCATCAGCGCGAAGCGCGTGTCGTCGGCCTGCACGATGACCAGGATGCCCCGCGTCGGGTCGGTCTGCGCACCGGCCACGTCGAACACGCGATGAAGCTCGATCAGCGGCAGGTATTCGCCGCGCCCGCGGATCACCTGGCCGTCGCGGGTTATCGATTGCCGGTGCTCGGCGAGCGGCTGCAGCGATTCGATGACATAGCTCAGCGGCAGGATGTAGGCCTCTTCGCCGACCTTGACCGACATGCCGTTCAGGATGGCGAGCGTCAGCGGCAGCACGATGCGGGTGGTGGTGCCGCGGCCTTCGCGCGAGCTGATCTCCACATGGCCGCCCATCTCCTGGATGTTGCGCTTGACCACGTCCATGCCCACGCCGCGCCCCGAGATGTCGGTGACCTGCTCGGCGGTCGAGAAGCCAGGCGCGAAGATCAGCTGCCACACCTCGTCGTCGGGCATCGCATCGCTCACCGCGAGGCCCTGCTGCATGGCTTTGGCCAGGATCTTTTCGCGGTTCAGGCCAGCGCCGTCGTCGCTGACTTCGATCACGATGTTGCCGCCGTGGTGCTGCGCCGAGAGCAGCAACTGGCCGGTGGCGTCCTTGCCCTTGGCCAGGCGCTGCGCCGGCGTTTCGATGCCGTGGTCGAGGCTGTTGCGCACCAGGTGCGTGAGCGGATCGACGATGCGTTCGATCAGCCCCTTGTCGAGTTCGGTTTCCTTTCCGTAGGTGTCCAGGCGGACCTGCTTGCCGAGCTTGGCGCTGACGTCGCGGATCACGCGCGGGAAGCGGCTGAACACGTAGTCCATCGGCATCATGCGGATCGACATGACCGACTGCTGCAGGTCGCGCGCATTGCGCTCCAGGTGGCCCAGGCCGCTCACGAAGCGTTCGTAGGCCGCCGGGTCGAGCATGGTCGCGGCCTGCGTCAGCATCGACTGCGTGATCACCAGTTCACCGACCAGGTTGATGAGCTGGTCGACTTTTTCGACGTCGACGCGGATCGAACTGGACTCCTTGGCATTCGCGGCCGCGGCCGGTGCGACCGGCGCGGCGGGTGCCGGTACGGCGGGTGCCGGCGCAGCCGTCGCCGCCGCCTGTGCGGGCGCTTGCGGCGCCGTCGCAGCGGCGGCCTGCGGCTGCGCCGGCTCGCGGGTGATCTCGATCTGCGATTCGTCGATCACGAAACAGCACACGGCCACGATGTCTTCCGGCTCGCAGGTGGTTTCGAGCATCACGACCAGGTGGTCGGCGCTGCGCGTGCGCGACACCACGCGGCCCAGGTTGCCGAGCTCGTCGGCGAGCAGGTCGCACTCGCTGTCCGACAGGCGGCTGAAGCGGATGCGCAATCCGCCGCCGGCTGCAGCAGCGGACGCGGCCGTTGCAACGGGCACAGCAGGCGCTGCGGCCGCGTGCGCCGGTGCCGGCACGGGTGCTGCAGCGTTGGTGTCGTCGTTTTCGCGCGCAAGTTGCTGCAGCACCGCGCAGATGTGGGCAACGCTTTCCGGCTCGGGTTCCTTGCCGGACTGGTAGGCGGTGAGTTGTTGTTGCAAGGCGTCCTTCGTTTCCAAAAAGGCATCGATCATGGGACCGTTCAGGTGCAGTTGGCCGTGCCGCGCGCTGTCGAGGAGGCTTTCGAGCAGGTGGGTGGTTCCGGTCAGCGCGGTGAAGCCGAAGGTGGCGGCGCCGCCCTTGATCGAATGCGCGGCACGGAAGATGGCGTTGAGGTGTTCGCTGTCGGGCGCCTCGACGTCGAGGTCGAGCAGCAACTGCTCCATCTGCGCCAGAAGCTCGATGGCTTCGACGAAGAAGGCCTGGGTGAATTGACTGAGGTCCATCGGGGTTCCGGTGTCGTTCTAGGGAGTGACCGGTGACAGCGGCTTGACCGCCGTCACCTTGACGTTGTCGGTGGGAAGCGGCGAGAACGGCAGCCTGCCGGTGCGGCTGGAGGCGGGGTCGCCGCCGTTCTCGCGCTCGATCTGCTGCTGCGTGCGATGGTTGAGGACGATGATGCTGATGCGGCGGTTGATCGGATTGCGCGGCACGGCCTTGTCCAGGTGCATGCTGTCGGCCAGGCCGACCACGCG
>JBBJMS010000004.1:0-58902 GCA_037720315.1 Variovorax sp. | reverse complement strand
GTCGCACCGGCATGATCCACGCCGGCAGCAACACCGTGGCCACCAGCCTCTACGTCGCGTCGCAGCGCGCACGCTGGAGCCACCGGCGCCGGCTTGCGCTTGCGCTGGCGCTGCTGCGCGATCCGGCGCTCGACGCGCTCATCACCGACAGCGGGCCGTTCGCCGACTTGCCCGCGGTGCTGCAGCGGCTGGCCGCGGGCTCGCCCGGCACCTTGTGCCATCGCATCGACTATTCCTGAGCCCTTCACCGAAAGACACCGTATGTACAGCGTCAACGTCCGTGACCATTTCATGATTGCCCACAGCTTCAAGGGCGAAGCCTTCGGGCCGGCGCAGCGCCTGCACGGCGCCACCTACGTGGTCGATGCCGAATTTCGCCGCGCCGAACTCGATGCCGACGGCATGGTGGTCGACATCGCGCTCGCCACCGACGTGCTGCGCAGCGTGCTCGGCCAGTTGAACCTGCGCAACCTCGACGACGATCCGGCTTTCGAGGGGCGCAACACCACCACCGAGTTCATGGCGCGGGCGATCTTCGATCGGATCGCCGAGCGCATCGCGGCGGGCGAACTCGGCGCGCATGCAGGCGGACTCTCGGGCCTGCGCGTCCGGCTCAACGAATCGCATGTGGCGTGGGCGGCCTACGAGGGCGCACTTTGAGCCTGCGCTGCAGCTTTATGGTGCCGGGCGACCTGAATGCGCGCACCGGCGGCTATGGCTACGACCGCAAGATAATCGAAGGCTTGCGCGCGCGGCAGTGGCAGGTCGACGTCGGGATGCTCGGCGACGGCTATCCGGCGCCCGGCCGCACTGCGCGGGAGCAGGCAGACCGCATCGCGGACGCGCTGCCCGACGGCACGCTCGCAGTAGTCGACGGGCTGGCATTCGGCGTGCTGGCCGAACTGGCGCAGCGCCACGCACGGCGCCTCGACTGGGTGGCACTGGTGCATCACCCGTTGTCGCTCGAAACAGGGCTGGATGCGGCGCAGCGGCGCGCACTGTTCGACAGCGAACGGCGCGCGCTCGCCAGCGCGCGCGGCGTGATCGTCACCAGCCGATCGACTGCCCGGGCGCTGGCCGCCGACTTCGATATCGACGCCGCGCGCATTGCGGTGATCGAGCCCGGCACCGATCCGGCGCCGCCTGCGGCCGGTTCCGGCAGCGCCGAACTGTCGCTGCTGTGCGTGGCAACGGTGACGCCGCGAAAGGGGCATGCCGTGCTGGTCGAGGCATTGGCCGGCCTGCGCGACCGGCGCTGGACGCTGGATTGCGCCGGCAGCCTGAGCACCGATCCGGCTTGCGTGCACGCATTGGGTAACGCCATCGAAGCGCACGGGCGCCGGACGCGTCGTGCTGCACGGCGAACTGCGCGAGGCCGAACTGCACGCGCTGTATGCCGGTGCCGACGCCTTCGTGCTGCCCTCGTTCCACGAGGGCTATGGCATGGCGCTGGCCGAAGCGTTGGCGCACGGGCTGCCGGTGATCAGCACGCACGCCGGCGCCATCGCCGACACGGTGCCTGCAGACGCCGGCATGCTGGTGGCACCCGGCGATGCCGCGGCCTTGCGCGACGCGCTGCGGCGCCTGCTGGACGACGGCGCATGGCGTGCGCAGCGGCCGCAGCAGCGCGCGCGGGGGCTGCGCCTGCCCACCTGGCCGGACAGCAGCGCCGCTTCGCCGCGGCGCTCGAAGCCTTTCGCGGGCGGGCACTGGCATGACAGGTTTCAGCGCCGACTGGCTGGCGCTGCGCGAGCCCATCGACCATGCAGCGCGCGAGCGGTCCGCTGCCGCGCTCGACCTGCAAGCACTTTCAGTGCGCCTGCGGGGCGACAGGTCCGAACTGCGCGTGCTCGACCTGGCCTGCGGCAGCGGCGCGAACTTGCGCGAGTTGGCGCCGCGGCTCGGCGGAACGCAGCGCTGGCTGCTGGTCGACAACGATCCGGCCTTGCTCGCCGCGCTGCCCACCGCGATGAGCGAATGGGCGCACGCGCACGGCTTTGGCTGGCGCAACGATGCCGGTCGCTTGTCGATCGAAGGCGCCGGCTGGGAGGCCGAAGTGCAATTGCGCTGCATCGATCTGGCGAGCGCCATGGACACCGTGCCTTTCGCCGACGCGCATCTTGTCACCGCCTCGGCGTTGCTCGACCTGGTGTCCGATACGTGGCTGGAGGCCTTGGTCGTGCATACGCGCGCTGCAGCTTGCGCGGTGCTGTTCGCGCTCAGCGTCGACGGGCATGTGGCCTGGGAGCCCGGCGATCCCGACGACGCGGAAGTGCATCGGCTCTTCACCGCCCATCAGCGGCGCGACAAGGGTTTCGGCGATTCGCTCGGCTGCGAGGCCGCAGCGCGGGCTGTGGTGCGCTTCGAGGCATCCGGCTTTCGCACCGTTCGGGCGCAGAGCGACTGGCAGATCGATGCCGCCCACGGATCGCGCGCGATTGCCATGCTGTCGGCGATGGCCCAAGGGATCGCGGCAGCGGCGCTCGAACAGCATCCGGCGGCACATGCGCTGGTCGGCGGCTGGAAGGCGCGGCGTCTTGCGCTCGCCGGCCGGAGCAGCCTGCGCGTCGGGCATGTGGACCTGTTCGCGATGCTGCCTTAGCCGGGCGCCGGTGCCGCGCGCAGATCCAGGTCCCACAGCACGTCCGCACCCATGTGGAACACGCGGGATGGCGGGCGAGGGCAGTCGCGCATTGCGGCAATCGGGGGCAGCAGCAGACCCGGACGCCCACCGCCGATGAGCACCGGCGCCACGCTCAGGTGCAGCCTGTCCATGCAGTCCTGCGCGATGAAGCGCGATACGGTGACGCCGCCGCCTTCGACGAACAGCACCCGCAGGCCGCGCCGCTGCAGTGCTGCGAGCAAAACGCGCAGGTTCGGCGTGCCGGCGGCAGCCATCAAGCCGGGCACGCCGAGCACCTGGTCCGCGCCTACACGCTCGGCTGCTTCGGCCTGGCGCGCCGCATCGCAGACCAGGAGGCTTGGCGCCTGCCGGTCCGAAAACACGTTCAGCGTCGGTGCAAGGCGCAGGTCCGGATCGAGGAGCAGCCGTACCGGATGCGCGCCGGCCATATGCCGCGTGGTGAGCTGCGGGTTGTCTGCCGCGGCGGTGCCGGCGCCGATGAGGATGGCATCGCACAAGGCACGCAGCCGGTGCAGGTGCAACAGCACCTGCGGCCCGTTGACGTAGGCAGAGTCGCCGCTGCGGGTGGCGATGCAGCCGTCCAGGCTCTGGCCCAACTGGCCGATGACCCAGGCCCTGCCTTCCCGCGGCCGGTCGAGCAGGGGCTTCCACAACGCGAACATTTCCGTGGCCTCGTCGGTCCATGCGCCGTCGAGCGAGAAGCCGTGGGATTCGTGCCAGGCGAAGCATCGGGGCGAGTCGTGCGATGGCGATGGGCCGCCTTGGCGACGGCGCCGAACGATCTCGAGGCACGCGGGCCAGAGCGCCTCGATGCCAGGCGTGCGGGGCATGGCGGACATCATGAAATGGCGCGGGCTTGTTGCATCTACCACCGGGGTTTGTAGTACGGATCGTCCATGTTACCGGCGGGTGCCGCGGCGCCGTCCGCCAGCACGAGCGACAAGCCGAGCGCTGCCGCGACCCACAGCGCGGCCACTGCAGCGACCACCAGCGCTTCGACCCAGGGCCGTGCCGTAGCCTTGCCCGCGCGGTGGCGTGCGAAGCGCAATGCGGCGCCCGAGGTGAATGCCCCGCAAAGGAGCAGCAGCACGCCCGGCGAAACCGTCGTGAGTACCGCCGTGCCATGCGCCAGCGCGAGCCAGACCAGCACCGATGCGACGGCGCCGGCGGCACCGAATGCGATGCGCGCCTTCGGCCACAGCCAAACCGCGCAGCCGGCGACCGCGGCGCCGAGCGCGAGGCTCAGTTCGAACAGCAGTGCCGAGCCGGCCATCATGGCGGCGCCGGCCAGGCCGAGCTCGCGAGCACGAGCATCGCCGCCGCGCCGGCACGCTGCACCGGCTCGTTCAGCACGGCGTGGATCACCGCGGCGCCGACCAGCCAGCTGCCAGCGCAGCGCGAGCGGCTGGTCGGCCAACACCGCGAGCATCAGCGCCCACAGCAGGCTGGCTGCCAGCCATTGCGTTCGCCGGCCGGCACGCACCGCCTCCAGGCCGAGTCCCGCGAGCGCTGCGCCCGCGCATGCCCATGGAAGCTTTTCGGTGAGCGAGCCGGGAGCAAACGCCCAGCCCAGAATCCATCCGGCGGTGGCGACGATCGCTCCTGCCGCGCCGGCTGCAGCCCATCGCGCGCCGCGCGTCGAGCCCAGTGCGCCGCGTGCCAGCCCGGTGAGTGCGAAACCCAGCAGAAGCGGCAGCGCCAGACCTTGGACGAGCGGGTGATGGAAATCCATGCCGGGTTATCGGGCACCGGGGTGGATCGGTCAATGCCAGAGTGCAAACATCGACTGCCGCCGTGCCTCGACGGAATACAGTCGGAACCATGAACAACAACGACATCGTGATCATCGGCGGCGGCCATGCCGCGGCCCAGCTCTGCGCTGGATTGGTAGAGGCGGGGCAGGGCCCGCGCGTGCACCTGGTCTGCGAAGAGACTTCCATTCCCTACCACCGGCCGCCGTTGTCGAAGGCCTACCTGAAGAGCCAGGACACCGGGCCGCAGCTGCACAAGGCCGAGGCCTGGTATGCCGACGCGGGCATCACCATGCATCTCGGCGATCCGGCGGTAGCGGTCGATCGGGCAGCGCGCACCGTCACGCTGCGCTCGGGCGCGGTGCTGGGCTGGGAACGACTGGTGCTCGCCACCGGTACCCGCGCGCGCCGCCTGCCGGCGCTGGTCGGCCTGGAGAACGTGGCATTGCTGCGCGCCGCCGACGAGGCGGCGCAACTGCGCACGCTGCTGGGCGCGGCTCACCAGGTGACTGTGCTCGGCGGCGGCTTCATCGGGCTTGAAGTGGCGGCCACGGCGCTCGCGCTCGGCAAGGCCGTGACGGTGCTCGAAAGCGGGCCGCGGCTGATGGGCCGGGCGGTGTCGAAGGCGTTGTCGGCGCATGTGCTCGCGACCCATCTCGCCGCCGGCATGGACGTCCGCTGCGGCGTGCAGACCGGCGCCTGGAAGACCGAGGGCCGGCGCCTCGCCGCGATCGAGGTCGACGGCGTTGCGCTCCCGGTGGATCTGCTGATGGTGGGCATTGGCGCAGTGCCCGAAACCGAACTGGCTGCTGCGGCCGGGCTCGAATGCGCCGACGGCATCGTGGTCGACGCCTACATGCAGACCAGCGACGAAGCCGTGCTGGCGGTCGGCGACTGCACGCGGTTCCCGGATCGGCACACCGGCCGAGCATTGCGGCTGGAGTCGGTGCAGAACGCCAACGACCAGGCGCGCACGGCGGTCGCGACGCTCATCGGTGCGCCGAGGCCGCACGATGCGGTGCCGTGGTTCTGGTCCGACCAGGGCAGCCTGCGGCTGCAGATGGCGGGACTGGTGCCTGCCGAAGGCACGCCGGGCGCGACGATGGTGATGCGGCCCGGCGCCAGTCCGGCGTCGTTTTCGCTGTTGCATTACACCGAAGGCGTGCTGCGTTGCGTCGAGTCGGTCAACGCGCCGGTCGACCACATGATGAGCCGCAAGCTGCTCGAGGCCGGGCGCAGCCCGGACGCCGCGGTCGCGGCGGATCCGGCGGTCCCGCTGAAGACGCACCTCGGATAGGTGCGGCGCCGACGGCCTTGGAGCGCCGTGTGCCTACTGCTTGCGCTGCACGAAGGTGTTGCGCTTGGCGTCTGCCGGATGGGCGAAGGTGACCAGCCCGTTCTTCACCACGCCGACCACCAGCATGTTGGGCGTCAGTGCGTCCTTGTCGTCCTTGCTGAAGGGTCGATCGTAGGTGGTGACCACGCCGTAGTAGGGGCGCTTGGGCTGCTCCAGCGCGTTCTTGATGTCCGGGCCGGTCAGCTTGTCGCCCTTGAGGCTCAGCACGGCATGCGCGAGCAGATAGGTCGCGTCGTAGGCCTGCGCCGCCGCCATTGGCACCGGAATGCGCGGCGTATTGAACTTGCGCGAGTAGCTCGCGAGAAAAGTCGCGCGTCGCTCGTTGCTCGGCTCGGCGATGAAGCTCTGCGCCATCAGCGCGCCCTCGGCTGCGTCCTTGCCCCCATCGATGAAGAACGGAAACGACAGCGGCCAGGCGCCGACCTGCGGCACCTTCCAGCCCATTGCCTGCTTGCCGGTCGCGATGACCGCGTTCTCGGGCCCGACCGTGTAGCTGAAGATCACGTTGGCACCTGCCCTGCGCGCTTCCTTCAATTCTTCGGTGAGGTCCTTCACGCCGAGTTCGAAGCGCGACACGTAGACCGCCTGCAGCTTCTTCTTGGCCAGCGCCTGCTGAACGTCCTGCAGGCCCGCTTCGCCGTAGCCGGACTTGTCGGCGAAGACCGCCACGCGAGTCCAGTTGCGAGAGACGATCTCGTCGATGATGAAGGGCGCCTGGATCGCATCCTTCGGCGCGTTGCGGAAGATGTAGCTGTCGGCTGGCGGGAATTTCGAAGTCACGGGCGTTCCAGTGGCGCAGGGCACGATGAGTGGTGTCTCGTTGGCCTGGAAAACGTCGATCGACTTCATCGCCACGCCGGTGTTGCAAAAGCCGATGACCGCGATCACTTTCTCGGCGACCAGTTCTTGCGACATCTTCAAACCCACGTCGGGATTGGCCTTGTCGTCCTTGATGACGAGTTGCAGCGGCCGGCCGAGGTAGCCTCCGAACGAATTGATCTCGTCGATCGCGAGCTTGACCCCGTTGAGCATCGGAAGGCCGAAGTCGGCGGATGGCCCCGTCAGCGGCCCGATCAGGCCGATCTTGATCGGTGCCGGTGCGGCCGTTTGAGCGAAGCTGCCGAATGCGGCCAGGATGGCGACCGCGCCGGCGATCAAGGCAATCTTTTTCATGCGGCGGATGCTGCGGCCGCCGCCGAGCGGCACAGGGGCTCGGTTTCCCTAGTCGAGCCGGCGAAAGGCACCGGTCCGTGCGGTTTTGCGCACCGCGATCAGTAGCGGTAAGGATTGTTGGGGCGCCGGTCGTAGCGATTGGGCACGCCATCGTTGTCGCGGTCGCGGTCGTAGCGGTTGGGTACGCCGTCGCGGTCCCGGTCGCCGCGGCCGCCGCGGTAATAGTCGCCGCGGTAGTCCCTGCGGTCACCGTAGTAATGGTCGCCCCGGTAATCCCGGCGATCCCCGTGCTGCAAGCGCTGGGGTTGATGGCCGTAGTAGCCGGGTGGCGGGGGCGGCGCGGGCACGACGATCACGTTGTGCGGATAGCGCTGGCCCTGGTGTCCATACTGGGCGTGGGCAGGCGCGGCGAGTGCGCCGAGCGAAAGCAGCGCCGCGGCGCCAAGGGCAAAGGACACTTTTTTCATGCGAGCTCCTCGTGGATGGAAGGAGCCTCGATGGTGCGCCCCTCGTGTGAAGAAGAGGTAAGGCGCGAGCGAAATCTTGTATAGGTCGCGGCGCGCCGTACCCCGGCTTCCAGAGGCAACGCGGTACTGCCATCTTTTGCTTACATGTAGTTATAATGTATTACATGAATACAGACCGCGATAACTTCCACGACTGGGCGCGCAGCAAGCCGGACACGGCCTTCGGCGCCCTCCCGCAAATCGAGCGGCCCGAAGCGACGAAGTATCGCGCGGTACGTTGGGGCGGGCTGCTGATGATCGCCCTGCTGGGCATCGCACTCGTGGTTGCCTTCAAGTTGTTCGCCGGGCTTTGAACCCAGGAGCTACCCAGGCGGTGGAACGTCGCTGCCTTTCTGCCGCTCGCGAAAGAGTGCCGCGCGCATCAGGAAAATGGTGGTCACCGGTGCAGTGAGCGCGATGAAGATGGCGATCAGCACCGCATGCAGGAAGAGGCTGAAGCCCTGCACCGAAAAATAGACGATGGTGGCGAGCGTGACGCACCAAACGCCAACGGTTGCGCCCAGGGTAGGCGCGTGAATGCGTTGAAAAAAGTCGGGGAGTCGCACCAGCCCGAACGATCCGATGGCGGCGCAGCCGGCGCCGAGCACCGCAAAGATGCCGGTCAGCAGCTCGGCCCACACCGGCAGCGGACCGACGATGAAGTCGTTCATTCGATCACCTCGCCGCGCAGCAGAAACTTGGCCAGCGCGGTCGAGCCGACGAAGCCGAACAGCGCGATCAGCATCGCCGCCTCGAAGTACACGTTGCTCGCGTAGACGATGCCGAGCACCAGCATCATCAGCATGCCGTTGACAAACAGGCAGTCGAGCGCCATCACGCGGTCTTGCGCTGTGGGACCGATGAGCAGCCGGGCCAGCGCGCACAGCATGGCCACGGCGAGCAGCAGCAGTGCGAGCTTGAGCGCCCAGAAAAGCAGTGGCGTCATGATTCGAAAATCTCCATCAGCGGGCGCTCGTAGCGCTCGCGGACCATTGTCAGAAAGACCGGCACCTGGTCGCCCTCGAGGTCGAACAGGTGGATCAGCAGGATCGAGCGGTCGAACGAGATCTCGCCCCAGGCAGTGCCCGGCGTGAGACACAGGATCATCGACAGCACGGCGAGCCCGTTGGGGTCGCGCAGCGCGAGCGGCACGCGCACGAAACGCGGTGCCATCGCAGCACTGCGGCGCCCGAGCAGCAGCCGTGCGACCGACCAGGCCGACCGAAGCAGGTCGTAGGCAACCACGCCCGCCAGCCGCAGCGCGAGCCCGGGCCTGCGCATGGTCACCTTTGCGGGGCGCAGCCCTTTGGTCAAAACTGGAACGACGATCGCGAGAAAGGCCGCAAGCAACAGCGTCGCGGGCGCCAGCGACTGGTCGAGCAGCAGCCACACCACGAAAAGTGCCAGCGACAGCGGCGGCGAGGGAAGCCAGCGTTTCATCATGGATTGGGCACCGGTCGCGTGCCGAGCACCGCCTCGCGATAGGCGTCGGGCGAGAGCAAGCCCTGGGCGGTGGCCGCAGCGTGTTCCATGACCGTATTGGCGCCGAGCGTGAGCGCCAGGCACGCGGCCAGCAGCGCCGCGACCGGCAGCACCTCGAGCGCCGGCAGCGATGGCATGGTGGCATGCGGCAGCGTCCAGAAATGGCGTATGCCGGTCCGGCTCAGTGCGATGAGCGACAGGAAGCCCGAGGTGATCAGGAGGGCCATGAAAGCCCAGCCCGCCGGCGCGATGCGCTCGACGCCCATCAAGCCGGACAGCATCGCGAACTTGCCGACGAAGCCCGACAGCGGTGGCAGGCCGGCAAGCAGGAGCGTGCAGCCCATGAAGCCGAGCCCGAGGAACGCAACGCCGGCCGGAATGGCGCGGCCGTAGAGCGCCTGGGCTTCGTCGTCGAGGTTCACGTCGTCCAGCCGGCGCAGGTCTTCGGAAAGAAAAGGCGCGTCGCCGGCGGCTTCATGCGGTGCAACGCTCAGGCCCGCATTGCGCCAGCGCTCGATCATGTCGATCAAGAGGAAGAAGGCGCTCACAGCGAGCGTCGAACTCACAAGGTAATACAGCGCGCCGGCCCATACCGCCGGCTGGCCGAGGCCGATGGCGGCCAGCAGCGTGCCCGCCGAAACCAGCACGCTGAAGCCGGCAAGGTTCGACAGCCGCTGCGTCCCGACGATGCCGAGCGCGCCGATCCCGAGCGTGAGCAAGCCGACCACGACCAGCACGCCCTGGCCGAACTGCGCCGACGCGCCCGTGTCGGGAGCGAACAGCACGGTCCACAACCGCAGCACGGTGTAGACGCCGAGCTTGGTAAGGAGCGCGAAGACGGCACCGACCGGCGACACGGCGGCACTGTAAGCGGGGACCAGCCAGAAGTTGAGCGGCCAGGCGCCAGCCTTGGCGAAGAAGGCGGTTGCGAGGATGGCCGCGGCCGCATGCACCAGCCCGCGGTCGTCCGGCGAGAGCTGCGCGATGCGCACACCCAGGTCGGCCATGTTGAGCGTTCCGGTCGCGCCGTAGAGCAGCGCGGCGCCAACCAGGAACAACGACGAGGCCGCCAGGTTGATCGCCACGTAATGCAAGCCGGCCCGCACCCGCAGCCGCCCGGCGCCGTGCAGCAGCAGGCCGTAGGAGGCGGCCAGCATGACCTCGAAGAAGACGAAGAGGTTGAACAGGTCGCCGGTCAGGAATGCGCCGTTCAAACCCATCAACTGCAGCTGCAGCAAGGGATGGAAGTGCACGCCCGCGCGGTCCCAGCGCGAGGTCGAATAGATCGATGCCGCGAAGGCGATCACGCCGGTGAGCGCCACCATCAGCGTCGACAGACGGTCGGCCACCAGCACGATGCCGAAAGGCGCATGCCAGTTGCCGGGCAGATAGACGCCGATCGATCCGGGCCCGTCGCCGGTGTCCGCGGCGTTCACCCAGCGCAGCAGCGCCAGTGCCGCCAGCAAGCCGACGAGGCCTGAGACGACACTCAGCGCCGACTTGGTGCGGCGCCGCTGCTCGCCCAGAAGCAGCATCAGCGCGGCGGTCAGCATCGGCACGAGGATCGGCACCGCGACCAGGTGCGGCATGCTGAATTCGAGCAGGCGGTCGAGCAGCGCGAACAGGTCGTTCACTGCATGTCCTCGCGGGTTTCTTCGCCGTCCACATGGTCGGTTCCGCTGAGTCCGCGCGATGCCAGCATCAGCACCAGGAACAGCGCCGTCATTGCAAAGGCGATCACGATCGCGGTCAGCACGAGCGCCTGCGGCAACGGATCGGCGGTGTTGGCGAGCGTCGCCGCGAAACCGGGGACGAGCACCGGTTCGCTGTCGACCTTGAGCCGGCCCATGCTGAAGATGAACAGGTTGACCGCATAGGCGAGCAGCGTCAGTCCGATGATGACCTGGAAGGTGCGCGGCCGAAGCAGCAGGTAGACGCCCGAGCCGGTGAGTACGCCGATCGCGATGGCGAGAACGATTTCCATCAGGTGGCTGCCTTCATGGCTGCCGCTTTGCGTTCGGCTTCTCGCTCTGCCTGTTCATCGGCCCAGCGGTGGCTGCGCACGGACTGGTGGGCGAGCGCGGTGAGGATCAGCATGGTCGCGCCCAGCACCAGCGCGAACACGCCGATGTCGAAGAAGAGGGCGCTCGGCACATGCACTTCGCCCAGCAGCGGAAGCACGAAGTGCGCCGTGTGCGTGGTCATGAAGGGGTAGCCGAGTGCGACCGAGCCACCGCCGGTGGCCAGCGCGAGCAGCAGGCCGATGGCGATCCAGCGGCGCGGATAGATGCGCAGATGCTCCTCGACCCATTCGGTGCCGGAAACGATGAACTGCAGCAGCAGCGCCACCGACATCACGAGCCCAGCGACGAAGCCGCCGCCCGGCTGGTTGTGGCCGCGCATGAAGAAGTAGACCGAGACCAGCACCGACAAGGGCAGCAGCAGCCGCACCAGCACCGCCGGAACCATGAGGTAGCCGATAGCGGAGTCAGCGGCGCGGCGCGGGTTCACCAGGTCGCTGCTGCCGTCGTCGGGCTGCGCGCGTTGCTGCGCCGGCAGCGCCATCGATTCGATGGCCGGGCGAAAGCGGCGCAGCAACGCGTAGACGGTAAGGGCGACAACCCGAGCACGGTGATTTCGCCGAAGGTATCGAAGCCGCGGAAATCGACCAGCATGACGTTGACCACGTTGGTGCCGCCGCCCTCGGGCAGCGCACGTTCGAGAAAGAACGGCGAGATGCTTTGCGAGAACGAACGCGTCATGACGGTCCATGCGATGGCCGCCATGCCGCAGCCGGCGGCAGCCGCCAGCGCCAGGTCGCGGCCGCGCCGGCCAGGGGCGCAGCCGGTCGCGGGCGGCCTGCGGCATTGCGGTGCGCATCGGCAGCCAGCGCAAGCCGAGCAGAATCAGCACCGTCGTCACCACCTCGACCACCAGTTGGGTCAAGGCAAGGTCGGGCGCAGAGAACCAGATGTAGGTAATGCAGCACACGAGGCCCGCGCCCGAGGCAAGCATGAGCGAGGCCAGCCGGTGGAACTTGGCCTGCCACGCGGCCGCCACGGCGCAGGTCGCGCCGATGACCCAGGTCATCGCGAACATCGGCGAAAAGGGCAGAAGCTCGCGCGGTCCACGCGCAGCCGGCGAAAACCACAAGGAAGCGCCCGCACCGGCGACCGCGACCGCAACGAGCAGCAGCAGCTGCGTCTGCAGCCGCCGAGTGCCCAGAATGCGGCGGCTGCGGCGGCCGGCCTCGCTCAGACGGGCGAGCAGGTGCTCGAAGATGCGCTGGCCGTCCAGCCGATGCAGCACCGGCGTGCGGTCGAGACTGCCGAGTGTTCGCCGGCGCCGCTGCGACAGGTACAGCGCCGCGCCGCCCGCCAGCGCGACGAAACTCATCAGGAGCGGCAGATTGAAGCCGTGCCACACCGCGAGGCTGTAGCTGGGCAGCACGCCGCCGACCACCGGTGCTGCAGCGGCGGCGAGGACGGGGCCGACCGACCACGCCGGCGCGACGCCCACCACCAGGCAGGCCAGCACCAGCAACTCGACGGGCACGCGCATCCAGTGCGGCGGTTCGTGTGGCTGCTTGGGTACGTCGGGCCCGCACGGCGGACCGAAGAAGACGTCGAACACGAAGCGGGCCGAATAGGCGACGCTGAACACTCCGGCGACCGTGGCGATGACCGGCAGGCTCCAGTCGACCAAAGGGGTCGCGCGGATGAAGACCGTCTCCGCAAAGAACATTTCCTTCGACAGGAAGCCGTTCAGGAGCGGCACGCCGGCCATCGACGCGCTGGCGATGATGGCGAGGGTGCCGGTGATCGGCATCAGGCGCAGCAGGCCGCTCAGCTTGCGGATGTCGCGGGTGCCGGTCTCGTGATCGATGATGCCGGCCGCCATGAAGAGCGATGCCTTAAAGGTCGCATGGTTCATCACATGGAACACTGCCGCCACTGCGGCCAGTGGACTGTTGAGGCCGAGCAGCAGTGTGATGAGTCCCAGGTGCGAAATGGTGGAGTACGCGAGCAGCGCTTTCAGGTCGCGCTGGAACATGGCCGCGTAGCTGCCGAGAAGCAGCGTGACTGCGCCCGCGCCGCCGACCATCCAGAACCATTGCTCGGTGCCCGAGAGCACCGGCCACAGGCGCGCCATCAGGAACACGCCGAGCTTGACCATCGTGGCCGAGTGCAGGTATGCGGAGACGGGCGTCGGCGCCGCCATGGCGCGCGGCAGCCAGAAATGAAACGGGAACTGCGCGCTCTTGGTGAAGGCGCCGAGCAGCACCAGCACCAACACCAGCGGATAGAGCGGGTGGGCTCGAATCTGGTCTGCAGAGGCCAGCACCACGTCGAGGTCGTAGCTGCCGACGATGCGCCCGAGCACCAGCACGCCCGCCAGCAGGCAGAGGCCGCCGGCACCGGTCACGACGAGCGCCATGCTGGCGCCACGCCGCGCATCGCGCCGATGGTGCCAATAGCCGATGAGCAGGAACGAGAACAGGCTGGTGAGCTCCCAGAACAGCACCATCTGCACGAGGTTGCCGGAGAGCACCACGCCCATCATCGCGCCCATGAACGCGAGGAAGAAAGAGAAGAAGCGCGGCACCGGATCGGACGCCGACATGTAGTAGCGCGCATAGAGCACGACCAGCGCGCCGATGCCGAGCACCAGCATGCAGAAGAGCCATGCAAAGCCGTCCATGCGGAACGCGAGGTTGAGTCCGAGTGCGGGCAGCCACTCGATGTCGTATCGGAGCACGTTGCCGCCCGCGAGCTGCGGAAAGAGCCATGCCGCCTGCACCGCGCAGCCCAGTGCCACAACGCCCGCCAGCGTCGACTCCCGGTTGCGCGCGTTGGACGGCAGCAGCGCTGCGAGCACGCTTGCGACGAAGGGGAGCGCGACCAGGAGAACGAGGGGCATCGCGTTCGATTCTATCGAGCGCCCCTGGTGCGACAGGGCGGGATCAGGCCGTGAATTGCTGCACCGTGCGGATGCCGAACCAGGTGAGAACGAGCGAGCCGCAGACGTGCAGCGCGGCTGTGCCGAGTGCCAGCCCGAGCCTGCCGTTCATGAGCATGGCCACCACTTCGGCAGAAAAACTGGAGAAGGTCGTGAGCCCGCCCAAAAAGCCGGTGATGAGCGCCAGCCGCCAGACCGGATCCAGCTGCGGCATCGCCTGGAACATCGCCACCGCGATGCCGACGAGGTAGCCGCCGAGCAGGTTGGCGGCGAGCGTTCCCCAGGGCAGCGAGCCCGGCGATCCGAGCCAGAGGTTCAGGCACCAGCGGCCCAGCGCGCCGAGCGAAGCGCCCGCGCAAATGGCAAAGATGTGGATCGGCATGCGAGGCGCAGTGCAGGCGTCAGGGCGCCATTTGCAGCGGTAGCCAGGTCACCAACTGCGGAACGAAGTAGATGATGAGCACTGCGATGACCATGAGCAGGAACATCGGCAGCGTCACTCTCGCGATGTAGAGCAGGTCTTTGCCGGTCATGCCCTGCAGCACGAAGAGGTTGAAGCCCACCGGCGGCGTGATCTGCGCCATCTCGACCACCAGCACGACGAAGATGCCGAACCAGAGCGGATCGATGCCGGCCGCAATCACCGTCGGCATGATGACGCCCATGGTCAGCACGACCATCGAAATGCCGTCGAGAAAACAGCCCAGCACGATGAAGAACACCGCGAGCATCAGGACCAGCTGGAATCTCGACAGGCCCAGCGAGCCGATCCACTCGGCAAGGTGGCGCGGCAGGCCGATGTAGCCCATGGCCAGTGTCAGGAAGGCGGCGCCCGCGAGGATCAGCGCCATCATGCAATAGAGCCGCGTGGCGCCGAGCAGCGACTCCTTGAAGGAGTGCCAGTTGAGCGAGCCCTGCGCCGCCGAGATGACCAGCGCCCCGACCACACCCACCGCAGCGGCTTCGGTCGCGGTTGCGACGCCGCTGTAGATCGACCCGAGCACCGCCAGGATCAGCAGCGTGACCGGGATCAGGCTGAGCGAGGCGCGCAGCTTGTCGACGAAGCGCATCGACGGGTCGGCCGGCGGCACGCGGTCGGGATGCAGCAGCGCCCACACCGCGATGTAGCCCGAGAAAAGCACCGCCAGCAGGATGCCCGGCACCACCCCGGCGATGAACAGCTTGGCGATCGACACGTCCGCGCTCACGCCGTAGACGATCATGATGATCGACGGCGGAATCAGCAGGCCGAGGGTTCCCGCGCCCGCCAGCGTTCCGATCACCATGTCATCGGGGTAGCCGCGCCGCTTGAGCTCGGGCAGCGTCATCTTGCCGATGGTCGCGCAGGTCGCCGCACTGGAGCCCGAGACCGCCGCAAAGACTGCGCAACCGACGACGTTGGTATGCAGCAGCCGCCCCGGCAGGCTCTGCATCCAGGGTGCGAGGCCCTTGAACATGTCCTGCGAGAGCTTGGTGCGGAAGAGGATCTCGCCCATCCACAGGAACAGCGGCAGTGCGGTCAGCGTCCAGCCCGAGGCCGAGCCCCAGATCGTGACCGCCATGGCGTCGCCGGCGGCCCGCGAAGAGAAGAGCTGCATGCCGATCCATGCCACGCCCGAGAGCGTCAGGCCGATCCAGACGCCGCTGCCGAGAATCAGGAACAGCGTGGCGATCAGCAGCAGTGCGATGGCGACGTCATTCATGGCGCAGCGCCTCGGCATCCATGCGCAGCGGACGACCGTTCCACTCGATGATGAACTCGTCGAGCGACGCGATCGCAAAGATCACGGCGCCGATCGCCATGGCGAGCTGCGGCAGCCACAAGGGCGTGGCGTCGTTGCCGGTCGAGATGTCGTTGTAGCCGTGCGACTGCCAGACGAGCCGCACGCTGTAGAACGCAAAAAGCGCCGCGAGCAATGCGCCTGCACCCATCGCCCAGCGTTCGAGCCAGCGGCGCGCCGTGGGGCCGAGGCTCGCCATGATCAAGGTCACGCGGATGTGTTCGCCACGCTTGAGCGTATCGGCAAGCGCAAGAAAGCCGCAGCCGGCCATCAAGTAACCTGCGTAGGCGTCGATTCCGGGCAGGTTGAAGTGCAGCTGCCGCCCGATGATGGAAAGCAGCACCATCACGAGAAGGCCGATCAAAAAAAGCGCCGCCAGTGCGGCGGCGCTGTCGTAGAGAAAATCGAGCGTCTTTCGCATCGGAAACGAGCGGCGCTTCTCTTACATCTTCTTGTAGGCGTCGACCACCGACTGGCCCTCAGCCCCGGACTTGTCGAGCCATTCCTTGATCATGGTGTCGCCAACCTTCTTCATGTCGGCCTTGAGTTGTGCCGACGGCACATGCACCGTCATGCCGTTCTTCTTCAGCAGGTCGAGGTATTCGACGTTCTTTTTCCGGGACAGATCCCAGCCTCGCTTCTCGGCGTCTGCGCCGGCCTTCAGCACCGCGTCTTGTTGCGGCTTGTCGAGCGCATCGAAGGCCTTCTTGTTGACCAGCACCGCGTTCTTCGGCAGCCAGGCCTGCGTGTCGTAGAAGTTCTTGATGTATTCGTAGGTCTTGGTGTCGTAGCCGGTGGAACCGGACGACATGTACGACTCGATCACGCCGGTGGCCATGGCCTGCGACAACTCGGCCTGCTGCACGGTCACCGGCTGCGCGCCGACCAGTTCACCGATGCGGGCGGTGGCCGGGCTGTACGCGCGCCACTTGACGCCCTTGAGATCGGCGGCCGAAGCGATTTCCTTCTTGACGAAGATGCCCTGCGGCGGCCATGCCACCGTGTAGAGCAGCATCATTCCCTGCTCTGCAAGCTTTTTCTCGAGCACCGGCTTTTGCGCTTGGTAGAGCTTCCAGGCGGCGTCGTAGCTGTCGGCGAGAAACGGAATGCCGTCGGCACCGAACATCTGCCACTCGTTCTGGTAATTGACCAGCAGGATTTCGCCCATCTGCGCCTGGCCGCCCTGCACGGCGCGCTTGATCTCGGGCGCCTTGAACAGCGCTGCATTGGCATGCACCGTGATCTTGAGCTTGCCTCCGGTCGCCTTGTCGACGTCGGCAGCGAACTGTGTGACGTTCTCGGTGTGGAAGTTGGTGGCCGGATAGGCAGTGGGCAGGTCCCACTTGGTTTGCGCGAATGCAGCTGCACCGAGGGTCAGGCCAGCGAGGGCAATGCCGAACTTGTGATTCATGGGCTCTCCAGAACGTACGAAAAGTGAAATAGCGACCGGGAGCATACGTGCAAATATCGGGCCATCGTTGAGGCCTTTCCCTGCCATCCGTACTTCGGCCGAGGTAGTTCGGGCACGAAAAAGCCGCCTCGGGGGCGGCTTCGTGCTTCGGCGCTTCAGGTGGGCGCGCCGCGGCGGTCCCTTCAAGGTTTGGCGGGCGCCTTGGTTGCGGTGGCCTCCGGCTTTGCCGGCTCCGTCTTCTTCATCGCCCTGGGTGCTGGCGCCGCTGTGGTGTAGCTCTGGCCATTGACGGTAAGACCTTCTGCCGACAACTTGCCCGCCGCCTTCTCCTTCAGGCCCTTTACGCGGCTCATGAGATCGGGCCAGTCCTTGAACGCACTTTGCTTGCGCGCATCGAGGATGCGCTTGGACATGGCCGGGCCGACTCCCTTGAGTGCATCGAGCTCGGCATCGGTCGCCTTGTTGACGTCGACAGCCGCCCACGAGGCAGCGGCAAACAGCATGGCGCAAACGGCCATGAATTTCTTCATCATCATCTTTGAACTCCCTGACATTGTTGTAAGAGAAACGCCGGAACGTCCCACCGCGTACCTGAGGCGCGCGGCGTCAGTTCAACGGCAGGCCGCGAGGTGTGGTTGACACGCCTGGTCGACAGGCCGCTGCCGCGACCTCAAAGCTCTTCGACGCGCCGCGGCGGGTAGCTGTCCCAGGCCTGGCAGCCGGGGCAATGCCAGAAGTATTGGTGTGCTTCGAAGCCGCACGCCGCGCAGCGGTAGCGCATCAAGGGCCGAGCGGCCTGGTCGAGCGCGCGCTGCACCTGGGGGTGGAACTGGTCGTTGGTGAAGCGCTCGCCGGCGAGCCAGCGCGCCGCCGCCACCAGGGACGGCTGATGCGCCAAGTGGGCGATGTAGCCATCGCGCGGCTCCGGTACGTCGGACGGCGTTTCGGCGGGCAGCATGGGCGCGCCGCCCAGCGCCATGATCGCTTCCAGCACATCCAACGACGGCGACTCGGCATAGCGCCGCTGCAGCAGGACGAGTGCTTCGCCCCGCGTTGCGAGGCGACCGCCGCCTGCTGCAGGGTCGCCGCAAAGAGCGGCAGCGCAAGCGGCGCGTTCTCGCTAAGTGCCGCGAGCGAATCGAACGCGGCGGCGGAATCGCCATTGCGCAATTGCAGCGTTGCCGTGTCGATCGCCGGCCGGGGCGCCTGCGGCGCCAGGGCGGTGGCTCGCTCCAGCAGCAGTGCCGCTGCGGGCAGGTCGCCGGCAGCCACCTGGCCAGCGGCTTGTTCGCACAGGTGATGAGCGCGGCGCGTGCTGTAGCTGGCCTGTTCTGCTTCGTCGAGCTTCTGCGCCACGGCCGCGGCCTGGGTCCACTCGCGCGAACGCTCGTAGATCGCAAGGAGCGAAAGCCGGGACTCGTTTTCGTAACGTGTGCCCTCGAGCTTTTGGAGCGCGGCTTCGGCGCGGTCGAGCAGGCCGGCGCGCAGGAAGTCCTGCGCGAGCGCATGTTGCGCGCGGTCGCGATCGGCACGCTCAGGTCGCCGCGCCCGAGCAGGTGCTCGTGCACGCGCACGGCGCGTTGGTATTCGCCGCGGCGCCGGAACAGGTTGCCGAGCGCGAAGTGGAGTTCCTGGGTATCGGGGTCGTTCTGCACGGCTTCGATGAACGCGTCGATCGCCTGGTCCTGCTGCTCGTTCAGCAGGAAGTTGAGCCCGCGAAAGTAGGCCTTGGGCGCTTGCCTGTTTTCGATGCGGAGTTGCCGCAGGTCGAAGCGCGACGCCAGCCAGCCGAGAACGAATGCGAGCGGCAGGCCGAGCAGCAGCCAGCTGAGGTCAAAGTCCATGCTGGCGAACGGCGGGAAGGTCGGTAACGGCTGTTGCCGGCGCGGCCGATGCCGCGGTTGCGGGTGTCGCGGCGACCGGAACCTGCGTCGCTGCGCTGCGGTGCTTCCACCAGCCCGGCAGCATGCCGAGTGCGCCTGCGACAAGCCCTCCGGCGAACGCTGCGAGCACCACCAGGACGAGTGGGGCGCGCCAGTGAGTGCCGAAGAAGAAATAGACGGTGGCGTCGTGCTGATTGTTCAGCGCGAAAGCGAAAAGGGTAAAAAAAATGGCTGCCTTAAGCAGCCACAGGATGTATTTCATGCGCGTCCCCGTTGGCCGGGGAATTCTAAGCTTCAGCTTTTGCGTTTCTGCTGCTGCGCATCGAGCTCGGCAGTGCGTGCGTCGACCGCTTCGCGCAGCGCCTTGCCCGGCTTGAAGTGCGGCACCCGCTTTTCCGGAATCTGCACGCTTTCGCCCGAACGCGGATTGCGTCCGATGCGAGGCGGGCGCCGGTTCACCGTGAAGCTGCCGAAGCCGCGGATCTCGATGCGGTGTCCGCGCACCAGTGCTTCGCCCATCGCATCGAGGATGGTCTTGACGGCGTACTCGGCATCGCGGTGCGTCAGTTGTCCGAAGCGCGCGGCCAACTCTTCAACCAAGTCTGAACGAGTCATAGAACCACAGAAGAACACGGTGAGGAACTCACCGTGTTTTCCTCCGTTTACTTTTCGGTGTTGTCGAGCTTGGCGCGCAGCAGGGCGCCCAGGCTGGTCGTGCCCGCGTTCTCGCGCGACGATTGCTGGCTCAGGTTGGCCATTGCACCTTGCTCGTCGACCATGTCCTTCTGCTTGATGGACAACTGGATGTTGCGGGTCTTGCGGTCCACATTGAGCACAACGGCAGTGACTTCGTCGCCTTCCTTCAGCACGTTGCGCGCATCTTCCACGCGGTCGCGGGAGATTTCGCTGGCGCGCAGGTAGCCGAGGATGTCCTCGCCCAGGTCGATCTCGGCGCCGCGCGCGTCGACGGTCTTGACCTTGCCGGTGACGATCTGGCCCTTGTCGTTGACCGTAGTGAAGGTGGTGAACGGGTCGCTGTCGAGCTGCTTGATGCCCAGGCTGATGCGTTCGCGATCGACGTCGACGGCGAGCACGAGTGCTTCGACCTCTTGGCCCTTCTTGTAGTTGCGAACCGCGGCTTCACCGGTTTCGTTCCACGAAAGGTCCGACAAGTGGACCAGGCCGTCGATGCCGGCAGCCAGTCCCACGAACACGCCGAAGTCGGTGATCGACTTGATCGGGCCCTTGACGCGGTCGCCGCGCTTGGTGTTCTGCGCGAATTCCTGCCACGGGTTGGCCTTGCACTGCTTCATGCCGAGGCTGATGCGGCGCTTGTCTTCGTCGATTTCGAGAACCATGACTTCGACTTCGTCGCCGAGCGAGACGATCTTGTTCGGCGCGATGTTCTTGTTGGTCCAGTCCATTTCGGAGACGTGCACCAGGCCTTCGATGCCGGGTTCGAGTTCGACGAACGCGCCGTAGTCGGCGATGTTCGTGACCTTGCCGAACAGGCGGGTCGATTGCGGGTAGCGACGCGAAACGCCCATCCACGGGTCGTCGCCCATCTGCTTCAGACCCAGCGACACGCGGTTCTTCTCGGTGTCGAACTTGAGGATCTTGGCGGTGATTTCCTGGCCGGCCTGCACCACTTCGCTGGGGTGGCGAACGCGGCGCCATGCCATGTCGGTGATGTGCAGAAGGCCGTCGATGCCGCCGAGGTCGACGAACGCACCGTACTCGGTGATGTTCTTGACGACGCCGCGCACGACAGCGCCTTCCTTCAGGGTTTCCATCAGCTTGGCGCGCTCTTCGCCCATGCTGGCTTCGACCACTGCGCGGCGCGAAAGCACCACGTTGTTGCGCTTGCGGTCTAGCTTGATGACCTTGAATTCAAGCGTCTTGTTCTCGTACGGCGTCAGGTCCTTGATCGGGCGGGTGTCGATCAGCGAGCCCGGCAGGAACGCGCGGATGCCGTTGACCAGCACGGTGAGGCCGCCCTTGACCTTGCCACTGGTAGTGCCGGTGACGAACTCGCCGGATTCGAGCGCCTTCTCGAGGCTCATCCACGAAGCGAGGCGCTTGGCGGTGTCGCGGGAGAGGATGGTGTCGCCGTAGCCGTTCTCGACGCTGCCGATGGCAACCGAGACGAAATCGCCGGCCTGGACTTCGAGTTCGCCCTTGTCGTTTTTGAACTCTTCGATCGGCACGTAGGCTTCGGACTTGAGGCCTGCGTTGACCACGACATGGTTGTGTTCGACACGCACGACTTCGGCGGTGATGACCTCGCCGGTGCGCATCTCGGAACGCTTCAGGGATTCTTCGAACAGGTCGGCAAATGATTCAGACATTGAGTTTTCCTTCCGTCATGCAGGGTTCGCAGGCGCCAATGCAATATTGCGTGCGCACGCGTTGGATCTGGAGACGGCGGTTGTTCGGGCTTGGCGCCCGGTTGGGTTGAAAAACCATCAGGCCGGTGCGCTGTCGCGCGGCGGGGACCTGCTGGATCGAAACACCCCTCAAGAAGACTCGAAGGGCTGTACTTCCTGCCACCAGTGCAACACTTGGTCGACCGATTGCTCGATCGAGAGAAGCGAGTTGTCCAGGAGGCGGGCATCGGGCGCGGGCTTCAGAGGGGCGACGGTGCGGGACGAGTCCCGCAGGTCGCGCGCTTCGAGGTCGGCGCGGAGATCGTCGAGTGTAGTCGAAATACCCTTTGAAATCAACTGCTTATGACGCCGCTCGGCACGCTGGGCAGCACTCGCGGTGAGATACACCTTCAGTCGCGCATCGGGGAAGACGACGGTGCCCATGTCGCGGCCATCGGCCACCAGGCCGGGCAGACGTCGGAAGCTCGTCTGCAGCGTCAGGAGCGCGTCGCGCACCGCCGGCAATGCGGAGACCCGCGAGGCGTCCATGCCTGCGGCTTCCGTGCGGATCGCGTCGCTCACGTCTTCGCCGGCGAGTAGCACGCTGCCCTTGACGAACTCCAGCGGCAGCGTGCGGGCCAGGTCCGCGATGCGTGCCTCGAGCTGCGGCAGTGCGTCGAAACCGGCCCGACGCATTGCAAGGCCGGCCACGCGGTAGAGCGAGCCGGAGTCGAGGTAGTGGTAGCCCAGGCGGTGCGCAACTTCCACCGCGAGCGTTCCCTTGCCGGAAGCGGTCGGGCCGTCGATGCAGATCACCGGCACTTCAACGGGCTGCGCCACAGAAAAAAGCGTCTCGAAATAGTCCGGGAAGGTCTTGGCGACGCAATGTGGCTCGAGGATGCGCAGCGGCAGTCCGGCCGGGTTGAATGCCGCGAGCGAAAAGCACATGGCGATCCGGTGATCGTCGTAGGTGCGGATGCTTGCCGCGCGCCAGTCGTCGGTTGGCAGCGGATGGACGCGGATGAAATCGACGCCGTCCTCAACGGTGGCGCCGAGCTTTCGCAGCTCGTTGGCCATTGCCGCGATGCGGTCGGTCTCCTTGACCCGCCAGCTCGCGATGTTGCGCACGGTGCTTGGGCCGTCCGCGTAAAGCGCCATCACCGCCAGCGTCATCGCCGCGTCCGGGATGTGGTTCGCATCGATGTCGATGGCCCTGAGCGGCCACGCGCCGCGCGAGACTTGCAGCCAGTTCGGACCGCTTTCGACCAGCGCGCCCATCTGCACCGCCGCATCGGCGAAGCGGATGTCGCCCTGGATCGAGTCGGCGCCGACGCCTTCAATGCGGATGCCGTCGTCCGAGGCGATCGCTCCGAGCGCAATGAAATAGCTGGCCGACGATGCATCGGCCTCGACATGGACGTCGCCCGGCGTTTGATACCGGCTGCCGGCAGGGATGGTGAAACGTTGCCACCCATCACGGGCGATTTCGATGCCGAAGCGCGCCAGCAGGTTCAGCGTGATCTCGACGTAAGGCCTGGAAATCAGCTCGCCGACAACCTCGATCACGATGTCGCGACGGGCCGCCAGCGGCAACGCGAGCAGCAGCGCAGTTAGGAACTGGCTGGAGACATCGCCGCGCACGCGGATGGGTTGTTCGAGCTGCAACGAATCGGGCGCGACCGGATGGATGCGCAGCGGCGGGTAGCCCGGATTGCCCGTGTACTCGATGCGGCAGCCGAGCTGCATCAGCGCATCGACCAGGTCGCCGATCGGGCGTTCGTGCATGCGGTCGACGCCGTGCAGTTCGAAGTCGCCGCCAAACAATGCCAGCGCGGCCGTCAGGGGCCGCATGGCGGTGCCCGCATTGCCGAGGAACAACGAGGCGCCGCGATGTGGCGGCCTGCCGCCGAGTCCCTCGATGCCGAGGACGCCGCCGCTTCGCTCCACACGGCAGCCCAGCGCGGCAAGTGCATTGAGCATCACGCGCGTGTCGTCGGAATCGAGCAGGTCGTGCACCTTCGTCGTGCCTTTGGCCAGGGCTGCGAGCAGAAGAACACGGTTGGAGATGCTCTTTGATCCCGGCAGCCGCACCACGCCGCTGGCAGTGGCGAGCGCCGGAATGTCCAGGAAGGGGGACGAGTACATGGTCAGTCCGGCGACGCGGCCGCGCCGAGGGTCCACTGAGCGCGCGTGCGGCTCGCAGCCGCGATGGCGTCTTCGAGCGCCTGGGCGTCACCCGCGGCCATCAGTGCTTCGAGCTGCGCTAGCGCTGTGCGGAACGCCTGCGAATGCTGCAGGACCTGTTCGCGGTTTGCCAGCAGGATGTCGCGCCACACGGCGGGGTCGCTGGCTGCGATGCGGGAAAAGTCGCGGAAGCCGGGGCCGGCCAGCTCCAGGAAGCGGTTGCCTTGCGGATCGGCTGCAATGGCTGTGGTGAACGCAAAGGCAAGCAGATGCGGCAGGTGGCTGACGGCTGCGAAAGCGCTGTCATGCGCCTCGGGCGTCATGGTCACCACCTTGGCGCCGATGCCCGACCAGAGCCGTGTGGCACGCTGCACGTTGGAGCGCAGCGTTGCTTTGACCGGCGTGAGCACGACCTGGCGTCCGGTGAACAGTTCCGCATCGGCGTGTTCGATGCCGGCCACTTCCTTGCCTGCAATGGGATGCGCAGGCACGAAGCTGGCGAACTGGTCGTGCAGGCCGCGGCGGGCTGCCTCGATCACGTCGCCCTTGGTCGAGCCGACGTCCATCACCAGCATATGGTCCGAGATGCCGTGGCGGATGGCTTTGAAAGTTGCCTCGGACGCACCGACCGGCACCGCGATCAGCACGATGTCGGCGCCAGATACCGCAAGCAGCGCCGACGGCGCCGCCACGTCGATCACGCCCATTTGGCGTGCGCGTTCGGTGGTCGACGGCGACTTGCTGTAGCCCACCACGCGCTTCACCAGCCGCGCGCGCTTCAGCGCCAGTGCAAAGGAGCCACCCATCAGGCCGCAGCCGATCAAGCCCAGCTGTTCGAACATGGCGGCCTCAGGCGTTGACGGGATAGGCGCCGATGATCTTGTAGAACGCGCAAAGCTTGCGCAGTTCGGCGAGGGCGGCGGCGACGTTGGGCTGCGACGGATGCCCGTCCAGGTCGATGTAGAAGTAGTACTCCCACTGGCCGGTACGCGCCGGTCGAGATTCGAAGCGGGTCATGGACACGTTGTTGGTCTTAAGCGGCACCAGAAGGTCGTGCACCGCGCCGGGACGGTTGGGCACCGACACGACGAGGCTGGTGCAGTCCTTGTCCGAAGCCGGCGGCATGGCGAGCGTTTGCGGCAGGCAGATGACGGCAAAGCGCGTGCGGTTATACGAATCGTCCTGGATCGCATGCGCGACGATGTGCAGGCCGAAGCGGGTGGCGGCGCGTTCGCTTGCGAGGCCCGCCCATGCCTGGTTTCCGGCCGCGAGCCGAGCACCTTCGGCATTGCTCGAGACGGCGCGGCGCTCGGCATTCGGCAGGTGCTTGGAGAGCCAAGTCTGGCATTGCGCGAGCGCCTGCGGATGCGCGAGCACCGCTTCGATGCCTTCGAGCTCGTTGCTGCTGCGCAGCAAGTGATGGCGAACCAGGAGGCTGACTTCGCCCACCACATGCGCGGGGGAGTGCAGCAGCAAGTCGAGTGAGCGGGTAACGACGCCTTCGCTGGAATTCTCGATGCCGACCACTCCGTATTGCGCGCTGCCTGCGGCGGTTGCATGAAAGACCTCGTCGAAGCTGGCGCAATAGATCAGGTCGGCCGCACCGCCGAAATATACGACAGCTGCCTGCTCGCAGAACGTTCCTTCAGGCCCAAGGACAGCGACGCGCTGCGGCGACTCGAGCGCCAGGCAGGCGGACATGATCTCGCGCCAGATGGCTGCAACGTGCAGCGCCTTGAGCGGCCCACCGTTGCTCTGCTGCATTTTTTCGATGACCTGCGCCACCCGGTCCGGACGAAAGTAGGGCGAGCCTTCGCGCTTTTTGACTTCGCCGACTTGCTCTGCAACGCGGGCGCGCCGGTTCAGCAAATCGATCAATTGCTGGTCGAGGGAGTCGATCTGCACGCGCAGATCGGCGAGGCTGGCAGCGGTGTCGGAGGAGGGAGTCTGGGGGATGGGTGCGGTCATCGGTCAGGCACGCATGCGTCTAAGCATGCGACCGTTCGAATTCTCGCATGTGGCGCACCAGTGCCTGCACCCCGGCCAGCGGCATGGCGTTGTAGATGCTGGCCCGCATGCCGCCGACGGATTTGTGCCCCTTCAGCTGAAGAAGGCCCGCTTCGCGCGCGCCTGCCAGGAAGGCATCGTTGCGGCTTTCATCCTTCAGAAAGAAGGGCACGTTCATGCGCGAGCGGCAGTCGACCGCGACCCTGTTTTCGTAAAGCGCGGACGCATCAATGTAGTCGTACAACAGGCGCGCTTTTGCGATGTTGCGCCGTTCCATGGCCGCAATACCGGCATGTTCGCCTTCGGTCTGCTGAAGCAGCCATTGAAAAGTCAGCCCGGCGACGTAGATGGCCCAGGTAGGCGGCGTGTTGTACATCGACTGGTTGTCCGCCACCGTCTTGTAGTTGAACGCAGTAGGGCAGATCTCCAGCGCGCGTCCCAGCAGGTCGTCGCGCACGATCACGATGGTGAGACCGGCGGGTCCGAGGTTCTTCTGGGCACCACCGAACGCAAGTCCGACGCGACGCCAGTCGACGGAGCGCGAGGCGACGTGCGATGAAAAATCGATGACGAGCGGCGCGTCGCTGCCGAGCGCAACCAGGTCCGGCAGTTCCTGGAACTCGATGCCGTGAATCGTCTCGTTGGTGCAGACATGCACGTACGACGCACTCGCCGCGAGCTGCCAGCTGGCCGGCTCGGGCAACCGGGTATGCCCGCGCTCGGCATTTGTCGCGGCGACGCGCGCCTTGCAATAGCGCTGCGCTTCCTTCTGCGACTTGGCGCTCCAGCTGCCCGTGATGACGAAGTCGGCGCTGTTGCCGCGCGAGAGGTTCATCGGCACGATGGCGTTCTCGCCCAGCCCGCCGCCTTGCATGAAGAGAATGTGGAAGTGCCCGGGCACTGCGAGCAGCTTGCGGATGTCGGCCTCAGCCTGCGAGCAGATCGCGCCGAACTCCTTGCCGCGATGGCTCATCTCCATCACGCTCATGCCGCTGCCCTGCCAGTCCAGCATGTCGGCGGCGGCGCGCTGCAGCACCGCCTCTGGCATTGCAGCAGGGCCGGCGGAGAAGTTGTAGGGACGGGGACCGGCCGGCTGGATCACTTTTTCGCGGGCGCCTTGGCCGGGGCAGCTGCGGGACGGTTGACCGGTGCGCCCAAGGCCTTGGCGACGTTGGTATCCAGCGCGCGCATTTTCGGCTCGATGCTGGCGCGGGTTTCAGTCACCAGCTTCTCCGTCAATGCGGACTGCATCTTCGGATTGAGTTCCTGGTATTTCTTGCTGAGCGGCGAGTTGATCCAGGCCAGCAACTGACGCAGCTCGTCCTCGCTCAGGTTCTGCTCGAGGATCGGTCCGATGGCGCCAGGTGCGAGTTGCACCGCCTTGTCGCGCACGATCGGATAGGACTCGTCGAAGTACTTCTTGAGTTCGCCGTCGGCGGCCTGCGCTGCGGCTTCGCGCTTTTCGGCGGGCACCTGCGTCTGCAGATACTGTGAGCCGGCCTGCGCAATGGGAGCGCTGGACTGTTCGACCAGGCCGCGTGCCAGTGCTTCGATGCCGGGGCGCTGCAGATCGATGAACTGCTTGACCATTGCCGCCTTGTCTTGCGCCATGGCGATCGAGCAGCCGGCGAGCGCTATCGTCAGAAGCGCGAGTTTGATTTTTTTCACTGAGGGTTCTCCGTTGAAGGTGGTGAGGAAGCGCTGTCGTCTGCGTCCGCGTCGTTCTCGACGATCGCGTCGTTCTCGACGATGCGCTGCAGCCCGCTGAGCTTGGCGCCTTCGTCGAGCCCGATGAGCGTGACGCCTTGCGTCGCACGCCCCAGTTCGCGAATTTCGGAGACGCGGGTGCGTACCAGCACGCCCTTGTCGGTGATGAGCATGATCTCGTCGTCGGCATGCACGAGAGTCGCAGCGACCACTTTGCCGTTGCGCTCGCTCTGTTGGATCGCGATCATGCCTTTGGTTCCGCGGCCATGACGCGTGTACTCGGTAATGCTTGTGCGTTTGCCGTAACCATTTCCCGTAGCGGTCAGCACGCTTTGTTCTTCGTCTTCGGCAACCAGCATGGCGATCACGCCCTGGCCGTCCTCGAGCATCATGCCCCGCACGCCGCGTGCGTTGCGGCCCATCGGACGCACGTCGTTCTCGTCGAAGCGCACCGCCTTGCCGCCATCCGAAAAGAGCATCACGTCGTGCGCGCCGTCCGTCAGCGCAGCCCCGATCAGGTAGTCCCCAGGATCGAGATCCACCGCAATGATCCCGGCCTTGCGCGGATTGCTGAACTCGTCCAGTGCAGTCTTCTTGACGGTGCCCATCGACGTTGCCATGAACACGTACTGGTTGGCCGGAAACGTGCGCTTCTCGCCGGTCAGTGCGAGGACGACATTGATCTTTTCGCCTTCCTGCAGCGGAAACATGTTGACGATCGGCCGGCCACGAGAACCGCGCGACCCCGCCGGCACTTCCCAAACCTTGAGCCAGTACAGGCGGCCGCGATTGGAAAAGCACAAGATGTAGTCGTGCGTGTTCGCAATGAACAGCTGATCGATCCAGTCGTCTTCCTTGGTGGCGGTTGCCTGCTTGCCGCGGCCGCCGCGCTTCTGGGCCCGGTACTCGCCCAAGGGCTGGCTCTTGATGTAGCCGCTGTGCGAGAGCGTCACGACCATGTCGGTCGGCGTGATCAGGTCTTCGGTCGAAAGATCGAAGGCACTGTGCTCGACCAGGCTGCGGCGGGCGCCGAGCTTGGTCTGCCCGAACTCCTGCTTGATGGCGGCGAGCTCGTCGCCGATGATGATCGACACGCGCTCCGGCTTGGACAGGATGTCCAGCAGGTCGTCGATTTCCGCCATGACTTCCTTGTACTCGGCGACGATCTTGTCCTGCTCGAGTCCGGTCAGGCGCTGCAGGCGCATCTGCAGGATTTCCTGAGCTTGCGTTTCCGACAGCGTGTACAGCCCGTCTGCGCTCATGCCGTACTCGATTTCGAGTCCGTCGGGGCGATAGTCGTCGGCGTTGATCACGCCGCCGTCGGCGCGCGTGCGTGTGAGCATCTCGCGCACCAGCTTGCTGTCCCACCGGCGCGCCATCAGTTCGGCCTTGGCCACCGGCGGGGTCGGTGCATTGCGAATGATCGCAATGAACTCGTCGATGTTGGCCAGCGCGACGGCAAGGCCTTCTAGCACGTGACCACGCTCGCGCGCCTTGCGCAGGGTAAAGACGGTGCGGCGCGTGACGACTTCGCGGCGATGCTGCAGGAAGACTTCGATCAGGTCCTTCAGGTTGCACAGCTTCGGCTGGCCGTCCACCAGCGCCACCATGTTGATGCCGAAGGTGTCCTGCAGTTGCGTTTGCTTGTAGAGGTTGTTGAGCACGACCTCGGGCACTTCTCCGCGCTTGAGTTCGATCACCAGGCGCATGCCCGACTTGTCGGACTCGTCCTGGATATGGCTGATGCCTTCGATCTTCTTCTCGTGCACCAGCTCGGCCATGCGCTCCTGCAGCGTCTTCTTGTTGACCTGATAGGGAAGCTCGTCGACGATGATCGACTGCCTCTGACCACGGTCGATGTCCTCAAAGTGGCATTTCGCACGCATCACGACCTTGCCCCGGCCGGTGCGGTAGCCATCCTTGATCCCGTTGATGCCGTAGATGATGCCGGCGGTCGGGAAGTCCGGTCCCGGGACGATCTCCATCAGCTCGTCGATGCTGGCGGCGGGATTGCGTAGCAGATGCAGGCAGGCATCGACGACCTCGTTCAGGTTATGCGGGGGAATATTGGTCGCCATGCCGACCGCAATGCCGCCGGCGCCATTGACCAGCAGATTTGGAAGCTTGCTCGGCAATACCAGGGGCTCCTTTTCGGAGCCGTCGTATTGGGCCCGAAATCGACCGTTTCCTTGTCGATGTCCGCCAGCATTTCATGCGCGATTTTGGCCAGGCGGATCTCGGTATATCGCATGGCCGCAGCCATATCGCCATCCACCGATCCGAAATTGCCTTGGCCATCGACCAGCATGTGCCGCAGCGAAAAGTTCTGCGCCATCCGCACGATAGTGTCGTAGACCGACTGGTCTCCGTGTGGGTGGTACTTGCCGATGACGTCGCCGACGATGCGCGCCGACTTCTTGTAAGGGCGGTTCCAGTCGTTGTTGAGTTCGTGCATGGCGAACAGCACACGCCGGTGCACGGGCTTCAAGCCGTCCCTCGCGTCGGGAAGCGCACGACCCACGATCACGCTCATGGCGTAGTCGAGATAGCTGCGACGCATTTCCTCTTCGAGGCTGATGGGGAGGGTTTCTTTGGCGAACGAGGTCATGGGCAGCAGGCTGACAGCAAGGAGCGAAATTTTACGCCGCGCACGGTGTCGCACCGCCGCAACACAAGGCGGCTATTCCGCCTCCGTCCTACGGTTCCGGGGCGTCTTGCGGGCGGTTTGCCAAAGACCCTATGGCACAATCGCCTCAACGTTTTGGGTGGTGGTCACTTAAAGCGTCCTTGATTCGCAGCGCGGCTGCGGCTTTTTCCCCAAGAGGAGAACCATGAAGAAACTGAATAAAGTGGCGATGATGTTTGCAGTCGCTGCGCTCGCCACAGCCGCCGGCGCGCAGAACCGTGTCACCGCTGCAAATGGCGGACCGGTCATTGACAACTGGCAAAACGGCACTGGCCAACTGGTCTGGAAAAACGGCACCAACGAACTGTGCTGGCGCGATGCCAACTGGACTCCCGCAACGGCTGCTGCCGGTTGCGATGGTGCGCTCGTTCCTGCTGCACCCGCTGCAGCCGCCATGACGCCTGCAGCGCCTGCCGCACCGGTGCCAGCACCCGCCGCTCCGGCAGTGGCCGCTTCGAAAGTGACCTTCGCTGCCGATGCATTTTTCGACTTCGACAAGTCGGTACTCAAGCCTGAAGGCCGCGCAAAGCTCGACGATCTGGTTTCGAAGATCCGTGATGTAAATCTCGAAGTGATCATCGCTGTCGGCCATACCGACTCGATCGGCACCGATGCTTACAACCAGCGTCTTTCGGTTCGCCGCGCAGAAGCTGTCAAGGCTTACCTGGTCACCAAGGGCATCGAACGCAATCGCGTCTATACCGAAGGCAAGGGCGAGAAGCAACCAGTGGCCGACAACCGGTCCAAGGAAGGTCGCGCCAAGAACCGCCGCGTTGAAATCGAAGTGGTCGGTACCCGCGCCAACCGCTGATTTACACCAGCCTTATAAAAACCCCGCCTCGGCGGGGTTTTTTATTGGCTGCATCCATAGCGAGACGATTTGCTTGGCTGCGTTCCGGAGATCGCGACTGCAATTCGCCGTCGTTTCATAATCCTCACATATGACTGATACCGTGAATGCCGATCCGGCAGAACTTGCCAAATTTTCCGAGCTGGCGCATCGCTGGTGGGATCTTGAAAGCGAATTTCGTCCATTGCATGAAATCAATCCATTGCGGCTTGAATGGATTGAAAGCATCGCGCCGATTTCCGCACGCAGAGTGCTCGATGTAGGCTGCGGCGGCGGCATACTCACCGATTCGATGGCGCGAAAACAGGCCGAGGTGCTCGGCATCGACCTTGCAGACAAGGCCCTGAAGGTTGCACAGCTGCATGCCCTCGAGGCCGAGACGCGCGGGGTGACTTACCGGCGGATCAGCGTCGAGGCGCTGGCCGAGGAGCAACCCGAAGGCTTCGACGTCGTCACCTGCATGGAGATGCTCGAGCATGTGCCCGACCCCGGATCGGTCGTGAACGCCTGTGCGCAGCTCGTCAAGCCCGGTGGCTGGGTTTCTTCTCGACAATCAATCGCAACATGAAGTCGTTCGTGTTTGCGATCGTGGGCGCAGAGTACGTTCTAGGCATGCTGCCGCGGGGCACGCACGAGTACCGCAAGCTGATTCGGCCCAGCGAACTGGCCGGCCACTGCCGGGCGGCGAATCTCGATCTGCGCCATACGCGCGGCATGGAATACAACCCGGTCACGCGCCGCTATTGGTTGAGCGGCGACACCACCGTCAACTACATGTTCGCAACTCGCAAACCCTCGACGCTTTCATGAGAGCGATCGACATCGGGGCCGTGCTGTTCGACCTCGACGGCACGCTGATCGACAGCGCACCCGATCTAGGCGCAGCGGCCGACCAAATGCGTACGGATCGAGGCCTCCCGCCCCTGCCGCTTGTCCGCTATCGTCCCATGGCAGGCGCCGGCGCGCGCGGGATGTTGGGCGTGGCATTCGGGGTTGCGCCCGACGAACCGGAGTTCGCGGCGTTGCGTGAGGAATTCTTCCTCAAGTACGAAGCCAGGATGCTGCTGAACACTCAGATTTTCGATGGCGTCGCCGGACTCGTCGAGGCACTCTGCGCGCGTGACCTCCGCTGGGGCGTCGTCACCAACAAATCCGCCCGCTTCACTGATCCGCTCACTCGCGCCATGCCGCTGTTCGCAACCGCCGGCGCGATCGTCAGCGGCGACACGACGCCCTTTGCGAAGCCGCACCCGGAGCCGCTCTTCGAGGCGGCCCGCCGGCTAGGCGTTGCACCTGGCAGGTGCGTCTATGTCGGGGACGACGAGCGCGACATCGTCGCGGGGCGGGCCGCCGGCATGCAAACGGTGGCGGCAGCGTATGGGTACATGGGGGCGCAGGCCGACATGACGTCGTGGAATGCAGATGCATCGATCGCATCGCCAATGGCGCTCTTGCAACTACTCGAACAGGCCTAAAATACGCCGCTTGGGGCTGCACTGGTTTCGACGTGGGTTCGGAATCGCAGCGGTGCATGTCGAGCTGAATGCGCTCGTAAAACAGATTCAAACAAACTAACTGCAAACGACGAACGTTTCGCACTCGCCGCTTAATTGCCGGTGAGCTTTGCAACAGCAGGCCGATGGGCTGAGCAAGGGGGCGCTAGAGCAATCTGACGCCTCCCGGCTGCAAAGATAATCTACATCGGCTGGTCCGGATCCGGGTACCTTGGGTCGGGACGAGAAAATAGGGTGCTGGCGGCCGGTGTAGCGTGCGACTGCGCGACACCGGTGGCGAGACTCAAATCAGATCGCTAAACATGTAGATCTGCGCGACGAAGGCTTGCGGACGGGGGTTCGAATCCCCCCAGCTCCACCATCTCCAGCCAAGGCCGACCTTTCCGGGTTGGCCTTTTTCTTGCTCTGCACGCGAGCTATAGTCGTCGACGCCGGACGCTCTTCCAGCGTCGAACAGGAGACTCGCCATGCACCAACTTCTATGGATTTCACCTCTGCGTGGCGCCATCGCGGCGTTTTTCGCGGTCGCGTGCTCGGCGCAGTCTCACGCGGCGTCGCAGGCGCCGGTCATGTCGGAGAACGGCATGGTCGTGAGTGCGCAGCACCTTGCAAGCAAGGTCGGCGTCGACGTGCTCAAGCGCGGCGGCAATGCCATCGATTCGGCAGTGGCCGTGGGCTATGCGTTGGCCGTGGTCTATCCGGCGGCAGGCAATCTGGGCGGCGGCGGATTCATGACGCTGCAGCTTGCCGATGGGCGCAAGACCTTCCTCGATTTTCGGGAGAAGGCGCCGTTGGCTGCAACCGCCGACATGTATCTCGACAAGGAAGGAAACGTCATCAAGGGATTGAGCACCGTGGGGCATCTGGCCGTGGGTGTGCCGGGTTCGGTTTCCGGTCTCGAGGCGGCGCGCGAGAAGTTCGGCACCATGAAGCGGGCGGCTTTGATCGCGCCTTCCATCGCGCTGGCAGAGCGCGGCTTCGTGCTTGAGCAGGGTGACGTCGACATGCTCGACCGCAACCGCCCAGTTCAAGAACGATGCTGCCACCGGAGCAATTTTCCTGAAAAAAGGAGAGCCCTATGCAGTCGGCCAGAAACTGGTCCAGAAGGACCTGGCCAAGACGCTGAAGGCGATCAGCCGAAGCGGCACCGAAGGCTTCTACAAGGGGCCGGTGGGCGCGGCCATCGTTGCCTCGAGCCAAGCCGGCAAGGGCATCATCACGCAGGCCGACCTCGATCAATATTCCGCGCGGGAACTCGCGCCGATCGAGTGCGACTACCGCGGCTTCCAGGTGATTTCGGCGCCGCCGCCGAGTTCGGGCGGCGTAGTCATCTGCGAGATGCTGAACATTCTTGAAGGCTACCCGCTGAAGGACCTTGGGTTCCGTTCGGCCCAAGCCGTGCACTACCAGATCGAGGCGATGCGCCATGCCTATGTCGACCGCAACAGCTACCTGGGCGACCCGGACTTCGTGAAGAACCCGCTCGAGCGGCTGCTCGACAAGGGCTACGCCGAAAAGATCCGCGCGGCGATCGATCCGAACAAGGCTGGCGTTTCCAAGGACATCAAGCCCGGCGTGGCGCCGCACGAAGGGAGCAATACGACCCACTACTCGATCGTCGACCAATGGGGCAATGCGGTCTCGGTGACCTACACCATCAACGACTGGTTCGGCGCCAAGGTCACTGCAGCAGGCACCGGCGTGCTCCTCAACAACGAGATGGACGACTTCACCTCCAAGATCGGCGTGCCCAATCTCTACGGCCTTGTGCAGGGCGAAGCCAACGCCATCGCTCCGGGCAAGCGTCCGCTCAGTTCGATGAGCCCGACCATCATTGCGAAAGACGGCAAGCCGGTTTTCGTCGTCGGAACACCCGGCGGCAGCCGGATCATCACCGCGGTGCTCCACAGCATCCTAAACGTGGTGGACTACGGCATGAACGTGCAGGAAGCGGTGGACGCGCCACGCTTTCATCAGCAGTGGCTGCCGGACGTCACCAATGTCGAAACCTTTGCCATCGGGCCGGATGCACGAAAGCTTCTGACGGACATGGGCCACAACCTCGGCGTGCCGCAGCCGGCCAACCACATGGCGGCCATCATCGTCGGCGCCCCTTCTCTGGACGGCAAGCCGATCGGAAAAAACCGCTTCTACGGGGCCAACGACCCGCGGCGCAACACCGGCCTGGCACTCGGATACTGATGCGGCTCGAGGAGATTCTGTACAGCCAGGGCTTCGGTACCCGCCGCGTTTGCGCAGGCCTCGTTCAGCAAGGGTTGGTCAAAGTGCAGGGTGCGGTCGCCTCCGATCCCGGCGACGACTTTGCGTCGGACGGCTTCCGCTTCACTGTGCAGGGCGCCGATTGGGAATACCACGACAAGGCCTATCTGATGCTGCACAAGCCGGCTGCAACCGAATGCTCGCAGAAGCCGTCGACCTATCCCAGCATCTACACGTTGCTGCCGTCCCCGCTTCGCCTGCGGCCCAACAAGGGTGCTGTCCAGGGCGTGCAGGCGATCGGCCGGCTCGACCAGGACACCACCGGCCTGCTGCTCCTGACCGACGATGGCCAGTTCATCCATCGCATGGGGTCGCCGAAGCACCATGTGCCGAAGGTCTACGAAGTCACGACCAAGCATGCGCTCGACGACGGCCAGGTGGCCCGCCTGCTCGCCGGCGTGGTGCTGGACGACGAGCCGAAACCCGTGCGTGCGGCGGCCTGCGAGGCGGTTGGGCCCATGCATCTGCGGCTGACGCTCACCGAGGGCAAGTACCACCAGGTGAAGCGCATGCTGGCCGCCGTGGGAAATCGGGTCGAGGCGCTGCACCGCTCGCGCATCGGTCTTCTGGCGCTTCCGGACGATCTGGCGCCCGGGCAGTGGCGTTGGCTCGACAAAGTGGAGTTGGAAGCGTTGAGAAGTGCACGCGCAGGTCAGCCGTGAAAGGGTGTCGATCGTTAACATCGCTAACCTCCACGCGGAATCCTCCCTTGCGCTCCTTTCGTACCCTGTCGGGCCGCCTCGCGGCCCTTTTGTTTGCCTGCTCGGCGCTGCCGGCCTTGGCTGCGCCGGCGCCCATCTTCGTGCTCAATTCGCTTGATGCCACCGTGAGCGTCGTCGATCCGGCAAGCTGGGTCGAAAAGCTGCGCATTCCCACCGGCAAGGAACCGCACCATCTCTACCTGACGCCGGACGAGAGCTCGCTGATCGTCGCCAACTCGGCCGGCGACTCCCTGACCTTTCTCAATCCCCGCACGGCCGAGGTCCAGCGCACCGTCTACGGCATCATCGATCCGTACCATCTGCGCTTTTCTCCGGACATGAAGTGGCTGGTGACGGCCGGCAACCGGTTGAACCACGTCGACATCTATCGCTGGGACGGCAAGGAGCCGCAGCTCGTCAAGCGCATTGCGTCAGGCAAGACGCCGAGCCACATCTGGATCGACGCCAAGAGCACGACGGCATACGTTTCGATGCAGGACAGCGATGAGCTGGTGGCGTTCGACCTCGCGACGCAAACCATCCGCTGGCGCACGCCTACCGGCACGATGCCGGCCGACGTCTTCGGCCTCCATGACGGCAAGACGCTGCTTGTCGGACTCACCGGCAGCGACGGGGTGCAGGTGTTCGACGTGGCCGGGCCGGAGCCGCGGCCGGTCGGCAAGATCCTGACCGGCAAAGGCGCCCACGCCTTCCGCGCGGCGGGTGACGGGGCCAGCGTTTTTGTCAGCAACCGAGTGGCGAACACCATCAGCCGCATCGATCTGCGGACCCTGCAGGTTCTGGACACCTACCCGGTTGCGGGCGGGCCGGATTGCATGGACGTGTCGGCCGACGGCAAGACGCTCTATGTGACCTCGCGCTGGGCCCGAAAGCTCAGCGTCGTCGATCTTGCGACCCGCAAAGTGGTGCGCCAGGTCGCGGTCGGCCGCTCGCCGCACGGCGTCTGGACGCTGGATCATGCAAGTCGCTAGGTCGCTCGCCGTGCTGGCTTGCATCGCGGCAGGTGCCGTGTACTCGCCTGCCGTGGCACAGGGGAGCTGTGGCAAGCCCGTCTACCTGACATTCGACACCGGCCACATGGGCATCGCGCCGTTGGTGGCCGAGGTGCTCAAACGGCAGGACGTGCGCGTCACCTTTTTCGGCGCGGCGGAGCGCACGCAGGACGGCGGCGACAGCCTCGACAACCGTTGGGCGCCTTGGTGGAAGGCAAGGGCGGCCGAGGGCCACGAGTTCGCCTCCCATACCTACGACCACGTTTACTGGCGCGGGGATGTCAAAGGCGTCGAACCGCGATTTCGCATCCAGCCCTCGGCCGGTGGCCTGGCCGGCCGGCAGTTCACCTGGGACGCACCGCGGTACTGCGAAGAAATCGCCAAGGCATCCGAGCGCTTGCAACACATCAGCGGCAAAAAGCCGCTGCCGCTCTTTCGTGCCCCGGGCGGCAAGACGTCGAAAAGGCTGCTGGCCGCAGCGCGGACTTGCGGCTTCGCGCATGTGGGCTGGGCACCGGCCGGCTTTCTCGGGGACGAACTGCCGAGCGAAAAGTTCGGCAACGACAAACTGCTGCAGCAAGCCTTGGAGAACATCCAGTCCGGAGATGTACTTATCGCGCATTTGGGCATCTGGTCGCGCAAGGATCCGTGGGCACCAGCCGTATTGGAGCCGCTGATCAGCGGTTTGAAGGCGCGTGGCTTCTGCTTCGAAACTCTTCGCCAGCATCCGGACTACATGGCCTGGATTGCGTCGCACCCCTGAGCCAGTCGAGACCACGGACACCACATGGACTGGCTGACCAACCAATTTGCCGATCTCCAGCAATGGCTCTTCGAGACCGTGGTGCAGCCGCTGGTTTTTGCCGTCGGGCTGGGCGGCCGGGTCGAGGAGGCGTTCGATGGGACGGGCTGGCTCCTGGTCGGACTGATTCAGATCGCGGTGCTGGTGGCCGTCATCGGACCGCTCCAGCGCTGGCGGCCTGCCGAGGCGGTGGTGGACCGGCGTGTCATCCGCACAGACATCCTGTACACGCTGGTCCATCGACTCGGCCTGTTCAGGCTGGCGATGTTCTTCGCGCTCGAGCCGCTGTTCGACGAAGCGCTGGGCATGGTGCGCGGCGCCGGCTGGGGCACGTTCCATCTCGAACAGCTGCGTCCCGGCATCACCGATGTGCCCTGGATCGCTTTCGCCATCTACCTCGTGGCGCTCGACCTGATCGAATACCTCATCCATCGTGGGCAGCACCGCTTCCGGTGGTGGTGGGAACTGCATTCGCTGCACCATTCGCAGCGCCAGATGACGATGTGGAGCGACAACCGCAACCACTTGCTCGACGACGTCATCCATGACGCGATCATCGTGCTGGCAGCTCAGCTCATTGGCGTGGCGCCGGGCCAGTTCATCGCCATCGTTGCGCTGACGCAGCTCAGCGAAAGCCTCCAGCACGCCAACCTGCGGATCAGTTTCGGCACCGTTGGCGAGAGGCTCTGGATCAGCCCCCGCTTTCACCGCCTGCATCACGGCATCGGCATCGGGCACGAGGCGCGAGGTCCGCAGACCCTGGGCGGGCGAAACTTCGGCGTGCTGCTGCCTTGGTGGGACATGCTGTTTCGCAGCGCCAACTTCGAGAACCGCTACGACCCGACCGGCATCCGCGACCAGGTCGAACCCGATTCCAACGGCCGTGTGCGGGACTACGGGCAGGGCTTTTGGGCGCAACAGTGGCTCGGGCTTGCGCGGCTCGCCGGACGTCGCTGAGCGGTCGTGCGCGGGCCGTCGTTGGCGTTATCCTCGACGGCGATGCGTTTACTTCTCGACTCCTTCTGGCGCTCGGTGGCCTATTGCATGCACCCGAGGGTGATGTTGCTTTCGCTCCTGCCGCTCGGACTCATGGTCCTGGTGGCGGCCGTGTTCGGCTATTTTTACTGGGATGCGACCGTCGCCTGGACGCGCGGCGCACTCGATGCCTGGCCGCTGCTGTCCAGCTTCTGGGCCTGGATCGGCCGTTTATTCTCCAGCGATGTGACCGCGGTCTTGGCGCCGCTGGTCGTGATCGTCGCAGCCACGCCGCTGATCGTGGTGCTTTCGCTGCTCGTCGTGGCTGGTCTCATGGCGCCTGCCCTCACCCAGTTAGTCGCCGAGCGGCGATTTCCTGCGCTTCAACAGAAGAAGGGCGCCTCCTTTTTCGGCAGCGTGGTCCGCTCCCTTGGGTTGACCCTGCTCGCCTTGATTGCATTGATCGTCTCGATGCCGCTCTGGCTCATTCCACCATTGGTGCTGGTGCTGCCCCCGCTGATCTGGGGCTGGCTCACCTACCGGGTGATGAGCTTCGACGCGCTGGCTGAGCACGCGAGCGGGGAAGAGCGCGAGGCATTGCTGCGCATGCATCGACTGCCGCTGCTGGGGATCGGCGTGCTGTGCGGCTACCTGGGCGCGGCGCCGGCGATCGTCTGGGCCTCGGGCCTGATCTTCGCCGCAGCCTTCCTTGTGCTGATACCGCTTGCGATCTGGATCTACACGCTGGTGTTTGCCTTTTCGGCACTGTGGTTCTCGCACTATTGCCTCGACGCCCTGGCGGCGCTGCGGGCTCAGCGGGCGGTGGCCGCCGTTTCAACTTCCACGGCCGAGTCGACGGACGGCCGTGCCGCAGCAACCCAGTGGGGCGCGTTATGACCCGGTCTCTCGGCCTTCTCGTCATCGGCGACGAAATCCTGTCGGGCAAGCGCATCGACAAGCACATGCCCAAAGTCATCGAACTGCTTGCCGCGCGCGGGCTGCAGCTGGGGTGGGCCGAATACGTCGGTGACGTACCCGCCGGCATTACCGCTGCGCTTGCGCGCGCCTTCGCGTCCGGCGACATCGTGTTCTCGACCGGCGGCATCGGCGCGACGCCGGACGACCATACCCGCCAGTGCGCCGCAGCCGCGCTCGGGGTCCCGCTGGCACTGCACCCCGAAGCCGAAGTGTTGATCCGCGAGCGCATGCAGGACACCGCGCGCGAGCAGGGCACGGTCTATGAAGCCGATCGGCCGGACAACGTGCACCGACTCAACATGGGCGTTTTTCCGCTTGGCGCGAACATCATCCGCAACCCCTACAACAAGATTCCCGGATTCAGCGTCGGCGACGTGCATTTCGTGCCTGGGTTTCCGGTCATGGCCTGGCCGATGATCGAAACGGTGCTGGATGAGCGCTATGCCGCACTGTTTGCGCGAGGCAGCGCGGTCGAAAAGTCGGTCATCGTGTTCGGCGCGATGGAAGCAGCGCTGACGCCGCTCATGCAAGCCGTCGAAATGGCGAATCGCGGCGTCAAGGTCTTCAGCCTTCCGAGCGTCGATCATCCTCAACACGGCCGTCACATCGAGCTCGGTGTGAAGGGCGCGGCGGGTGCGGTCGACGCAGCCTATGCGCAGCTTCTGCAAGGTTTGCACGCCGCCGAAGTGAGGCTGGGCGCCGAATTGGTGCGTTAGGCACGCGCGCACCGATATAGTCGGTCCTTGCACATTCTTGGTGTCCCGCGGCGGTGCTCTCGGCCTCTTTCGGGGCCTCACAATGGCACAGAAACTGCATTCCCGATCACGCAATTCCAATCACCATCCCAACCAGGAGAACCTGATGGCAAAGACCGTCGCCGATGTACTCAAGCTCGTCAAGGAAAACGAGGTCAAGTTCATCGACTTTAGATTCACCGATACGCGCGGCAAAGAGCAGCACGTCACCGTGCCGGTATCGGCCTTCGACGAAGGCAAATTCACCGACGGTCATGCATTCGACGGCTCTTCGATCGCCGGTTGGAAGGGGATCGAAGCCTCCGACATGCAGCTCATGCCCGACCCGAACACGGCCAACATCGACCCGTTCTTCGAAGAGACCACGCTGATCCTGACCTGCGACGTGGTCGATCCGGCGGACGGCAAACCCTACGAGCGCGACCCGCGTTCGCTCGCCAAGCGCGCCGAGGCGTACATGAAGGCGTCCGGCCTTGGCGACACCGCCTTCTTCGGACCGGAGCCCGAGTTCTTCGTGTTCGACAGCGTGCGCTGGCAGAACGACATGTCCGGCTGCTTCGTGAAGATCGATTCCGAAGAAGCCGCTTGGAACACCGGCAAGGAATTCGAGCACGGCAATACCGGTCATCGTCCCGCGGTCAAGGGCGGCTACTTCCCGGTGCCGCCGGTCGACAGCTTTCAGGACATGCGCTCCGAGATGTGCCTGGTGCTCGAATCGCTCGGCATTCCGGTCGAGGTGCATCACCATGAGGTGGCCAATGCGGGCCAGATGGAACTCGGCACCAAGTTCAGCACGCTGATCCAGCGCGCCGACTGGGTCCAGCTCCAGAAGTACGTGATCCACAACGTGGCGCATGCCTACGGCAAGACCGCGACCTTCATGCCCAAGCCGATCGTCGGCGACAACGGCTCCGGCATGCATGTGCACCAGTCGGTCTGGAAAGACGGCAAGAACCTTTTTGCCGGCGACGGCTACGCGGGCCTCAGCGACTTCGCTCTGCACTACATCGGCGGCATCATCAAGCATGCCCGCGCGCTGAATGCCATCACCAATCCGGGCACCAACAGCTACAAGCGCCTGGTTCCCGGCTTCGAGGCACCGGTGAAGCTGGCCTATTCGGCCAAGAACCGCTCGGCCTCGATCCGCATCCCGTTCGTGGCCAACCCGAAGGGCCGCCGCGTTGAAGCGCGCTTCCCCGATCCGCTGATGAATCCGTACTTGGGTTTTGCCGCGCTGCTGATGGCTGGCCTCGACGGCGTGGAAAACAAGATCCATCCGGGCGAAGCTGCCAGCAAGGACCTCTACCACCTGCCGCCGGAAGAAGACGCGCTGATCCCGACCGTGTGCCACAGTCTCGACCAGGCGCTCGAGTACCTCGACAAGGATCGCGCGTTCCTGACCAAGGGCGGTGTGTTCACCGATGCCTACATCGATGCCTATATCGATCTCAAGATGCAGGAAGTCACGCGGTTTCGCATGGCGACCCATCCGGTCGAGTTCGACATGTACTACTCCCTGTAGTTGTGCGCCAACTCGTTAAAAAGGGACGGCTTGCGCCGTCCTTTTTTTTGGGCCGGGAACATCGGAGGGGTGCGAGTGTCGAATTGCACGAAAATGCGGCTTTGCCGCGTACACCCTCCACGACCATGAAGTCTCTTTCCCTCCTCTTGTCGTCCTTCGCGCTCTTGGCAGGGCTCCCGGCCGTTGCGCAGGAACGCGTCTGGCGCTGCGGCAACGAATACACCAACAACGCCACCGTCGCACAGCAGCGCGGCTGCAAGGTGATGGAAGGCGGCAACGTCACCGTCGTTCAGGGCACGCGCCCGGTAGCGGCCGCACCGTCGTCCAGCGGTGGCGGTGCTGCAGGCACTGCCGCAAGGGCGCCCGCGGGCAGCCCACGTGTGGACGGTGCCGACCAGCGCGCGCGCGACGGCGATGCCCGCAACGTGCTCGAATCCGAACTGCGCAAGGCCGAGGAGCGCCAGGCGCAGCTGCTGAAGGACTACAACAACGGCGAGCCCGAAAAGCAGGGCAGCGAGAGCCGCAACTACCAGAAGTACCTGGACCGCGTGGCCGGCATGAAGGCCGAAATGGCGCGCAACGAAAGCGACATCGCGGGCATTCGCCGCGAAATCGGGCGCCTGCCGGGCGCGCGCTGAATGGCGGCTGGAAAGCCCGGCCGCACAGGCAAGCGCTTTCAGGCCTTCGATCTGCTCTCGACGCTGATCGCGGTGGTTCGCGCCGATGGATCGGTGCTGTTCGCGAACGCGGGGCTCGAGGATGCGCTGGGCACATCGCGCCGCACGCTCGAGGGCTCCCAGTTCGGCGCCTGCTTCCATGAGCCGCAGGTTCTGCGCACCGCCATCGACGGCGCGCGCAGCAACGACTTCGCCACGCTGCGCTACGAAGCCTATCTACGCCGCGTCAACCACGAACTCATGCCGGTGCAGGTCACGCTGGCGCAGGGCGAGCGGGCAGGTGAGTTGGTCATCGAGATGTCGCCGCTCGAGCAGCACGTGCGGCAAGACCGCGAGCGCCTGCTCGACCAGGCGCAAGCCAACAAGGAGCTGATTCGCAATCTTGCGCACGAGATCAAGAACCCCCTCGGCGGCATTCGCGGCGCCGCGCAGCTGCTGCAGATGGAGGTCGAGTCCCGCGATCTGATCGAGTACACGCAAGTCATCATCCACGAGGCCGACCGGCTGCAGACGCTGGTCGATCGGCTGCTGGCACCGCACCGCCGCCCGCATGTGGTGGGTGACGTCAACATCCACGAAGTCTGCGAACGCGTGCGCTCCGTCATCCTGGCCGAGTTTCCGCGCGGCTTGCAGATCGAGCGGGACTTCGATGTATCGATACCTGAATTTCGCGGCGATCGCGAGCAGCTCATCCAGGCCACGCTCAACATCGTCCACAACGCCGCGCAGGCGCTTGCCGAGCGGCTGGCTGCGGGCGATGCATGCATCACTTTCAAGACGCGAATCGCGCGTCAGGTGATCTTCAACAAGCAGTGGTATCGACTGGCACTGGAATTGCATGTCACGGACAATGGACCGGGTGTGCCGGACGCGATCAAGGACCGGATTTTCTATCCGCTCGTTTCGGGCAGAGAAGGCGGAACAGGGCTCGGATTGACGCTGGCACAGACTTTCGTGCAGCAGCATCACGGCGTGATCGAGTGCGACAGCGTCCCGGGCCGGACCAACTTCAAGATACTGATTCCGCTGCCCTAGCAGCCACGCAACAAGGAGCTGCATGAAGCCGATCTGGATAGTGGACGACGACCAATCGATTCGCTTCGTGCTGGAAAAAGCGCTCTTGCGCGAAGACCTCCCGACCCGCAGCTTCACCAGTGGGCGCGAGGTGCTCGCAGCGCTCGACGCCGCAGCCGGCGACGAGCATCAGAGCCCCGGTGTGCTGGTCAGCGACATCCGGATGCCGGGCGGCTCGGGCCTCGATCTGCTCGACAAGATCAAGGCCAAGCATCCAGGCCTGCCGGTCATCATCATGACGGCGTTCTCCGATCTCGACAGTGCCGTATCGGCCTTTCAGGGCGGCGCGTTCGAATACCTGCCCAAGCCGTTCGACCTGCCGCGCGCGGTCGAACTGATCCGGCGTGCGGTCGACGAAAGCCAGCGCGAGGAAGTGGCGGAAGAGCGCATGGCCGCCGCCCCCGAAATGCTGGGGCAGGCACCGGCGATGCAAGACGTGTTCCGCGCCATCGGCCGTCTGTCGCAGAGCAACGTGACGGTGCTAATTACTGGCGAGTCGGGATCGGGCAAAGAACTGGTTGCGCGTGCGTTGCACAAGCACTCACCGCGAGCCATGGGGCCCTTCGTCGCCATCAACACCGCCGCCATACCGAAGGATCTGCTCGAAAGCGAATTGTTCGGGCACGAGCGTGGCGCCTTCACCGGCGCGCAGACGATGCGGCGCGGCCGCTTCGAGCAAGCCGAAGGCGGGACCCTGTTTCTCGACGAGATCGGCGACATGCCGTTCGACCTGCAGACGCGGCTGCTGCGCGTGCTGAGCGACGGTCATTTCTATCGCGTCGGCGGCCACAACTCGGTCAAGGCCAACGTGCGCGTGATCGCTGCGACACACCAGGACCTGGAGCAGCGCGTGAAGCTGGGCGGCTTTCGCGAGGACCTGTTCCATCGCCTGAACGTGATTCGCCTGCGGCTGCCGGCGCTGCGCGAGCGCGGCGAAGACATCCCGGCACTCACGCGACATTTTCTTCAGCAAAGCGCAAAGCAACTCGGCGTCGAACCGAAGCGCATCTCGGACGCCGCGCTCGTACAGCTCGCCACCTTCGCCTTTCCGGGCAACGTGCGGCAGCTCGAGAACATTTGCCATTGGCTCACCGTCATGGCGCCGGCGCAGTTGATCGAAACCAAGGACCTGCCGCCGGAGGTGATGGCGATCGCCGCCGCTGCGCCACCGGCTCCTGCGGTGCAGTTGCCAGTTGCTCCTTCGGAGCACGAAGCTCATTCGATCGTTGTGCCGCTCACCGCTGCGGCGACGACGGTGCCCGCAGCCTCCGCCACCGCACTCGCCCCATCCGCGGCCTGGGAGGCCGGACTCGAGCTGGAAGCGCAGACGCTGCTGGCCGCCGGCCGCAACGATGTCTGGGAAGCGTTGTCGCGCCGCTTCGAGTCGCGGCTGATCCTCACCGCATTGGCCAACACGCGCGGCCGCCGCATCGAGGCGGCGCTGAAGCTCGGCATCGGCCGCAACACCATTACTCGCAAGATCCAGGAACTGGGTCTCGAGTAAGAACTTTCAGCGGCTTCGTTGGCCCAGTGTCAGCGTGTCGAGCTGGAACTGGCCGCTCTTGTCCCACAGCCAGGTGTCGACGTAGGTGTGTGCGCCGAGCTTGCCCGGATTCGGCAAGGGCGATGCCTCGCGGATGAGCACGGCGATCAACCCGCTGACCTCCGGCGCATGGCTCGGCGTGCGGCTGAAGTGCACGCCGACCACGCGGCCGGTGCTGTCGATATCCGTTTCGGTGACCACGACCGCATACACCAGCGGAGGGATCTTTCCCTTGTAGATGCGGCCCGGATATGCCTTGTAGATGTGGCCCGCACCTGCCTTGCGGTAGCTGCGCACCACCGGTGTTTGCGCGGTGATCAGCCGCACCGTCGGCACGTTGCTGGAGGGCTGCGTCTTTTGCGCCGGCGGCGCGTCCGGTGCTTGCGATTCAGCGGCTTTGGCGGGCGCCTCGGGCTTCATGGCGGTGCAGGCGGAAAGCGCTATCGCGACAGCAGCGATGATCAGGTTCTGCCGCATCTTCATGCGCTCAGCTCCACCACCACCGGCGCGTGATCGCTGGGTTTTTCCCACTTTCTCGGCGCCCGGTCGATCATGCAGCTCTTCGCCATTGGCACCAGCGGCGCACTCAACAGGATGTGATCGATGCGCAAGCCGCGATTCTTCTGGTAGCCCAGCATGCGGTAGTCCCACCACGAATAGCTCTTCTCCGGCTGTTCGAAGAGCCGGAAGCCGTCGACCAGGCCGAGTTCTATCAGGGCCTTGAAGTGGGCGCGCTCGTTGCTCGTGTGGTGAATGGTTTCGGCGAGGCCGATCGGATCGAAGCTGTCGCGGTCCTCCGGCGCGATGTTAAAGTCGCCAAGCAGCACCAGGTTCGGATAGGCGGCAAGTTCCGCGCGCAGCCACTCGCGCAGCGCGCCCAGCCACCGCATCTTGTATTCGAACTTCTCGCTGCCGGGCGCCTGTCCGTTCACGAAGTAGCCGTTGACGATGCGCAGTTCGCCGGCTGGCGTGTCGATGGTGGCGCTGATCACGCGCGAATGATCGTCGGCGAAGCCGCCGATGTTCCTCGCCACGTCGCGTACCGGTGCCAAGCTCAATATCGCGACGCCGTTGTAGGTCTTCTGGCCAAACACGGCTGGGTGATAGCCGGCCGACTGCAGCACGTCCAGCGGGAATTTGTCGTCGGTCATCTTCAATTCCTGCAGGCAGAGCACATCGACCGGATTGGCGATCAGCCAGTCGAGCACGTGCTGCAGGCGGGCGGTGAGGGAGTTGACGTTCCAGGTGGCAATTTTCATAGGGTCCAAGTATCTGTCGACTGCACTCAATCCTTGTAGCGCAGCGCCCACAGCCAGAGAGGACGGGGCGTTGACAACATCATCACGACCAACACGGCGCGCACGGAAAACCTCCGCCGCCAGGGGACATCCGGCGAGAAGAGGCTGCGCCACGCTTTGGCGCGCTCTCCATCCCTTGCATAGCGCACCGCGACGACCAGGGTGTTCTGATAGAAGCGCTTGCGCTTCATGGCTTCGAACTCGGCCGGTACGCGCAGCTGATGCGCCAACTCGAATGTCCGGTGCGCATCGACCCCACGCCCGCTGTTGGTGACGGACCCGGCTTGAACCCTGTAGCGCGACACGGTCTGCCCGACGAAATGCGCATGTGCGCCGCTGTTGGCCAGACGCACCGCAAAGCCCCAATCCCCCACGTTGCCGTCGCGCTCGCCACGCATGTGGCGCAGGTAGCTCGCCCTTTGAACCAGGAAAGCGTTCGACGGAATCGACTCCGTCAGGCACCACTCCCACAACGGGCGCGTCGCTTCGGGCCCATTCCTGCCGTACCACCGGTCGCTGGCATCGGACATCACGGCATCGATCACACCCGGTTCGTTCATGATCAGATGGGTGCCGAACCACAGCTTCACGTGCGGATCGGTCTCGGCGGCACATGCGGTCGTCAGCAGGTTCAGCGCGCCGGGGCAGAGCTGGTCGTCGTTGTGCAAGAACAGCAGATGATCGAACTTCGCCCTCGATGCCAGAAACCATTGGTTGGGATAGGTGCCTCTGGAGGGCTCGCTCGGGATGTACTCGACCAGTTCTGCCAGGCCGCTTGCCGCGATCACCTCTTGGTTGCTCGCCCAGAACCTGCGCGGACTGTCGTCGCCTATCAGAATTTCGCCGATCACCGATCGGTCCTGCTGCGCGATGCTTTCCAGTGCTGTGCCCAGCTGGTCTGGCCTGGCATAGGCCGGGATGAGGATTGAAATCAGCACGCCGCCGACGCGGCCGGCGCGATGCGATTCTTCAGAATCAGCCGTACCGCATCGATCACGTCCCCGACGTCCCGATCGCTCAGCTTGGCCGATATCGGCAGTGACACGGTCTGCCGGCCCACGCGCGTGGCATGCGGTGTGTGCTCGGGTTTCCAGCCGAAGCGCTCCTGGTAGTACGGTTGCTCGGTCAGGGCCAGGTAGTGAACGCCGACGCCGATGCCCTGTGCCGTCATGGCGTCAAGGAAGGCATCGCGCGACAGGCCGCAGCGCGCCGGGTCGATCTGGATGCCGAACAGATGGTGCGCGTGGCGCGTGTCTGGTGCCGGCTGCGCCGGCAGGTCGAGCGGGAGGCCGGACAGCTCGTCCATGTATCGCGCCCAGATTTCCCTGCGTCGCTGCCAGTACGCTTCGACTCGCTCCAACTGCTTGAGCCCAATCACCGCCTGCAGGTCCATCATGTTGTATTTGAAACCGGGTGCGACCACGTAGTAGTGCTTGTAGCCCTCGTCGCCGAAGCGCTTCCAGGCGTCCTTGCTCATTCCGTGCAGGCCGAGCACCTTGATGCGAGCCGCGTCTTCCTCCCTGCGCGCCAGAACCATGCCGCCTTCGCCGGTCGTGATGTTCTTGGTGACGTAGAACGAGAAGCAGCCGAAGTCGCCGATCGTGCCCACGGCGCGGCCGTGGTACTGCGTCTCGATGGCATGTGCGCAGTCCTCGATCACATTGAGCCGGTGCTGCCGGGCGAGCGACATCAACTCGTCCATCTCGCAGGGTCGTCCCGCAAAGTGGACCGGCACGATGGCCCGGGTGCGTTCGCTCAGCCTGGCGCGAACCTGCGCGGGATCGATGTTGAGCGTATACGGGTCGATGTCCGCCAGCACCGGTGTTGCGCCGGCATGGATGATGGCGTTGACCGTGGCGCAGAAGGTCAGCGGCGTCGTGATGACCTCATCGCCCGGCCCCAGGTCGGACGCGAGCAATGAAAGGTGCAGCGCCGCCGAACACGAGTTCAGCGCAACGGCGTGGGGGGCGCCGCGGTAGAGGCCGAATTCGCGCTCGAACTGCGCCACCCGCGGCCCAGTCCCGAGCCAGCCCGATCGCATGACCGCCTCGACCTCCCGAATTTCGTCTTCTTCGATCCTGGGAGATCCAAATACCAGAAAGCTGTCTCTGCTTTGCGCTTGCACGGGTGCTCCCTCCGTTGCGTTTATTGGCTATTCGACCATTTGATTCGCGGAGGAAATACTAATACAAAAGGATGTAGTTCTAACATCTTGATATGCCGGAGCCGGGGAATTGCGGAACTCCTGCAAAACTGTCGAACAGAAGCCCCCGCAGCCACTGGTTGCCCGGATCGCGGTGGAAGCGCGCATGCCAGAACGAGTTGATGGCGATCTGGGGCAGTGCAACCGGGTGCGCGCGCCAGACCAGGCCGAAGGGCTCGGCGAGGCTCTGCGCCAGGCGCTCGGGCACGGTCGCGATCATCGGTGTGGCGCGCAGGATGTGGCCGATCGCCACGAAGTGCGGCACGGTCAGCCGGATGCGGCGCACGATGCCTTTTGCCGCCAGCACCTCGTCGACCTGCCCGTGACCAGTGCCGGCCGATTGAACCAGCAGGTGTTCGGCTGCGCTGAAATCCTTGAGCGTCAGCCTCGGTTTGCGGGAGAGCGCATGCGCTGCACTGAACAGGCAGACGTAGTGCTGCCGGAACAGCACGCGCTGGAAGATGCCAGTTTTCAGCTGGGGCAGCAGCCCGATCGCAAGGTCGACTTGCCCTGCTTCCATGGCATCGCGCAGATTCACGGCCGTGTTGCGCACCGTGCTGATCGTCACGCCCGGCGCGGCGTGCGACAGCAGCTCCATCAGCACCGGCGCGAAGTAGATCTCGCCGATGTCCGTCATCGCCAGGGTAAAGCTGCGCGTGCTGGTGGTGGGGTCGAACGCTGTCGGCTGGTTGAGCGCGCCGTGCAGCGCTGCCATCGCGTAAGCAACCGGCTCCGCGAGCTGCAGCGCGAAGGCGGTCGGCTCCATGCCGCGCGCGGTGCGCAGGAACAGCTCGTCACCGAAAAGCCGCCGCAGCCGCGCCAGCGCGTTGCTGATAGCCGGCTGCGAAAGGCCGAGCCCTTGCGCCACCGCCGACACCCGCTTTTCGGCCAGCATCCGGTCGAAAACCAGGAGCAGGTTGAGATCGACGTCGCCCAATTCCATGTCAATCCTCCCAATGACCTTTATTCACCGCGCTGATGCGAAACATTCACCAAATTCTATTGGCGAATGTGGAGCAGGTGCCGATGATGGCGACATGACCACCTCACCCACCGCCGTCTTTCCGCAGGAGCTGCGCTGGGAGTCGGCGCAGACCAGCCGTATCCCCTTCATGGCCTACACCGGTGAGGCGCAGCACAAGAAGGAGCTGGAGCGCTTCTTCTATCGCAAGCACTGGTGCTACGTCGGCCTTGAAGCCGAGATTCCTAACCCCGGCGACTTCGTTCGCACCGCGGTGGGCGAACGTTCGGTGATCATGGTGCGCGACGCCGATGGCGCGATCAACGTGGTGGAGAACGTCTGCGCCCATCGCGGCATGCGCTTCTGCCGCGAGCGCCATGGCAACCGCAAGGAATTCGTCTGCCCCTATCACCAGTGGAACTACACGCTCCAGGGTGACCTCCAGGGCGTGCCGTTCCGGCGTGGCGTCAAGCAGGACGGCAAGGTGCACGGCGGCATGCCGGCCGACTTCAAGACCGAGGACAACGGCCTCAACAAGCTCAAGGTTGCAAGCCGTGGCAGTGTGGTGTTCGCATCGTTCGATCACGATATCGAGTCGCTCGAGGACTTCATCGGGCCGGCCATCCTGCAGTATTTCGACCGGTTGTTCGATGGCCGCAAGCTCAAGATCCTCGGCTACAACCGCCAGCGCATTCCAGGCAACTGGAAGCTGATGCAGGAGAACATCAAGGACCCGTACCACCCGGGCCTGCTGCACACCTGGTTCGTCACTTTCGGGCTCTGGCGTGCCGACAACAAATCGGAACTCAAGATGGATTCACACGGCCGTCATGCCGCGATGATCTCGACGCGCGGCCAGGCCGGCAAGGCCTCGCAAGTCACCCAAGTGTCGAGCTTCAAGGAGGGCATGCAGCTCAAGGACCCGCGCTTTCTCGACATCGTGCCCGAGCCTTGGTGGGGTGGCCCTACCGCGGTCATGACGACGCTGTTCCCCAGCGTCATCCTGCAGCAGCAGGTCAACAGCGTTTCGACCCGGCACATCCAGCCGGTGGGCCACGATGCTTTCGATTTCGTATGGACGCACTTCGGTTTCGAGGACGACACCGAAGAGATGCAGCAGCGGCGCCTGCGCCAAGCCAACCTGTTCGGGCCGGCCGGCTTCGTGTCGGCCGACGACGGCGAGGTGATCGAGTTTTCGCAGCAGGGCTTCGAGCAGAAGCCGTATCACCGCACGCTGGCCGAGCTCGGCGGGCGCGAGGTCGGCGATGCCGACCACATGGTGACCGAGACGCTGATCCGCGGCATGTACCGCTACTGGCGCGAGGTCATGGAAGCATGAAGATGTCGGCGGAAGATTACTTTGAGCTGTCCCAGCTTTATGTCGACTACGCGCGCGCAGTGGATTCGGGCAACTGGGACCTGTGGCCCGCGTTCTTTATCGACGATTGCAGCTACCGCCTGCAGCCGCGAGAGAACCATGAGCGCGGCCTGCCGCTCGCCACCCTGTCCTTCGAAAGCCGCGGCATGCTGGAAGACCGGGTGTTCGGCATTCGCGAGACGCTTTTTCACGATCCGTACTACCAGCGCCATGTGGTGGGGCTGCCGCTCGTTCACGGCATCGGCGACGACGGCACGATCACGAGCGAGGCCAACTATGCGGTCTTCCGCACCAAGCTGAGCGAGTTGTCGACCGTGTTCAACGTCGGGCGCTACATCGACACGATCGTGCGCACACCCGAAGGGCTGAAATTCGCATCGCGCCTGGTCGTCTATGACAGCGAAATGATCCCGAACTCCATCATCTATCCGATCTGAAATGACCAGTGCTTCATGGACCGACGCCGCCGCACTCGACGAGCTGAGCGCCGACGATGTGACCGGACTCGAAGTGCAGGGCCGGGATATCGCGTTCTACCGCGTCGAGGGCGAGGTCTGGGCATCGAGCAACACCTGTACCCATGGCGATGGCCGGCTGTGCGACGGATTCCTGCTCGGCCACGAGATCGAATGCCCGCTGCATCAGGGCCGCTTCGACGTGCGCGACGGCCGCGCGCTGTGCACGCCGGTCACGGAAGATCTGCGTGTGTATCCGGTCAAGATCGAGGGCGGGCGCGTCTGGGTGGCGCTCGACTGAGCCTGCAAAAAGCTCAGGTGCGTTCGAGCGTGACAAAGCTGAAAGGAATGCCGTTGTCGGCCACATGCGATACGCGCGCAGTCTCGCGCCAGTCTTTGGCATCGAGCTTCGGTGCCCAGGCATCGCCTTCGTAGTCGCGCGCCAGTTCGGTCACGATCGCTCGCTGCGCCAGTGGTTCGGCTTCGGCATAGATCTGCGCGCCGCCGATCACCCAGGCCTCTGGCGCTTGCGCCGCTTCGCACGACGACAGCGCCTCGTGCAGGCTGCCTGCGCGTTCGGCGCCTTCCGCGAGCCATTGGGCCTGGCGCGTGACGACGATGTTGCGGCGCCCGGGCAGGGGACGAAAGCGCGGCGGCAGCGAGTCCCAGGTCTTGCGGCCCATGATCACCGGCGCGCCCGTTGTGATGCGCTTGAAATGCGCCATGTCCTCCGGCAGATGCCAGGGCATCGCGCCGTCCTGGCCGATCACGCCGTTGGCCGCGCGCGCGAGGATGAGGTTGATGCGCATCGGCACGATCAGACCGCCACCGGCGCCTTGATGGCCGGATGGTGCTGGTAGTCGAGAACATCGAAATCTTCGTACGCGTAATCGAAGATCGACAGCGGCTTGCGCTTGATGGCCAGCGTTGGATAAGGATAGGGCGCCCGGCTCAGCTGCAGCGCCACCTGCTCGGCATGGTTGCTGTAGATGTGGCAGTCGCCGCCGGTCCAGATGAAGTCGCCGACGTCGAGATCGCATTGCTGCGCAACCATGTGCGTGAGCAGTGCATAGCTCGCAATGTTGAAAGGCACGCCGAGGAAGATGTCGGCGCTGCGCTGGTAGAGCTGGCAGGAGAGGCGGCCCCGTCCCGAGCTTGTCGATGGAGCCATGTAGAACTGGAAAAAGGCATGGCAAGGCATGAGCGCCATCTTCGAAAGCTCTGCCACGTTCCATGCGCTCACGATGATGCGGCGCGAGTCCGGGTTGGATTTGAGCGTGTCGATCACTTGCTGGATCTGGTCGATGTGCCCGCCGTCGGGCGTAGGCCAGCTGCGCCATTGCACGCCATAGACCGGACCGAGGTCGCCGTCCTCGCGCGCCCACTCGTCCCAGATCGTCACGCCACGTTCTTTCAGCCAGTTGTTGTTGCTGGAGCCGGTCAAAAACCAGAGCAGTTCCTGGATGATGGATCTGAGATGCACCTTCTTGGTGGTGACCAGTGGAAAGCCTTCGTTCAGATCGAAGCGCATCTGGTGGCCGAACACGCTCTTGGTGCCGGTGCCGGTGCGGTCGCTCTTGTGCACGCCGGTCGTTTCGACGTGGCGCATGAAGTCTTCGTACTGGGAGCGGATGGGACGCGTGGTCATGTCAGTAGGAGCCGAAAAGGGTGTCGAGTGCGCCGACGATGACATCGCTTTGCGCCTGCAAGCTGAGGACAGGAGTGCGCAGGTCGGTGCCAGGAAATGCGGCAAGCGCGGCGATGTCGAGGACGACTTGAATGCCGGTGATTTCAAATGCGGGATTCAGGTCTCGCATTGGAGGGCCGAACAATCTGGCGACCCGCATGGGCGCCACGATCCGGGTGTTCACGTCGCTGATGTAGTCGTTCTGCAGGTCCAGCAAGTAGGGCGTGTTCTTGCGAAGCATGGCATCGGGATGCCGGTAGACGTCATAGCGTGCCATCGTGGTTTAGAAGGTGCGGTACTTGGCCAACGGAAGCCCTTCTTTCGCTATGCGCGCGTTGTACGCCGCAATCCCTTCCTTGTTATCTTCATTCCACTTCTCCCAGTAACGCCGCTTCACTTCTTCGGCGAGCAAGCCGTCCACCGTTTGCGAGAGATTCATGCCCAACTCGCGCGCCATTTCGAGCACCTTGCTGTTCAAGGAAAGGTTGGTGGGTTTCTTGGGAGCGTTGTCGAAGCGAAGCATGGAAGACTCCTGCTCATGAAATATGCGCACATATTACGCGCATCGATCATGCAACCCGGATGACCCGCCCAGGGTTCAACAGGTTCTGCGGATCGAGCCCGCGCTTGATGGCCCGCATCATGTCGAGCGCGACGGGCGACTTGTGTTTTTCGAGCTTGTCTATCTTCAGCGAGCCGACGCCATGCTCGGCGGAGAACGAGCCGCCGAACTTTTCGACCGCGTCGTAGACCAGCGTATTGATGCGGTCCTCGTGATCGCGCAGAAAAGCCTTGTTGTCGCTGCCGGCCGGCGCCTGCACGTTGTAATGCAGGTTGCCATCGCCCAGATGGCCGAAGTTCACGAGGCGAACGCGCGGCATCTCGCGCTGGAGCAGCGCGTCGGTGTCTGCGACGAAGGCCGGAATGCGCGACACCGGGATCGAGATGTCGTGCTTGATGTTCAAGCCTTCCTCGGCCTGCGCGAGCGGTATCGATTCGCGCACATGCCAGAGCTGGTGTGCCTGCGCGAGGTTTTCGGCCACCACCGCATCGCCGACGCAGCCGGCTTCGAACGCGGTTTCGAGCAGCGCCTCGAAACGGCCACGGGCATGCTCCTCGGATTCGCTGTCCGAGTTTTCGAGCAGCACGCAGTAGGGCGCGTTCTCGTCGTCGAGGAACGGCACGCGCATCGTGGGAAAGTGCTTCGCGACGAGGCCGAGTGCGAACTTGCCCATCACTTCGAAACCCGTGAGCCCCGAACCGAGCTGCTTGTGTGCCAGCCCGAGCAGCACGACCGCATGCTCGAGCGACGGCACGGCCGCCCATGCGGTGAGCCTCGCCGCAGGCAGCGGGTACAGCTTCAGCGTCGCGGCGGTGATGATGCCGAGCGTGCCTTCGCTGCCGATCATGAGGTCGCGCAGGTCGTAGCCGGTGTTGTCCTTGCGCAGGCCGCTCGTGCCCTCCCAGATGGCGCCTTGGGCATTGACGACTTCGAGCCCGAGGCACAGGTCGCGCGCATTGCCATAGCGCAGCACCTGCGTGCCGCCGGCGTTGGTGGCCAGGTTGCCGCCGATGGTGCAACTGCCTTCGGCCGCCAGGCTGAGCGGGAACAGGAAGCCGGCCTGCTCGGCCGCTTCCTGCAACGTCTGCAGCACGCAACCGGCCTCGACCGTCATCGTGAGGTTGGCCGCGTCGACGCTGCGGATCGCGTTCAGGCGCTGCAGGCTCAGCAGGACCTGGGTACCGCTCTCGTCCGGAATCGAGCCGACCGCCAGCCCGGTGTTGCCGCCCTGCGGCACGATTGCGGTGCCGGCCGCGGCGCAGGCCATGACCACTTCGGCCACCTGCTGCGTGGTGGCTGGCCGGACCACAGCCAACGCCTTGCCGCGCGAGCGCTTGCGCCAGTCCTGCTCCCATGCGCCGAGGTCGCCGTCGGTCAATACATGGGCCTCGCCGACGATGGTGCGCAGCGTTTCGATCAAAGAACTCATGTGGCGGCTCCGTTCGAATCGGGTGCCTGCGCCGCATGGCGCAGCCGCAGGCGGACATGCATGGCGCAGGCGATGAACAGCAAAAGGCACAGCGCCACCTCGACCAGCCCGAGGATCTGGCTGGTGCCGTTGGTGTCGCTCCAGGCGCGCACCACGCCTTCGGTGAAATAGAGCCATACCATCAGGCTGACCCAGCGGTACGTGTACATGCGATTCTTGAGCAGCCCCGCGAGCGGCACCACGAGCGGCAGCACCTTCAGCGCGAGCCACGAGCCGCCGGGCCGAAGCGGCGCCAGCCACAGCTCCCAGGCGAGCCCGAGCACGATCAGTCCGACCAGGCTGCCGACGGCGAGCAGGCGGGTGGCGGAGACGGAGGCGGGGGGAACTTTGGGTGCGGTCACGGCAATCGAATCGGGTGGGCAGCGGCGGTGCGGCAGAAGACCCGATGGCATGATACCGGCCACTCGAGGCGTGCTCATGCAGCATGCGCCGCCGCTCCGTGACGATAATCAGCGCCGGCTTCCCCTCCAACAGCAACTCACCGACCTTGGCTTCCAGCATTTCGACGGTGCCCACCGATTCCGCAACTGCCGACGCGCTGTGGGTCGTCTGTCTTTGCGCCGAATGGTGCGGCGCATGCCGGGAGTACCGGCCGCTGTTCGAACAAGTGGCGCGCGCGCATCCGCAGCTGCGCTTTGCCTGGGTCGACATCGAAGACCATGCCGAACTTGCGGACGACTTCGATGTCCAGACCTTCCCCACCATCCTCGTCGCCAGCGGGGCCGGCACTCGCTTCATCGGGCCGTTGTTGCCGCACGCCGAAACGCTGGCGCGCCTGCTCGGGGCGCTGCAGCCGGAGCGGGCTTTGTCGCCTGAAGTCGCGCGGTTGCTCGACGCACTCTGCCGGGAACCCGCGGCCTTTGCGCTAGCGCCATGAAGGTACTGCTCTTCGGGGCGACCGGCATGGTGGGGCAGGGTGTGCTTCGTGAATGCCTGCTCGCTGCGGACGTGTCATACGTTCTGAGCGTCGGGCGCAGCCTCACGGGCGCCACGCATCCAAAACTGGGCGAACGCATAGTCTCAGACATGCTCGACTACAGCGCCGTCGAGGCCGATCTCGAAGGCTACGACGCCTGCTTCTTCTGCGTCGGCGTGTCATCGGCGGGCCTGGGCGAGACGGCCTACCGCCGCATCACCCACGACATCACGCTGGCAGCCGCGCAGGTGCTGGTCCGGCTCAATCCGCAGATGACCTTCATCTACGTGTCGGGCGCCGGCACAGACAGCAGCGAGCGCGGGCGCAGCATGTGGGCGCGCGTGAAGGGCGCGACCGAGAACGCGCTGATGCGCATGCCCTTCAAGGCCGCCTACATGTTCCGCCCCGGTTTGATCCAGCCGCTTTACGGCGTTCGCTCCAAGACTGCGCTCTACCGTTGGGCCTACGTGCTGGCGAGCCCGTTCTTCGCACTGATGCACCGGTGGACGCCGAACGGCATCACCACCAGCGAACAGGTCGGCAGGGCGATGCTCGTCGTCGCCCGGCGCGGTGCGCCAACGCCGCTGCTCGAAACAGCAGACATCAACGAACTGCGCTGAGGCCCGCGGCGGTCAGCTCTCCAAAAAATCCCGGAGCGCGAAGAGAACGGCATCGGGCGCCTCGCTCAGCAGTGCGTGGCCGGCGTTGACGGTTACGACCTTCGCACTGCCCGCCTTCCCGATCAGCGTGCGCGTGGCGCGCGTCGGCGTCATCTGGTCGGCCTCGCCGAGCAGAAACAGCGTGGGGCACTGCACTGAGGCCATTGCCGTTTCTCCGTTCGCATAGTCGTTGCAGGCCTTGAACCCGATGTGGAACACGTTGGCATCCCGGTTGCTTGCGAGCACGCGCCGCATGAGAGCACGCGAACTGCCATGGACCCAGGTGCCGGGCCCGAGCGACGAAGGTGGCGGCGCCATCAGCGCGTGCGAGAAGGTGTTGACCATTTCGATCGCGCGCTGCGGATCGTTCTGCGCGCCGTCCAGCAGCGCGGGCGAGACGGTCATCGGGTAGGCAGTGCCGACCAGTGCGAGATGCGTGACCCGCCCGGGCGAGCGCGCAGCGGCTTCGAGTGCGATCAGCGAGCCGAAGCTGTGGCCGACCAGGGCTGCCTTGTGGACGCCAGCCGCGTCGAGCAGGGCGACGACGAAGCCGGCGGCCGCCTCGACACTCGCGGGCGGCGGGCCGGCGCTGCGGCAGTGGCCGGGCAGGTCCACTGCCAAGACGTTCCAGCCGTGGTTGGCGAACCAGCGGCTTTGCAGGCTCCATACGCTGTGGTCGTGGAGCACGCCGTGGATGAACGCCACCGTCGGCTTGGCTGCGTCGAGCGGTTTGGCGGCGGTGTAGCAATAGGTGGCATGACCGTTGACGACGAACTCCATCACGCCACCGCTTTCTCTGCCGCCTTGAGCGCGCGCTTCAGATCGTCGATCAGGTCGGCCGGATCTTCGAGTCCGATCGACAGCCGGATCGTGCCCTGCGAGATCCCTGCGCCCGCCAGTGCTTCGTCGGTCATGCGGAAATGCGTGGTGCTCGCGGGATGGATCACCAGGCTGCGGCAGTCGCCGACATTGGCCAGGTGGCTGAACAGCTTGAGCGCCTCGATGAACTTCTTGCCCTGTTCCCGGCTGCCCTTGATGTCGAAGCTGAAGACCGCGCCTGCACCCTTCGCGCCGTGTCGCAGCAGCCGGCCGGCCAGCGCATGGCTTGGATGCGATTCGAGCAGCGGATGCCCGACGCGCGCCACGAACGGATGCGCCACCAGGAACTCCACCACCTTCTGCGTGTTGTCGATGTGGCGCTCCATGCGCAGCGGCAGCGTCTCGATGCCCTGCAGGATCAGCCAGGCGGTGTGCGGGCTCATCGATGCGCCGAAGTCGCGCAGGCCTTCGCGCCGAGCGCGCAGCAGGAACGCGCCGACCGTGCTTTCCTCGCTGAACACCATGTTGTGGAAGCCGTCGTAGGCCTGGGTCAGCTCGGCGAACTTGCCCGATCGTTCCCAGTCGAAACTGCCACCGTCCACCACCACGCCCCCGATCACCGTGCCGTGGCCTGACAAGAACTTGGTGGCCGAGTGATAGACCAGGTCGGCGCCGTGCTCCAGCGGCCGCGCCAGCCAGGGCGACGTCAGCGTCGAATCGACAGCAGCGCACGCCGGCGTCCTCGGCAATCTGCGCGACGACGGGGTGTCCAGCACGTCCAGGCCAGGGTTCGACGGTTTCGCCGAAAAGCCGCGTCGGGCGCACCGCCAGGCGTCGTGGTCACCGGGGCACGAAGGTGGTCTGGATGCCGAAGCGCCGCATTGTGTAGTGCAGCAGGTTCTGCGAACCGCCGTACAGCGCCGTGCTGGCAACGATGTGCGAGCCGGCGCCCATCAGCGTCGCGATCGACAGGTGCAGCGCCGCTTGGCCGCTGGCGGTTGCGATGGCGCCGATGCCGCCTTCGAGCGCGGCCACACGCTGCTCGAGCACCGCGTTGGTCGGATTGCTGATGCGCGAGTACACATGCCCTGCGCGCTCAAGGTTGAACAGCGCCGCTGCGTGGTCGCTCGACTCGAACACGAACGAGGTGGTCAGGTGGATCGGCACCGCGCGCGCGCCGGTGGCGGGGTCGGGTGCCGCGCCGGCGTGCAGCGCCAGCGTGTCGAAGCCGGGGTCGGAGTAGCCGGGCATGCGGGTCTTTCGAGATCGTTGTCCGAGCCCCGGCGGTGGCGATGACTGCAACGTCGACGTGGGCCGGTGGACGGCCGATCATTGTGGGCTATATTCAATTCGGCACGCCGCCGAGCAAGTGAGGAGCAACCGATGAAAGTCAGCGACATCCTTCGGGTGAAGGGCAACACGCTCTACACCGTCACCCCCGACGAACCTCTCGCCGATGCGGTGAACACGATGGCCGACAAGGACATCGGTTCGCTGGTCGTGATGGAACACGGCGACCTGGTCGGCATGCTCACGTTCCGCGAAGTCATCGCGGCCATCGTCGCCAACGGCGGGCAGGTCGGTGGCACGCTGGTTCGCAAGGCCATGGACGACCATCCGGTCACCTGCACCATCGAGACCGACCTCGACGAAACCCGCCGCATCATGCTGGAGCGCCATGCGCGCTACATGCCCGTGATGGACAAGCGCATGTTGATGGGCGTGATCAGCTTCTACGACGTCGCCAAGGCCGTGGTCGACAGCCAGAATTTCGAGAACAAGATGCTGAAGGCCTACATCCGCGACTGGCCCGCGCAGGAATAGGCTCGGCCTGAGGTTGGCTCACTTCGTGTAGCCGCCCACCCCCTGCCGGGGGCAACACCGGCGGCCCGGC